>JANXVW010000015.1 GCA_025351455.1 Betaproteobacteria bacterium | reverse complement strand
ACGGAAGATGCGTGACCAGATCGGACAGCTGGCGCACGCCGATGCGCACCAGTTTTTGCTGAACGGCGGGTGTGGCGAACGCGAGTGAGGGGGGAGGGGTGAGGGGTGAGGGGTGCCCGACTTCGCTGGATACCGGCCTTTGGCCGTAAGGGGTGAGGGGTGAGGCGTCAGGCGCGAGGCGTGAGACGGACGAACTGTCTGCGGCTTTCGACACAGCCCGCGCGGGTGCGCGTTTCTTGCCCGCGCGAACCACCGGCTGTTTCTCCGCTTGCGACAGTGCGCGTTTCACTCGCTCCGCCTTGACCTGTGCTTGGTTCGGTCGGCGCCTTTCTGTCGATTTGCCGCCTCACTCCTCACTCCTCACTCCTCACGCCTCACCAATATCGCCTCGATCTCGACCAGCGCGCCGCGCGGCAATTGCGAGACGCCGACCGCCGAGCGCGCCGGATAGGGCGGCTTGAGGTATTGGGCCATGATCTCGTTCAGACGCGCAAAATGCGCGAGATCAGTCAGGAAAACCGTGAGTTTCACCGCATCGTCGAGACTTGCACCCGCCACGGTGGCGACCGCCTGCAGATTGCGGAATACGCGGTGAATCTGCGCATCGATGCCTTCCACCACCTGCATTGTGGCGGGATCGAGCCCGATCTGCCCGGAGAGGTAAACGGTGCTGCCCGCGCGTATCGCCTGCGAATAAGTGCCGATCGCCTGCGGGGCATCCGGCGTCTGGATGGCTTGTTTGGTCACGGCTTGCTCCGGGTATAGAATGTTGCGCCACAACAACAGCCAGCTGCCAGGCCGGCTCTGCATTTCTCACGATGATAACCGAACACCCGTCGCCAGAGCCTTGTCACCACGCCATAGCGCGTTGCATCATCCGTCTTGCCCGATGAGCGAAAAGACAGGCTGCTCCGTCGACGCGCAGCATTACCGGAAACATTGAGGAACAAAAAATAATAATGAGCTCCAATGGCAACGAACGCGAGAAGCAGGGCGTACTGCCGATGACGGTCGCGGCGATCGGCGTGGTGTTCGGCGACATCGGCACCAGCCCGCTGTACTCGATGCGCGAGGCGTTCAACGGCAGCCATCCGGTCGCGGCCAACCATGACAACGTGCTCGGCGTGCTGTCGCTGATTTCCTGGGCGCTGATCATCGTCGTCACGTTGAAGTACGTGGTGTTCATGATGCGCGCGGACAATCGTGGCGAGGGCGGGATCATGGCCCTGCTCGCACTGGTGCTGCGATCCACCACGCGCAACACGCGCGGGCGCATGATTCTGATGTCGCTCGGCCTGTTCGGCGCCGCGCTGTTCTACGGAGACGGCGTCATCACGCCGGCGATCTCGGTGCTGTCCGCAGTGGAAGGCCTGGAAGTCGCAACACCGGCCCTGAAGCCCTTCGTCATTCCTATCACCATTCTGGTGCTGATCGGCCTGTTCCTGTTCCAGCAGAAGGGCACGGAAATGGTCGGGGCGTTGTTCGGGCCGATCACCATTATCTGGTTCGCGGTGCTGGCGCTGCTGGGCATCATCAATATCGTCAAGTACCCGGACGTCCTCGCCGCCTTCTCTCCGGGGTATGCCGTCCACTTCTTCGCGGAAAATTCCACCGGCGGCTTTCTCGTACTCGGCGCCGTCGTGCTGGCCATCACCGGGACCGAAGCGCTGTATGCGGACATGGGCCATTTCGGCAAGAAACCGATCCGGCTGGCCTGGTTTATCTACGTGCTGCCGGCCCTGATGCTGAATTATTTCGGACAAGGCGCCCTGATCCTGCACAACAAGGACGCGATACAGAATCCGTTCTACCACATGGCGCCGGAATGGGCTTTGTACCCGATGGTGATTCTTGCCACCATGGCCACAGTCATTGCCTCGCAAGCGGTGATCACGGGAACCTATTCCCTGACCCGACAGGCGATCCAGCTCGGCTATTGTCCGCGGCTCGAGGTCACGCATACCTCCGAAAGCGAAATCGGACAGATCTACATGCCCTGGATCAACTGGGTGCTGCTTGCCGCGGTGATCGGCCTGGTGCTCGGTTTCGAAACGTCCAGCAATCTCGCGGGCGCTTACGGCATTGCCGTCACAGGCACCATGGCCATCGACACCGTCCTGGCCTTCGTGCTGATGCGACAACTGTGGCACTGGCCGCTGTGGATTGCGCTGCCGTTGCTGGTGATTTTCCTGACCATCGACCTGTCGTTCTTCAGCGCCAATGCGATCAAGCTGTTCCATGGCGGCTGGTTCCCGATCGTCGTGGCGATCGCGCTGTTCATCCTCCTGGTGACATGGAAGCGCGGACGGCAGTTGCTGATGGAACGGCTCTCGCCCGGCGCAATCCCGCTCGAACCCTTCATCCAGAGCGTCACCGCGCATCCGCCGACGCGGGTACCGGGTACCGCGGTTTTCCTGACCGCGGCGTCCGAAGGCGTGCCGCATGCACTGCTGCACAACCTGAATCACAACAAGGTGCTGCACGAGCGCATCGTCCTGCTCACAGTCAGCACGAGCGACATCCCCCATGTTCCCGACGAAGAGCGTATCGAAATCGAGGCGCTGGGCTCCGACTTCTATCGGGCTGTGGTCCGCTATGGCTTCAAGGACGATCCCGACGTGCCGCTGGCGCTCAAGCTGTCGGGCGCGAAGGGATTCAAATTCGAGATGATGGAGACTTCGTTTTTCCTCAGCCGGCAGACGCTGATTCCCAAGGTCGGTCCGGGCATGGCATTGTGGCGGGAAAAGCTGTTCGCATTGATGTCGCGCAATGCATCCAGCGCGACCACTTTTTTCAAGATTCCGGCGAACCGGGTCGTCGAACTGGGCACGCGGATCGAGCTATAGGCCGGGGGGCATAATCGACATGGATTCGCAGGCGATCATTTCCAACCTCGAAAACCTGCTCGCGCAAGGCCGGGACTCCGCGCTGCTGCGCTTCAGCCTCGGTGGCGAGTACCTCAAACTTGGCAGCACCTGGGTCGCGGTGTTTCACCTGAAACGCGCGCTCGAACTCGATCCCACCTACTCCGCAGCCTGGAAGGTTCTCGGCATGGCATTCGTCGACGCCGGGATCCTGCATGGCGCCCTCGATACCTATCGGCGCGGCGTCGAAGTTGCGGAGCGGCGCGGCGACCGGCAGGCGGCGAAGGAAATGACCGTCTTTGCGCGGCGCATCGAGAAAAAACTCGCACCCTGATTCGCGACCATGCATAAATCGGCCAATTGGCCGATCCACGGCGTGGACTTCACCAGCCGTCCTCGCCCGCGCAAGCCGGTCACCATCGCCAGCGGTCGCGTTCAACGCACGTCGTTTCTTCTCGAGGGCCTCGAAGAATTTTCCGCCTGGACGGATTTCGAGTCCTGGCTGCGCCGGCCTGGGCCGTGGATCGCCGGATTCGATTTTCCCTTCGGCCTGCCGCGCGAAGCCGTAGTCGATCTTGACCTGCCGCAAGAATGGCCGCAGCTTGTTGGCCACTGCCGCAATCTGGGTCGCGAAGAATTTCGCGCCATGCTGGACCGCTACCGCGAGGGCCGGCTGGCAGGAAATCGCTACGCGCACCGCGCTGCCGATCATCCGGCCGGATCGCACAGACCGCTCAAGCTGGTCAATCCCCCGGTCGGACTGATGTTCCTCGAGGGCGCACCGCGCGTGCTCGATGCCGGCGTGACCATCCCGGGATTGCATGCGGGCGATCCGCAACGCGTGGCGCTGGAGGCCTATCCCGGCTTTTCCGCGCGCCGGATGGTGAAGGGTTCGTACAAGAACGACGCCAAGATTAAACAGACGCCCGCGCGAAGGCGGGCGAGAAAAGCCATCGTGGGTGCGCTGACCACAACTGATAATCCGTTCGGATTTCCCCTGACCGGGTCGGCGCCCCTCATGAATTCTCTGGTCCGCGACGCAACCGGCGACCGGCTCGATGCCGTGCTTTGCGCGATGCAGGCGGCGTGGGCGTGGCAACAGCGCGAGGAAAACTATGGTTTGCCCGCACGCATCGATCCGCTGGAAGGGTGGATCGCGATGGTACCGGAGAAGGTCGACAGTCGATGAAAGTCTGGTGGATTTTTAACCTATCTTGGCGTCGATCCATTCCCAACGCCTATCCTTTTGGTTGGCTAGTTGGCCGCGACCGCTGGTCGCCATTTCGCGCTTCGCCCCTTACCCGTCGATTCAATGAGTCCCTCCGACTTCATGGCCCGCAGGACGACCCGGATCATGTCGCGGCTCACACCCGGACAAGCCTGTTCGATATCCGAGATCGAAAACGGCACGTTGCGGCGCGACACTTCTGCCCGCACGCGGTCGCCTTTGGCACCGCGGCCTCGCTCGATGGTGCCGACACGATTCTCGAATTCCTTGTATGCGGCAAGCATGGTTCCCCAAAAATAGTCCAACCAGGGCCGGGCGTCATGTTGCGCCTCATGCCAGCCCTGCGAGCTCGCTTCAAGGCTCTCGTAGTAACCCTCTTTCGATTCCTCGAAGATGCGCTCGAGGCTGATGTAGCGCCCGACTTGGTAGTCGAATTGATAGAGAAGCAAGAGCGTCAACAGTCGCGCCACTCTTCCGTTTCCATCGGGAAACGGATGGACGCACAGAAAATCCAGGATCGCCAGCGGGACCATTACAAGTGGATCTGCAAGATGCCGGTCGACTCCAGCCCGATACTCCGACACGAGGTCGGCCATTGCCATGGGTGTCAGGTGCGCGGCGACGGGCCGAAAACGTACACGCATCTCGCCATCCGGATGGCGTTCAACGATGTCGTTGTTCGCCGCCTTCCAGCGACCGCCTGGCTGCGGGAGGTATCGATAAAGTACGGAGTGGAGTTGAAGAACCATATTCTCCGAGAAGGTCATGTCGTTTGCGGATTCATGGATCAAGGCGAGCGCGTCACGGTAACCGGCGACTTCCTGCTCCGATCGGTTTCTGGGCGCGGCACCTTTCGCCACCAGCAATTTGAGTCGGGCAGACGGCACAACCACGCCTTCCAAACGATTGGAGGATTCGGTCGATTCGATGACCGCCACCTGTCGGAGGCTGAGCAATGCTTCAGGAGATTGGGCGATAAAGAGCCGCTGCTTGCCCCGATACTCCCCCAGGGCGCGCAGCGTCGCCATCTGCGAGCCGTCGTAACGCAAATTTGCGAGGTATTCCGGAGTAAGGGAGCGCATTTGGCGTCCGACGTCGATAAATGGGGTAATGCTAGGCCTTAAAGGGGTATTAAGGCAATTAAATACCCCATTTAACCTCGAATTACCCTATTAACCGCCGCATGAGAGTCCATCCGAAGGAAGGCAAGCGCCTTTTTGAGTTTTGCCTAGGCAAATTGTCCCAGGCGGGTTTCGTCGCCTATTTTCAACTGATAGGTTCTGTTCTCCATCAAACAACAATAAGGAGCCCCATATGAAACAGAATCTTTTCGCGCGCTTCGCCCCGACCATTCGTGACATCGAGATCCGCGACCTGGACGATCGATTGCTGCTCGATCGCGATGGTCCGGTCAGCGTCTATTACGCGCCGTTTGATTACATAATCACGAAGGCTCGAGTTGTCATCGTAGGTATTACGCCAGGACCGACGCAGATGAGCAACGCGGTTCGTGTTGCTCGCACCTAATTGCGAGCCGGAAAGTCCGGGCAAGAAGTTCTAGAAGCAGCAAAGAAAACCGGAGCGTTCAGCGGCGACGTGTTCCGAAGCAATTTAATCCGGCAACTTGACCATTGGGGACTACAGCAATGGTTGAAAATCGACAGCGCAGCGAGATTATTCGATACGGCATGCGATCTGGTTCAGACAACCTCCCTATTGCGCTTCCCAGTATTTGTAAACGGAAAGAAATATGAAGGGAGACCGAATATGATGAACCACCGACTACTTCGCCAATATGTTCTCGACTATTTCGCAGAAGAAACTTTGATTCTTAAAAATGCGACGTTCATCGGACTGGGGCCGAAAGTCTGGCAAGTTCTTGGTCAGCTCACGAAGGAAGGTGCCATCGATCCAGCGCGAGTCATGAACGGGGTGCTGCACGCTTCGCCGGAAAATACATATCGCATCGACTATCTCACTGGGGATCGCAACCAACCTTTACCTTGGAGAATCAATCCTGTGGCTTATGACCACGGACGTCGGACATTCCGTCAATCCCATCTGTAGCGCGCATAAGCGGCCCAACCTCGTCGTTCCGTGAGAGTATTGCTCGCTGGTCGAACTGAGGGAGTACGATCTGCCCCTGCATCTCACCAAATACAAAAGCCACCGCAATGGTGGCTTTTGTATTTGGTGGAGACGAGGAGGATCGAACTCCCGACCTTCGCATTGCGAACGCGACGCTCTCCCAGCTGAGCTACGTCCCCGGATCCGGCGGTGTTTCGTGTTGCGGTGGAGCGGCGTTATTATACTGAAAACAACAGCACAAAAAACGAGACCCTTCCGATGAAGATAGATCCTCCGCTGGGTTACGAGCAGATCACGCCGTTGCTCAAGAACCACCGGGTTGTGCTGCCGCGCGCCGAGGAAACGCCGGCGATTTTCCACCGGCTGCACGTCATGCCGCTGAGCCTGTCGGAGTTCGAACCGGCGTGCCGCGACTACCCGATCGTCTTCGTGAGCAACGACGACGCCAAGACATTCAACGCCGTGCTGGTACTCGGCATGCAGGTCAAGCAGAACCTGTTCATCCTGACCGACGGCATGTGGGACCGGCGCGCGTATCTCCCCGCCTACGTGCGCCGTTACCCGTTCTGCATGAGCCGGGTCACGGTCGACGGCAAGACACAGGATGAACGCATCGTCTGCGTCGAACAGAGCGCGCTGCACGATTCGGGCGAGGCGCTTTATGACGCGGATGGCCGGCCCGTGTCGCAATGGACCCTCCTGGAAAAACTGATCTTCGATTACGAACAGGACCTCGTGCGCTGCGATTCGCTGTGCCGGTTGCTGGCGGAGATGAAGCTGCTCGAACCGTTCACGATGAAGGCGGAGGTCGATGGATTCACCATGCAACTGGACGGCATGCATCGCGTAACGCGAACCGCATTGGAAGCGCTTGCGGCGGAGCCGCTGCGCCGGTTGATGTCGGCCGGCGCGATGGAGAAAATTTATTCGCACCTGCTGTCGCTCGACAACTTCCGCCGCCTGCTGAACCGGCGCAGTTTCTTCGCGATCAAGCCGCCCAACAAGCAGGGCGATCTCAACTAGCTTTTTTGCGGTAGGCCCAGACCAGTAATCCGATGCCGCTCAATGCCATCGGTAGGCTCAGCCATTGGCCCATCGAGAATCCGAGTGCGAGCAGCCCGAGGAAGCCGTCCGGCTCACGGGTGAATTCAACCACGAAACGCAAAATCCCGTAGCCGAGCAGGAACAGCCCGGATACCGCGCCCGTGGGCCGCGGTTTGCGCGAGAACCACCAAAGCACGGCGAAGAGCACCAGTCCTTCGAAAGCGAATTCGTAGAGCTGCGAAGGGTGTCGCGGCAGATTGTCGATGTTCGGGAATATCATCGCCCAGGGCACATCGGTGGGGCGCCCCCACAGCTCTGCATTGATGAAGTTACCGATGCGCCCGGCGCCCAGGCCCAGCGG
>JANXVW010000337.1 GCA_025351455.1 Betaproteobacteria bacterium | reverse complement strand
CATAGGGATCATAGCCGGCGCGAGTCGCGAGTACGACGCCCATGCGATCGGCTTCGAATTCGTCGGACTTGTCCAGGCCGCGCGCATACAACTCCTTGGTCGGACCGGTCAGGCTCTTCACCAATTCGGCATGTTTGCTATCGGTTGCCGCAGTCACGCCTTCGCCGAGCAGGCTGACGAATGCGGATTTGCGCAGCGCTTTGAGGTGATGCTTCTGGTTCACGTGCGCGACTTCGTGGCCGAGCACGCCAGCCAGTTCGGCTTCATTGCGCAACTGCATCATCATCCCCCTGGTGATGATGATGTAGCCGCCGGGCGTGGCAAACGCATTGATGTGGTCCGAATCGTTGATGCCGAAATGCCAGGGCAGGTTCGGGCGCTCCGATTGCTGGGCAACCCACAGACCGACCTCATTCACGTAATGCTGCAGCTCGGCATCGTCGTACAATGGCCGCGCACCCAGCAATATTTCGGTCATGCTCTGGCCGATATGAATTTCCTCGGGCTCCTGCACTTCGCGCAGATTGCCGACGCTTTTCACGACATTGTTGAGGTCGACGTTCTTCAGGTCGAATCCGCCGCCGGATTTGCAGCCGCCTAGCACAACAGCGGCGATCAGCCCAGCGGCCCCTGCCAGCCGGCGCGCGCTCATTTCTTCTCCTTCAACGGCTTGCCGTTTTCGTCGAAATAAGCGACCTGCGTTGCCGCAAGCTTGCCGCTCGCCGCCATCTTGGCCGCCTCTTCCGGCGTGGCGGCGAAACCCCTCATCTTCTCCACTTCGGCCGCGTTCGGCTTGGCGTTGGCGAGATCCTCCTCGGAGAAGCCGCGCACCCCGGTGGTCACCGTGGAATTGGTCGAGGGCCTCGGCCGGCTGCCGATGCCGAGCGAGGAGAGCAGGTTGCCGCCGCTCTGCGGTTTCTGGTCGGGACTGCCGAGCCGCACCGACAACATGCGGATCCAGCCCTGCTGCCTGGCATCGGTTGTCTTGACCTTCATCCAGGCGCCCTGGCGGGTCACGATTTCCACCGTGGTTTTTTCGGCAAGCGTGGCAACCGTGTTGGCATCGAGGAAGGGGTTGTCCTTGACCTCGGTCGCCTTCAACGTATAGCCGGTCTCGGCTGCGTAGGCCGTTGCAATCAGCATTGCCAGAATGGCAATCAGCCGTAACAGAAACTTCATCGGACCGCCTTCATGCGAATTTCCTCTTGGGTTCGAACAACGCCACTTCCTGCGTCCTGCCTTTCACTTTATAGAGTCCGCGCGGAACAAAGTCAAAGGCGTCCGGGCACAGGCGCATGGTGTCTTCCGACACCAGGATGCGCGCCACGCCCTTGGTCAGGCCTTCGACCCGGCTTGCCAGGTTCACCGTATCGCCGATTGCGGTGTATTCGCGCCGCTGCTCGGAGCCGATCAAGCCGACCACCGCCGGTCCGGAATGAATGCCGATGCCCACATCGAAGTCCGCATTGGGATCGGCGAGATCCTTGCGGAAGGCTTCGAGCGCGTCCGCCATTTCCAGCGCGCACTGGATCGCGTGCTCGGCGTGCTTCGCGTCGTCCAGCGGCGCGCCCCAGATCGCCATGATGCAATCGCCGATGAATTTGTCGAGCGCGCCACCGTTGCGGAAAATCACTTCGACCTGCCGGCTGAAATAGCGATTGAGCAGGCTGACCACTTCCTGCGGCGTGCGCGATTCGGACAAGGTGGTGAAGCCGCGGATGTCGGAAAACAACAAGGTGACCTGGCGGCTTTCCCCCTCGCGCGACAGGCCGCCGTGCGCCATCAGTTCCTTGACCACGTGCGGATTGACGAAGCGCGAGAACTCCCGGACGGCCTGCTCGCGCTCGTGCCGCTCGCGCAGGTATTCCTGCAGGGCCGCGATGAAGAAAAACACCCATGCGAACAGCAGCGGGCGCAACACCGGAAGCACCAGCAGCCTGCCGATCGCCATATATTGGCCTGCGATGAGAATGGCGGAAATCGCCAGAAGTGCGGCGCCGATTTTCAGCGTATGCAGTTGTGCGCGGAACCCGGCAAACAAGAACACTAGCAGGGCCAGCGCCATTGCCACCGGCCATGCGGGCGGAACCGGGCGCAGGTAATTGCCGTTCTTCAGGTTGTCCAGTGTGCCGGCCAGAATGTCGATGCCGTCGTATTGCGAACCCACTGCCGTCGGCCGGATGTCATGCAACCCGGTGGCCGTCACCCCGATGATGACGATCTTGTCCTTGAACTCGTTCGGGTCGCGCTTGCGCTTCTGGCTGTTAAAATCGATGTATAGATCCGAAAAGGACACATGCGCACGGCCGGTTTTCCCGCCCGGCCAGCTCAGCCTGATCGACTCGACATCCGGCACGGCGAGGCCGAGGTCTTGCGCCACCCGCGCCGGCAGTGAAGGAATTTTCCATCCGTACGCACTCTGATAGACGTAGTATCGACGGCCGATGCCGTCCGCATCGGCTAGGAAATCTATCGTGCCCAGACGCCAGTTCTCCGGGGTCAACGCCTTGGGCAAACCGACATTCAGCGTGGCATTCTTGTCCGCCTGCGGACTGGCGAAGGCGCCGAGCGAGGTCTGCATTTCCGCGATGGGCAAGCCGTACGGATCGCCAGCTGGATCCTGGCGCACGGTGGGAAAGAATACATTGCTGTAACGCCGCACCGTCTTGTTGAACAATTCATCGGCATCCAACCGGTAGATGTCCGGCTCGAAGAACATGACGTCGAAGACAATGGCACGCGGTTTCTGCGCCTCGATGCCCTGCACCATCTCGCCGTGCACGGAGCGTGGCCACGGCCAGCGTCCGGCGTACTCGGCAAGCTGCTCCAGGCTGTGCTCGTCCGCGGCGACAACCACGATGTCCGGATCGGGCTCGATCTTGCCGGCTTGGCCTTTGACGAATAAATCGGAAAAACGGGCCTCCGCGGCGTTCAGCCAGTTCAGCCAGGAAAATTCGAGGAGGGCCGCAACGGCAATCGCGGCGAGCAGGAAGACCAGCGGATTGGCATAGAGGCGCGGCACGCGCGCAGTCTACGGAATGCCCCGCGCAATGACAATGGACGGGCGTGAGGTGTGAGGCGTGAGGCGTGAGGCGTGAGGCGTGAGGCGTGAGGCGTGAGGCGTGAGGCGTGAGGCGTGAGGCGTGAGGCGTGAGGCGTGAGGCGTG
>JANXVW010000330.1 GCA_025351455.1 Betaproteobacteria bacterium | reverse complement strand
CGTAGCGCAACGGCAGATGCGCTACGAAGACGAGACCCGCATCGTCTCCATCCACGAAGCATTGTCCGGTGACACTGTGCAGGTCGAGGGCACTGTGGTCGAAACGCAGATCAAGTTCCGTCCCGGCCGTCAGCTCATTTCGGAAATCGACGACGGCAGCGGGCGGCTGGTAATGCGTTTTTTCAATTTCTATCCGAGCCAGAAGAACGCGCTGGTCCCCGGGGCGAAAGTGCGCGTGATGGGCGAGATCCGCCAGGGATTTTTCGGAGCGGAGATGGTCCATCCGCGCTTTCGCGTATTGCGCGGGGAAGCCCCATTGCCGCAGGCGCTGACGCCGGTCTATCCGACGACCGCGGGACTTGGCCAGGATGTCCTGCGCAAACTCGCCGCGCGCGCGCTGGCGCAGGCCGACCTTGCGGACGCCCTGCCCCAGCCTGTGATCAAGAAACTTAAACTGCTGCCGCTCGATGAAGCGATCCGCGTGTTGCACAACCCGGCGCCCGACGCCGATGCGCAGGCCCTGCTCGACGGGACCCATCCCGCCTGGCGCAGGGTCAAATTCGATGAGTTGCTGGCGCAACAATTGTCGATGCGTTTGCATCACGAACGGCGCAACCGCGTACGCGCGCATCCGCTGCTGCAGTATTCGAACATGTCGCGGGCCCTGCTGGCGGCAGTGCCCTTTGAACTTACCCGGGCACAGATCCGTGTGCTCACGGAGATCCGCACCGACCTGACGCGCCCGCATCCGATGCAGCGCTTGTTGCAGGGTGACGTTGGCAGCGGCAAGACCATCGTCGCGGCGCTGGCCGCGCTACAGGCCATCGAATCGGGCTACCAGGCGGCGGTCATGGCCCCGACCGAAATCCTCGCGGAGCAGCACTACCGCAAGTTCACCGCATGGCTGGCACCGCTGGACATCGAAGTGGTCTGGCTCGCCGGCAGCCTGAAAAAAAAGGAGCGGGAAAAGGCGTTCGCCGACATCGCTTCGGGAAAAGCGGCACTCGCAATCGGCACGCACGCCCTTTTTCAGGAGGAAGTCACGTTCAGCAAGCTCGGACTCGCAATCGTCGACGAGCAACATCGTTTTGGCGTGCACCAGCGCCTCGCGCTGCGCCAGAAGGGCAGCCGCGCCGGCCAGTCGATCCAACCGCATCAACTGATGATGAGCGCGACGCCAATTCCGCGCACTCTTGCGATGAGCTACTACGCCGACCTCGACGTGTCGGTGATCGATGAACTGCCGCCGGGAAGGCTGCCGGTGGTGACCAAACTGTTGTCCGATACACGGCGCGGTGAGGTGATCAGGCGCGTACGCGATGCGTGCCTGGGCGGGCAACAGGCTTACTGGGTTTGTCCGCTGATCGAGGAGTCCGACGCCGGAGGGCGGAGCAGGGTCCCGCTTGCGGGATCGGGTCGCGGAGGGGGAGCCGCGGCGCGCCCGGATGCGGCGGAATTACATTCCAGGGCTCACGCGCGCCGCGAAGCGCTGCAGTTGCAGACGGCGATCGATACCTGCGAGGGCTTGCGCTCGACTTTCCCGGAGCTCAAAGTCGGCTTGGTGCACGGCAGATTGCCGAACCAGGAAAAGGCCAACGTCATGGCGGCTTTCCAGGCCAACGCCATCCAGTTGCTTGTCGCCACCACGGTGATCGAGGTCGGCGTCGATGTACCCAATGCCTCGCTGATGGTGATCGAAAACGCGGAGCGCATGGGGTTGTCGCAACTCCACCAACTGCGGGGCCGCGTGGGCCGCGGCAGCCAGAGCAGCGTGTGCATCCTGCTTTATCAGAATCCGCTGTCGCAGAACGCACGCGATCGGCTGCGCATCATCTATGAGAACACCGACGGATTCGAGATTGCGCGGCACGATCTGCGCCTGCGCGGCCCGGGCGAATTGCTCGGCGCCCGGCAAAGCGGCGTGCCCATGCTGCGTTTTGCCGACCTGGAAAAAGACGCCGACCTGCTGGAGGCCGCGCGCAACCTGGCGCCCCAGTTGCTGCGCGAGCATCCGGCCAACGCGGAACTGCATCTGCAGCGCTGGCTCGGCGGTCGCCAGGAACTCCTCAAGGTTTGAGCCGGAAAGGCGCGGGCCGGGTGATATTATCCAGCGCTTCATGAACATGAATATCCGGTCCGTGCTGGAATGCCGATGACGCTGGCTGATCGCATCACTGCCTACGAAAAACTGATTCGGCTCGACAAGCCGATCGGTACGCTGCTGTTGCTCTGGCCGACGTTATGGGCTTTGTGGCTGTCCTCGGCCGGCCGGCCCAACGCCGGGATAACGTGGATATTCGTCCTCGGTACGGTGCTGATGCGTTCGGCAGGCTGCGCCTTCAACGATTTCGCCGACCGTGATTTCGACGGACGTGTGACGCGTACCCGAGAACGTCCGCTCGCCGCCGGGCTGATCAAACCGGCGGAGGCGCTGCTCGTTGCGGCGGTACTGGCGCTGATGGCCTTTGCGCTGGTCCTGCAGCTCAATGCGCTCACTATCAAGCTGTCGGTCGCGGCCCTCGTGATTGCGGCGATCTATCCCTTTACCAAGCGCTTCTTCGCCCTGCCGCAGGCGGTGCTCGGCGTCGCATTCGGATTCGGCATTCCGATGGCGTTCACCGCGCACAACAACTATCTGCCGCCGGTTGCGTGGATGCTGCTCGCCGCGAATGTTTTCTGGGCCATCGCATACGATACGGAATATGCAATGGTCGATCGCGAAGATGACAGAGAACTCGGCATCCGCACTTCCGCGCTCACGCTCGGACGCTACGATGTGACCGGGGTAATGGTCAGCCACGCGCTATTCCTGGCGATCCTTGCGTTTGCCGCACCGCGCTGTCATCTCGGCATCTACTTCTACGCCGGCCTGGTTGCTGCCGCGTTGCTGGTGGCGAAGCAATACACGATGATCCGAGCGCGTGATCCCGACGGCTGTTTCCGCGCGTTTCGCCAGAACAACTGGGTCGGTGCGGCAGTCTTCGCCGGCATCGTCGCGCATTTCTACCTGCCGAATCCGTTTTGATCGGCGCACCCAACCTGGAATAGAGACGGTCATGGAACTCGGTTTGAATAATCGCGCGGTGCTGATCACCGGCGGCAGCAAGGGAATAGGGCTGGCGTGCGCGCGCGCCTTCCTCGACGAGGGCGCCCGGGTTGCCATCGTGTCGCGCGATTCCCGCAACCTGGACAAGGCGCGTACGCAACTGGGAAAGGTCACGCTGATCGTGGCCGACCTTACGCAGACGGGCGACGCGCAACGCATGGCGCGCGAAGCAGAGGCCGCCCTCGGTCCGATCGACATTCTCGTCAATTCCGCGGGTGCCGCGAAGCGTTATCCGCCGGATGAATTGACTGCGCAGTCCTGGCATGCTGCGATGGATGCCAAGTATTTCACCTACATCCACGCGATGGATGCGATCCTGCCATCGATGCGCGCGCGCAAAAGCGGCAACGTGGTCAACATCATCGGCGTCGGCGGCAAGGTCGCCTCGTCGATCCACTTGCCAGGCGGCGCGGCGAATTCCGCGCTGATGCTAGCTTCGGTCGGGCTCGCTGCCGTTTACGGGAAATTCGGCGTGCGCATTAACGCCATCAACCCCGGCGCCACCATCACCGATCGCATCCGTGAAGCGCTGGAACTCGAAGCGAAGGCCAAGGGCAGCACGGCGGAACGCATGCTCGAGGAGGGCCAGGCGCGTGTGCCGTTGGGCCGTTATGCGGATCCCAGGGAGATCGCCAGCGTCACGTTGTTTCTGGCTTCCGACCAGGCCGCGTACGTCACGGGTGCAGTGATCCCGATGGACGGCGGCAGCAATCCGGTCATCTGAACGACGACCGACCCATGCGCTATAACGATCTCCGCGATTTCATCGGCCAGCTTGAAAAGCAGGGCGACCTCAGGCGCATCACCAGCGAAGTTTCGCCCGTGCTGGAGATGACCGAAATCTGTGACCGCGTACTGAAGGCGCAGGGACCGGCTTTGCTGTTCGAAAGGCCGAAGGGGCACTCGATTCCGGTCCTGGCGAATCTGTTCGGCACGCCAAAGCGCGTGGCGATGGGCATGGGCGAGGAATCGGTTGAGGCGCTAAAGGAAGTCGGCAAGCTGCTCGCTTATCTCAAGGAGCCCGAGCCGCCTTCCGGATTGAAGGATGTCTGGGACAAGCTGCCTGTGCTCAAACAGGTGATGAACATGGCGCCGAAAATTGTCGGCAGCGCGCCGTGCCAGGACGTCGTGTGGGAAGGCAAGGACGTCGACCTGGGCAAGCTGCCGATCCAGACGTGCTGGCCCGGCGATGCCGGTCCGCTGATCACATGGGGACTGACCGTCACGCGCGGTCCGCTCAAACCGCGCCAGAACCTCGGCATTTACCGCCAGCAGGTGATTGCGCGAAACAAAGTCATCATGCGCTGGCTGGCGCATCGCGGCGGCGCGCTGGATTTTCGCGACCATTGCGGCGCCAGTCCGGGCCAGCCGTTTGCGGTGGCCGTGGCGCTGGGGGCCGATCCGGCCACCCTACTCGGCGCGGTAACGCCGGTGCCGGACTCGCTCTCCGAATACCAGTTCGCGGGACTGCTGCGTGGTTCCAAGACCGAACTGGTGAAATGCATCGGGTCCGACTTGCAAATTCCGGCGTCCAGTGAAATCGTGCTCGAGGGCCTCATCCAGCCTGGCGAAACCGCGCTGGAGGGGCCGTTCGGCGATCACACCGGCTATTACAACGAGCAGGAAAACTTCCCGGTGTTCACCATCGAGCGCATCACGCTGCGTCGCGACCCAATCTATCACAGCACTTACACCGGTAAACCACCCGACGAGCCGTCGATCCTCGGCGTAGCGCTAAATGAAGTGTTCGTGCCGCTGCTCAAGAAACAGTTTCCCGAGATCGTGGATTTCTACCTGCCGCCGGAGGGCTGCTCCTATCGCATGGCCGTGGTCAGCATGCGAAAGCAGTACGCCGGGCATGCCAAGCGCGTGATGTTCGGCATCTGGTCGTACCTGCGTCAATTCATGTACACCAAGTTCATCATCGTGGTGGACGACGACATCGACGTGCGCGACTGGAAGGAAGTCATCTGGGCCGTCACGACGCGCGTCGACCCGGCGCGCGATACCCTGATTGCAGAGAACACGCCGATCGATTACCTGGATTTTGCGTCGCCGGTATCCGGCCTCGGTTCGAAAATGGGCCTCGATGCGACCAACAAATGGCCGGGCGAGACCCGCCGCAACTGGGGTGTTCCGATCACCATGGACGCGCAGGTCAAGCGCCGGATCGACGCGTTGTGGAGCGAATTGGGGTTCTGACCAAGCATAATCCAGGTGGCGAACCTGTCAACGGCTGACTTGCCGCGGCGTTATTTGCGTGGCACCAAACGTGACCCGGCGGGCGGGGGCGGAAACTGCAGGTTCGCACTTTGAAGGTTTTCAACGCAGGCCAAAGCCGATAAAATGCGCTGGGGTCCAAACCAACTCGGAATGAAAGGCACTCGCAAAATGAAAAAACTGATGATGATCGCAGCGACGGCGGGCCTGGTGCTGGCTTGTAGCGCGCATGCGGCCGATGCGGAAAAGGCGAAGGCGCTGGCGCAATCCAAGAATTGCCTCGCCTGTCACGCGATCGACAAGAAGCTGGTCGGTCCCGCCTACACCGAAGTGTCCAAGAAATACAAGGGCAACAAGGATGCCGAAGCGATGCTGATCAAGAAAGTAATCAACGGCGGCGGTGGCGTGTGGGGCACGATTCCGATGCCGCCCAACCCGGTCAAGGAAGACGAGTCCAAGCTTCTCGTCGAGTGGATTTTGTCCCTGTAATACCGCATTGCAGTTGCACTACGGAAGGCCGGCGCATGCCGGCCTTTTTGTTTTCCGACGGTATCCCGGGGCGCCAATACAACTTGATGAATTAACGGCCCAAATTGACAACGCGCAAAACGCTGACGGATAATCCGGGCGGACCGCGTGTTATGTTATGCGCAAACAACCAGGGGACTTGAGAATATGAAAGCTCTCGACGTGACAAATGAATTCAAGTGGGTCGCAGCAGGCGTTATAGCGGTGGCGGCCTTCGGTCTCGCCGGGTGCGGCAAGAAAGAGGAAGCCGGCGGCGGCAAGGCGCCGTCGATCCAGCGTGTGGTCAAGATCGGGCATGCGGCGCCGCTCACGGGCGGTATTGCCCACTTGGGCAAGGACAATGAGAACGGCGTGCGCCTAGCGATCGACGAGGCCAATGCAAAAGGCCTCACCATCGGCGGCGAAAAGGTTGCCTTCGAGATGCTCAGCGAAGACGATGAAGGCAAGGAAAACAAGGGCCCGATCATCGCGCAGAAATTTGTCGATGCGAAAGTGGCCGGCGTAGTGGGCCACCTGAACTCCGGCGTGACCATCCCCGCGTCCGCGGTTTATAACCAGGCCGGCATTCCCATGATCAGCGGCTCGGCGACCAATCCGAAGCTGACCGAGCAAGGCTTCAAGGTCGCGTTCCGCACGGTAGGCCGCGACGACCAGCAGGGCCCGGCGATCGCCGGCTATCTCGTTTCCGAACACAAGCCCAAGTCCGTCGCTGTGATCGACGACGCCACGGCTTATGGCGAAGGGCTCGCCAATGAGGTCGAGAAGACATTGAAGGCTGCGGGCATCAATGTGCTGCCTCGCGAAAAAGGCACGCAGGAAACGCGCGACTGGAAAGCCATTCTGACCAAGCTCAAGGGCAAGGGCCCGGATGCGATTTTTTATGGTGGCATGGATTCCGGTGCCGGCCCTTTGCTCAAGCAGGGGCGTGAACTGGGTTTGAAGGGCGTGTTTTCGTTCGGCGACGGCGCTTGCACCGAAAAGATGAAAGAACTGGCTGGTCCCGCATCCGAAGGCTTGGTCTGCTCGCAGGCCGGCATTCCGGTGCAAGCGGCAAGCAAGGCGTTCCTGGATGCATTCAAGAAGAAATTCAATTCCGATCCGCTGATCTACGCGCCTTTCACCTACGACGGCACCAATCTGTTGATCGCCGCGATGCAGGCAGCCAATTCCACCGATCCGGCAAAATACCTGCCGGAGCTCGCAAAAATCAAATATGAGGGCGCGAGCGGCCACATCGAATTCGACGCGAAGGGCGACCGCAAGGATGCGGAAATGACTATTTTCACCATGAAGAATGGCGTCATCACGCCGGTCGCGATCATCAAGGGCGGCAAGTCGGTCAAGTTCGAGGACTTCGTCAAAGGCGGAGCCGCGAAGTAAGCGGTGCGACAGGCGAAACATGAAAACGGCACCTGCGGGTGCTGTTTTCTTTGGGGGCTGACGGCCTGCACGCCGGGGCATCTGCGAGGAAATGGCTAGCATCTGCATGACCGGGTGACCCACCTTGGAAATCTTCCTGCAGCAACTCATCAATGGCCTGACTCTGGGCAGCGTGTATGCCATCGTTGCGCTGGGCTACACGATGGTTTACGGGATCGTGCAACTGATCAATTTCGCGCACGGTGAGGTCGTCATGATCGGTGCCATGGTGGCGCTGTCGGTGATCTCCGCGTTGGCGGGATCGATGCTGCCGCCGCTGGTCGTGGTTTTTGCTGGCATCCTGTGCGCGGTGCCGGCCTGCATGGCGGTTGGATTTGTCATGGAGCGGGTCGCCTATCGACCCTTGCGCAACGCGCCGCGGCTCGCGCCCCTGATTACCGCGATTGGCATTTCGATCATCCTGCAGCAGGTCGCGTTGATGATCTGGAGCCGCAACCCGCTGGGTTTTCCGCAGATCATCAAGAATCCCGTATTTGAAATCGCGGGCGCCCACATCAGCGCCGTGCAGATCGTCATCATCCTGGGCTCGCTTGCGCTGATGGGCGCATTGACCCTGCTCGTGTTCCGCACCCGCCTGGGCATTGCGATGCGCGCGACTTCGGAGAATCCGCAGGTCGCCGGCCTGATGGGCGTCAACGTCAACAACATTATTTCGAAGACCTTCGTGATCGGCGCCGGCCTCGGGGCCATGGCCGGCGTAATGGTCGGAACCTACTACGGCATCGCGCACTACACGATGGGTGCGTTGCTCGGCATGAAAGCATTTTCCGCGGCAGTGCTCGGCGGCATAGGCAATCTCGCCGGCGCGATGTTGGGCGGCGTGCTGCTCGGCGTGGTCGAAGCGCTGGGCGCCGGCTACATCGGCGAGATCATGGACTTGTGCCACCTGTCCGGAATCTCCGACACGCTCGCCGCGCGATGCGCGCAGGATCCGCACTTGATCCTGTTCGGCAGCAACTACCAGGATGTGTTCGCTTTCCTCGTCTTGATCGCCGTGCTGGTGTTTCGCCCCTCCGGCCTGCTCGGCGAGCGAGTTGCGGACCGCGCCTGAGATGGCGACGCGATTGATTGCGCGCTGCGTCGATTGCGTCGGTCACCTGAGATCGCATCGCGCGGCGCCGTGGATCGGCGTTGCCTTCATAGCGATATCGCTGCTGATCCTGCCCTTCGTACTGGTGTCGGTGGGCACGGCCTGGGTGCGCATCACCAATCTGGCCATCCTGTTCGCGTTGCTGTCGCTCGGTCTGAATATCGTCGTCGGCTTTGCCGGCCTGCTCGACCTGGGTTACATCGCGTTTTACGCGGTCGGGGCCTATTGCTACGCCCTGCTGGCCTCGCCGCATTTCGGTTTGCATCTGCCGTTCTGGATCATCCTGCCCATCGGCGCTGCAGTGGCC
>JANXVW010000247.1 GCA_025351455.1 Betaproteobacteria bacterium | reverse complement strand
CGAACGCAACGATCCTGGAAGACCAGACCATCGAGATCAAGGCCAGGAACCGTATTTCGGAAAAATATAATGATCAGGGCAATATCAGTGTGACCTGCTTCAACCGCTTTATCCTGCTATCCGGGCAGGCCCCGACAGAGGAGATCAAACAGGATGTGTCGGTGCTCGTCCTCGAAGTGCCGAACGTGCGCAATGTGCAGAACGAAATCGTGGTCGGCGGCAACAGCTCGACGACTTCGCATGCCAGCGACGCACTGCTGACCAGCCAGGTCAAGGGCCGACTTTCGCAGAACAAGGATGTGGGCGCCAGCCACGTCAAGGTGGTCTCGGAAAATGGGACTGTATTTCTCATGGGCCTGGTAACGCGCGTGGAAGCCGATGCCGCGGCGCAGACCGCTTCTACGACGAGCGGGGCGCAACGGGTGGTCAAGGTCTTCGAGTATCTCGACTGAGCAGGCTGGGCGTTGCCATGAAAAAAGCCCCTTTCGGGGCTTTTTTTATTCAAGGCTGGCGCACCGCTGCGTAGATTTCCAGCGTTCGTTTGCGCGCCGCCGCGTGCTCCACTATCGGCGCCGGATAATCCCTGCCGATCTTGATTCCCGCTGCGTGCTGCTCATCGGCCGTCATGGTCGAGGGTTCGTGGATGAATTTCGCGTCGACGTTTGCGAGTTCCGGCAGATACAGGCGAATGAAGCGGCCTTCCGCATCGAAATTTCGCGACTGCGTGACCGGGTTAAAAATTCGGAACCATGGCTGCGCGTCGCAGCCCGTTGAGGCCGACCATTGCCAGCCGCCATTGTTGGCGGCAAGGTCGAAATCATTGAGCTTGCGCGCGAAGTAGGCCTCGCCCTTTCGCCAATCCACATGCAGGTCCTTCACCAGGAAGGATGCGGCAACCATGCGCAGTCGGTTATGCATATACCCCGTCTCGTTGAGCTGCCGCATAGCGGCGTCAACCAGAGGAAAACCCGTTCGCCCCTTGCACCAGGCCGCGAAGTGCGTCGCAGGGTTCGGGAAACACAATGCGTCGTACTGCGGCCTGAACGCGTGCCCGACCACGTGCGGGAAATGGTGAAGGATGGCAAAATAAAAATCCCGCCAGACCAGTTCCGCGAGCCAGGTCGCGGCGCCGTCGCCTTGAATCGACGCCGCGGTGCGCACTGCCTCGCGGATGGAGAAGGTGCCGAAGCGCAAGTGCACAGACAGATAAGACACGCCGCGAATGCCGGGATAGTTGCGCCTGTCGCGGTAAGCGCCGATGCGCTCGAGAAACTCCTGGAACAGCCGGCGTGCGCCCGTCATTCCCGTCGGCAGTTTCATGTGCCTGAGATTGGTCGGCACGAAGCCGATCTGTTCAAGGGAAGGCATCGGGAAGGGTCCGGTACGCGCAAGAGCGTCGCGATAGGCATCGATGGGATACGCCTTGCCGTAGAACGCATCCAGCTTGGCCAGCCATGCCCGCTTGTAAGGAGTAAAGACTGTGAACGGCCGCCCGGCCTGGGTGAGCACTTCGTCCATCTCGAAGATGACGTGGTCTTTGTAGGTGTGCAGCACGCAGCCGTGCTGCTCGAGCTTGCGGTCGACATCCCCATCGCGCTCCTTCGCGGCCGGTTCGTAATCGTGGTTTGCATATACAGCTTGAGCACCGAGTTCTTCTGCGAGTGCAGGGATTATGTCCCGCGCCCGGCCGGCGAGTACACGCAACCCGCTCCCCATTTTTTCGAGTGAGCGCGCCAGCTCTTCTACGCTGAGCCAGATGAATTCGACGCGACGGTCCTGGCGATCCCGCAGCGCATCGAGAATCTCGCTGTCGAACACGAATACGCAATGCACCTGCCGCGCTTCCTTGAGCGCGTGATGGAACGCGGCATGGTCGTAGTCGCGAAGGTCCCGCCGAAACCAGACCAGTGCAGTCTTGTAGCGCTTGTCCGCCACAGCGGCCATCAGCCCATTGCACGTCGGAGGAAGCGCACGGCAACGCCGATCAGCGGCAGCTTTGCATACAACTCTTCGCCGGTATCCCAGTAGTCACGATGATAGGTGACCTTGCCTTCATCGTCGAAGCGCAAATGGCTGACACCATGAATTACCCTCAATAACTGCGGCCTCCACGACCGCAAGCGAAAACTCATATCCCACAGGAGGATCAGCCCTGTCCCATCGCCGATTTTTTCATGGACGACAAAGCGCGGATCGGCGAGCTGGCGAAACATCCTGGCGAAGATTTCGCGTATATCCTCGATGCGGGTCACTTCGTTGAAAGGATCCTTGAAATAAGCGCCGTCCGCATAGTAAAAGCCGAAATGCTGGACGCGATCCGGCGAGAGCGTTTCATAGAAATGCAGCAATGCATCGATCCTTCCTTGATCCATGACAATCATAGTCCGGTAAACCGGTGAACCAACGGAAAATAGAAACGATAGGGAAGAAGACGCAGCAGTTTGAGCCACCGCGTGAAGCGCTTCGGAAAATGAATTTCGAATTTTCCGTCCTCGAAACCTCTTATCATTTCCCGTGCGGCCTCTTCCGCCGATATCAGCGCAGGCATCGTGAATTCGTTCTTGTCGGTGAGAGGCGTTTTGACGAAACCCGGATTGATCAGATACACCCCTATTCCCCGCGGGGCCAGATCAAGATACAGTGTTTCGGCGAAATTGATCAGGGCTGCCTTTGTCGCACCATAGACCAAGCTGCTGGGCAGGCCGCCGTAGCCTGCGACGCTGGATACGACGGCAATAGCTCCGTGCGAGTTGCGGCAAAATGCCGGCGCCAGGACGGCACTGGCATTCATTGCGCCAATCAGATTGGTTTCGACCAGCCTACGCGCTTGCGTGGCATCCAATTCCCAGGCGCGTACGGGCTCGTGGCTGCCCGCCAGCAGTACGGCCAGGTCCAGTCCGGACCAGGTTGAGTTTATCCGGTCGAATGCTGCGGCGATTTCCTCAGGCCGAGTTACGTCCAGCGGCAGTTGCAGCGTCCGCTCAGGAGCCCCGCGATCCGCTATCGCGGCCAGCGCTCGCGCATTGCGCGATGACAGCGCGACTCGTGCGCCTCGTCCAATCAACGCCTGTGCGAAGGCCGCGCCTATGCCGCTGCTGGCGCCAATGACCCACACTCTGTATCCGTCCCATTTCTTGATTGGCTCGTTCAACGACATGTGCTGCCTCCAGTGGCGCGCTCAGAAACTTCCCTTGCGAAACGACACGGTGACTTCACCGAGTCCAACGCCGTATTTGCTCATGCCGGATTTGTTCAGCATGACTTCATCGTCCATCAGGTACATCCAATCGTCGAAGTTGACGTTATAGGTTTTCCCGTCCGCGGGTACGGCAAGCACATATCGCCATCGCAATGCATTGCCCTGTGCCTCCCCCACTGCCTCGCCTACAACGTCTTCGGCGGTTCCCCGATAATGATTCGCATCGATTTTTGAGATGTTCCATACCCTGCGACTCTTGCTGCCATCGACATAGATGAAATCCTCTTCCAGGGTGCCAGTGCCACCTTGCCAGGTCCCGGTCATCTCGACCCGGAAGCGCTTGACGACTTTACCGGAGCGATTGCGCACGAGGCCCCAGGCATCCAGCTTGCCGTTGAAATACGTTGCCAGGTCGAGCACCGGTATCTCATTACGATATTCGTCCACCTTTGGACCGGCGCAACCTGCCATCAACGAAATCCCCAACCCAATCCACGCCAGCACCGATCTCATGCGCCTGCCTCCTTGTTCAAAGTACGTGTGATTCCTTCCTGATAACCGACTGGGGCAACCCATAACAGGGCTGCCGCACCGAGCTTGATCACACTAGGCAACAGCGCATACACCGCAGCAAGCGAACCGGATTGATGCTGGGCAGTGCCCGGCTCATATTCGACCCAGGCCAGCAGCGGCAACGCAATGCCGGCTGCGGCTGCAAGATTGAATTTTTCGATCGTCTGCCAGAGTCCGAAGTAGACCCCGTCGGGTCGCTGTCGTTCTCGGCCGGCCTCTTCATCGACCACATCGGCGAGCATCGATGGCGGTATCGCCAACTCTGCGCCATAGGCGATTCCCGAAACGGCGCATACGACCCCGAACGCAACAACGTCACCGGCCTTCAGGACGTAAGCCCAGACAAATGCGAGCACGGCCAGAAACATTGCGCCAATCCACGCGTACTTCTTGCCGAGCCGCCTGGATGCGGCAATCCATACCGGCATACCCAGCGCGCCAAACAAAAAGTAGAGGGCCAGGAACACGCCAGCAAGATCGGGGCGCCGGACTATATCCTCCACGTAAAACAGTATCAGCGTTCCGGGGATCGCACCGGCAATGCCACTCAGGATGAAGACAGCCATAAGCCAGCGGAACTTCCGGCTCCGCAAGGGAAGCAGGATCGACCTCAGCGTCGCATTCGACCTGGACGGTACAACCGGCCGCCCCGTGGCACGCAACGTAACGAAGGCCGCCACAATCAATACCGGCAAGAAGCCCAGCGAGAAAATCGCCAGTCCACTGCCGATGTCGCTCCCGAGAAATCCCGGAGCCGCGGCCGCGATCAACACACCCAGCAATCCGAATGCGCTGCGGGTTGCCGTAACCCGGGTACGCTGGTGATGATCATCAGACAGTTCCGCGCCCATTGCGAAATAGCTAATGCACGCGGCGCTGAAACCCATATAGACGATCAGCAGATTTGCCATGAGCCAGATCGCCAGTCCCATTTGATTGGCTTGCGGCGGATGGAACAATCCGACGAAACCCGCCCCAAGCAGCGGCAGGCCGAGGACAATCGGTATGCTGCGCCCCTGCGGAAAATGCGCGCAGCGATCGCTGAGGTAGCCAAGCAATGGATCCTGCAGCGCATCGAGTAATCGCGCTGCCAGCAGAATGGCGCCGATCAGCGCGAGCGGCATGCCAAGTTCGCCGGCATACAATTTGGGGATATGCACATAGATTGGCAATGCCGCCATTGCCAGCGGAACAGACATAGCCGAGTAAGCGGCAAGTTGCGAACGCGAGAGCGCGATCACTCGCTGCCAATCAGGAATTGTCGCAATTCAGGTTCGCGGGTGCGTGCATCCAGCCAAATGGCAAAAAAGGCGCGGGCGAACTCGGGGTCCGCGATCGAGCCGATGGCTTTTCCCTGATAGTAAAATTCAGCGCCCGTGCCAGGTCGGTTGACACCGGTAAGGTGCTCGCCTTTTCTGACGTCCGGAAGCACGCGCGTCATCTCCTCAACCCATTTTCCGAGTCGTCGTTCGTCGCCAAATCCCAACCTGCGCATTTCATCCGCGCTGGTCTGCACCAGCCTGCGGGACTTGATGTCGCGCGCGTAACGGATGTCGAGCGCAAACTCCTGTTCCCCGCTCCACCGGGCACTACTGATCCAGAGCGTAGCGTCGTAGATATGTAATCCGAGCCAGCGCAAGCGCCCTTCGCCGGCGAGTCGAAGGTTGGGAAAATCCCTGGCCACCTGTTCCGGCAGCACGAGTGCCTCGGCGCCCATCGGCATCAGAAACACCAGCACCAGAGACAGCACGATCCTAATCACGATGCAATTCCAGTTGCATCACGTCGGTACTGGCGCAACGGAACCCGACCTCACAATAGACCAGGTAAAAATTCCACAAACGCTCGAATCGAGCGTCGAAACCCAGGGCGCTGAGCTCACCGCTGACTTTTCGATAGCGATTGCGCCAGGTTTTGAGTGTTTCCGCGTAATCGATGCCGAAGCGGTACTCGTCGCAAACGCTGAGCCCCGCGCGTCCAGCGAGCTTCCGGAAGACACCAGGGCAGGGCAGCATGCCGCCCGGAAAGATGTACTGCTGGATGAAGTCCGTCGACTTTCGATATAGAGCAAACAATTCATCTGCGATAGTAATGGTCTGGACGAGTGCCTTGCCGCCGGGCTTCAGGCGATCGCGGATCACTGAAAAATACTGCGGCCAGAAACTTTCCCCAACGGCCTCGAACATCTCTATTGACACCACATGATCGAAACTGCCTTTGACGTCTCGGTAATCGGTCAGGGAAAATTCGACTAGGTGCGACAGTCCGGCTTCGTTGATCCTCTGGCTTGCGTATTCGAGTTGTGACGGCGATAGGGTGATGCCGTGCACACGGCATCCGCGAGTTCTCGCGGCATGGTCCGCAAATCCACCCCAACCGCAGCCGATCTCGAGAATATGATCATAGGCTTTGACGCCCAGCCGCTGCAGGATGCGCTCGTACTTCGCGATCTGCGCCTGCTCGAGCGTGCGATCGGAATCGCCCTCGAAAAGAGCGGCCGAGTAAGTCATGGTCTCGTCCAGCCAGGACCGGTAAAAGGTGTTGCCAAGGTCGTAATGCGAGTGGATATTCTTTTTCGCACCCTCGCGGGTATTAGCCCGACGCAAATGCCGAAAACGGTAGTAGAGCCTGCCCCACCATTTGCCATACAACAGCCTTTCGAGAACCGTGCGGTTGATGGCGATGAGTTCGAGCAAGGTGCGCAAATCCGGCGTCTGCCAGCGCTCGTCAAGATAGGCTTCTGCGAACCCGACATCCCCGGAACGCCTTACATCATCGAACACCTGCCAGTCTTCGAGATGAATGGTCGCGTCGGGGCCCGGCAAATCGCCGGTGAAACTGAACCGCTGGCCGCCGGGCACCACCACATTCAGCCGGCCGTGGCGCAAGCGTGCGAGCAGCGAAAGCATCAGTCGGCCGGATCGCGGGACGCGAACGGAAAACCGTTGCGGGGTGGCTTCGTTCGGTTTCATCGTGTCAACTCCTGCGACGGCGGCTCGGGTTTGGCAAACCACGGCACACCCTTGATCCACAATCTGATTGCCTGCAGATGAATGCGAGCAATGATGCCGATCGTCATCCACGGATACAGAATGAAGGCGCGCAAAAGAGCCGCCGGGCCAAATGCAGAGCTTTTACCGGCTATCGCCGTAAGCAGCAATTTCCCTTCCGGATCGTCGTAGTCGATCCGGATATGCGTGGACGTTTTTTCGACATTGAACTGAAAGCGGTATTCCCCGGCGACGTCGCAAAACGGTGAGACATGGAATACCTTGTGCGCCCTCATCGTGTCGCTTGCGAGAATCGGGCGACGATCCGGGTGAAACAACAGGTAATTGTGATGCTCCGCGAACGTATTGTTGACTTCGCAAAGGACCGCCCGCAATGCGCCGCTTTTGTCGTGGCACAACCAGAAGCTCACCGGATTGAATACATAACCGAGCATGCGCGGAAAAGCCTGCAGCCAGATCTCGCCATCGGCTTCTTCCACGCCCTCTTGTGCGAGCAGCGCCCGTATCCAGCCTTCGGGATGAGAACCGTCACGGGCACCGTGATCCCGGAAATGAAAGCTGAACAGGTTCCAGCGATTGATGGAAAAGAGCGCATTGTCGAGTTGCGGCAGATCGCTCAGGGCAAAGCGCATGAAGAAGACCCGGTAGCGGAATGAATTATGCAGCGGCCGGAGCCGGGCATGAAACACCTTGCCATGGAGAAGTTGCGGCCTCATGCCGCCATCTTCCTCGACTGCCACGGGGCCTGCACCCCGAGTGCATTCGCGACCGACAGTGCGGATTTCAATCCGTCTTCGTGAAATCCGTAGCCGGTCCAGGCACCGCAAAACCAGGTATGGCGCTTTCCCTGAATTGCGGGCAATTCCTGTTGCGCATCGATGGCCGCGCGGTCGAAGATCGGATGCATGTAGTCGAATTTCCCGATCACGGAATCTGCGCGCGGAGCATGGGTGGGATTCAACGTGACGATGACGGGACTGGCGAAAGGCAGGGGCTGCAGTTTGTTGATCAGGTAGCTGACACTGACCGGGCGCGCATCGGGCGCGCCGGTACCTGCAATGTAGTTCCATGCCGCCCAGGCTTCACGATTCCTCGGCAGCAACGAATTATCCCTATGCAATACCGCGCGGTTTTGCTGGTAGCTGAAGCGCGAGAGCAGATTTTTTTCGATGTCCACGATATCGGCCAGCAGCGCGAGCGCCTGGTCGCTGTGGCACGCGAATACGATCTGTGAGAAGCCCTCCGTGGTCCCGCTCGCCAGCCTTAGCCGCACACCGTCCGTGTCTCGTACGACCGATTCAACGGGACTTGCGAGTCTTATATCTTCGATCGATGCAACCAGTCGCCGCACGTATTCCCTGCCGCCGCCGACGACGGTTTTCCAAACTGGCCTGCTGGTCAGTTGCAGCAATCCATGGTTGTGGCAGAACCGGAAAAAGGTATCGACCGGATAGTCGAGCATCTGCCGGGTCGGACAGGACCAGATGGCACCGCTCATCGGCAGCAGGTACCAGTCGCGGAAGGCGCGGCCATAACCTCCCCGCAACAGGAATTCGCCCAGCGAAACATTGGTGCTTCTTCCGGATCTGACGATTTCCTGGCTTTCGCGATTGAAACGCAGAATGTCCTTCAACATGCGCCAGAATTCTGGTTTGATCAGATTGCGCTTTTGGGCGAATACGCTCGCCAGGGAATTGCCCGCCCATTCCACGCGCTCCTCGTCTATGCGCACGCTGAACGACATCTCACTGGACGCAGTCCGCACGCCCAGATGGCTGAACAATTCGACGAGATTCGGATAGGTGCGTTCGTTGAATACCAGAAACCCCGTATCCACCGGCGCCGTGATGCCGTCCACCGTCACGTCCACCGTGTTGGTGTGACCGCCGAGATAGTTGCCGGCTTCGAAAAGGGTGACCTGATATTTTTGCGACAGGAGCCAGGCCACCGACAGGCCGGAAATTCCCGATCCAACCACCGCTATTCGCGTTGCCTTGCTCATCGATCGTCCCTGGGCTTCCATGAAAGTCGTGTGGCTCGCGCCTTCCTTATAGGACCCGAGCCTTCACGCCGGACCATCGACTACCACACTATAAAAAACAGCGCGGGCCGGCCCCGGGAAGAATGACGTTCGGTCTTCCTCGAAATCGAAATAACGAACCCGGACGGGGAAGGGAATGCCGGACTCGTACCAGACGCTCTAAAGCGCCGGCCCTCGCTGAACTCGGTTCGACGGCGCTAGCCGCCCTTCAACGCTTATACGATCGTCCAATCGGGCTGGATGGCGCCCGCATGACTATTCGCCACAGCCTCCGTCCGATCGCTTTGTTTTGTCCTAGTCAGAAACACATATATGGCGCATAATACGGCTTAATCTTAGGTTAGTCAACTATTTGTCTTGGACAACTTTATTAATTCATTGAATATCAGCGCCGTGGAACGGGATACCGGATTAAGCAAGGACACCCTGCGGGTGTGGGAGCGCCGATATGCGTTTCCCAATCCGGCTCGCGATCAGCACGGCGAGCGCGTATATCCGATCGAACAAGTCGAAAAGTTGCGTCTGATCAAACGGTTGATGGATTGCGGTCATCGTCCGGGCAAGATCATTGGCCAATCTATCGAAATCCTGCGGGCGCTCGGAGGCGGTCTTGGTAAGGAATCTACGGGTCCCGTGGACCTTGAAATTTTTCTGAATTTGATCAGTTCTCACCAGTTGCCGGAGTTGCGCTCGCTGTTGTCCCAGACAATGGCGCGAAGCGGTCTGCAGAACTTCATTCTCAAGACGATCGTGCCCCTGAACGTTGCGGTGGGCGACGCCTGGATGAGCGGCCGTATCGCCGTATTCGAAGAACACCTGTATTCCGAGTTGGTCCAAAATCTTCTGCGCAATGCCATTGCCGCCATTCAACCTCAGGGTCGCACGCCAAGAGTGCTGCTGACGTCGCTTCCGCAAGAGCAGCACAGCATAGGTCTGTTAATGGCCGAAGCCATTCTTGCGGTCGAGGGTGCGTCCTGCATTCCCCTTGGGCCCCAGACGCCGATGGCGGATATCGTGACGGCGGCGCGGGTGCATCATGCCGACATCGTTGCACTGTCATTCAGTTCCTCTTATCCCGAAACCAAGGTGGCAGAAAGTTTGAAGCAGTTGCGCCTGGCACTTCCTGTCTCCAAGCATCTGTGGGCAGGCGGCAACGGTTCGGCGCGGCTGCGCAAGCCGATAGAGGGCGTTCAGACTGTCGTCAGCTTCGAAAAAATGTTGGATATGGTTAAATTGTGGCGGGAAGCAAGCGCCTGACTGCATCCATAACCCGGCACTTACGCACTTCGGTATTGCCAAAATAATAGAGTGGATCGGACTCGCGAAAAGAGAGGTGGTCCCAAGCATTTGGACAGATATTCCGAGTTTTTAAGTGGAGTCTCTGCCAGTGGAGGGTTATCCACGGGGCCGCGAGGCACGGTGGGTAACCCGGTTCATGGTCATGCTGCTTTGTTCAGTATGAGGTTGTC
>JANXVW010000244.1 GCA_025351455.1 Betaproteobacteria bacterium | reverse complement strand
GACAACCTCATACTGAACAAAGCAGCATGACCATGAACCGGGTTACCCACCGTGCCTCGCGGCCCCGTGGATAACCCTCCACTGGCAGAGACTCCACTTAAAAACTCGGAATATCTGTCCAAATGCTTGGGACCACCTCTGGCATTCGATCTTGGAAGCCAGAAAAGAATAAAGGGGAACTGCAGGGCCCAATAGGCGGGATAAGGCTGGTAACGCTTTTACCTCGTCAGGCCGTCACAACCGTCACGCGTCACGGCCTTACCCATCACAACTCTTCCCGACACGGCTACTCTCAAAACTCCGAACCTCGAACAACGCCTCATGCAGGCTCATCTCGCCGGCATCCAGGAGCTTGCCGACCAGGTGCTCGGTCAACAATTTGTGCCGGGCCAGCACGACCTTGGTCTCGCCGTACAGGCGCTCGCTCTGCGCTTCCATGATGCTGCGCGTTTCCTCATCGACGTCGTGACTGCCGCCGTTGCGGTTGCGCGCAAGCGCGCCGAAGTTCAGGCGGGTCTTGCGGTACATGCCCATCTCGCCCACAGCGTGGTGCAGTAGCTCCGTCACGCGGGTGATGTCATTGTGCGCGCCGTTGGTCGTGCCTTCCTCACCGAAGAACAGTTCCTCGTTGGCCATGCCGCCCAGCAGCACGCGCACGTCATGTTCGATGTCGCCCTTGGTCTTGAGTAGGTTGACCCCCTGTTTGTGGAAGACGAAGCCCAATGCGTTGTTGCGCGGGTTGGCCTTGAGGGAAATCTTGATGGTCTTCATGTCCGCGAGTATCTGCTCCCAGTCATCATCGGCCAGCTTGCGTTCGTGCTCGAGGTCCACCAGGAAGTGGCCCCATTCGTGGATGGCAATGATGCGGCGGTCGCGCTCGCGTTCCTTGGTGGTATTGGTGTTGACGTTGCCCACCAGCATGCGCTCGGCGGCCTGCATCAGGATATCGGCGCCGATCATCTCGCCCGCCTGCACAGCCGTGATGCCGGCCTGGTTGACGATGGTCTCCAGGTCGGCGGGACTGCGGCCCTCGGTCACCTCCACCAGGTGGCGCAAGTCGAGGTCGGGTAACACCTTGTCGGCGCGCTGGCTCAGGTAGTGGCGAATGATGGCGAGTCGCTCTTCCCGGTTGGGCATGCGAAAGTCCACCTTCATCTGGAAACGGCGCAGCATCGCCGGGTCCATCTGCATGGTCTCGCTGTTGAAGTTGCTGGCCACGATCCAGATGATCTCGCCGGCGTGTTTGCTGCGCACGCCATCGAGCACGGATAACAGGGTGTTCGCAGTGTCGTCGTCGAACTTGCGACGGCCCCCGCGCTTCATGAAAAGATCCTGGGCCTCGTCGAGGAAGACGATGCAGCGCTTGCGCCGCTTGGCCATGGCCATGATGCGGCTCAATGTATTCGAGCCGCCAGCGACGAAGCCCGTTTCCAGGTTGGCGGCGGAGTGGAACAGGATGGGCAGACGCAACTCCTTGGCCAGGTAACTGGCGAGCTTGGTCTTGCCGGTTCCCGCCGGGCCGCTGAACATGACATTGAAGGGTTTGTCGATGCCGTACTCGGCATACGCCGCGCGGCGCTGATACTGGTCCTTGATCTGCGCCACCTCGGCCTTGATGTCGTCCATGCCCACCAGGTCATCGATGGAACCGTGCACCTGCGACGGCTCGATGAACTTGAGCGACTTGTACTGCAGCTTGAGCTGGTAGAACAGGAACGCGAGCAGGCCGAGTGTTAGCATGACCGACAACGTCGCGCTCAAACCCGCCATCCAGCTGTCCTTCGCGGACTGCGGACGGGCGCCGGCAAAGCGCTGGTCCAGGCGCTCGAGCAATGCGAGGCTCGCGGCGCTGAGCTCGCCGCGTGGAACGAACACCAGCTTGCCGCCCCACGGCGCGGTGACGGCCTTGTCGGCGAAAATCTTGCTCTCCATGTCGCTCGGGTAATACGCGTACTGCTTGCCCTGCGATTCGATCAGGATGAAGCGCTCCGAAACGCTCCAGGTCAACGGCCGATAGATCACCGTGATGCGCTCGACCGGGTTCGTTTCCAGAAAGTTCAGCATCGAGCCGGTGCCGAACACCACAGGCAGCCTGTCGTTGATCGTCCAGATCCCCTCGCCCGCGTTTCCGTCGGCGGACATGGTTCTGACCTGCTCCGCCACGGCGGCCTGCTTCTGCACGAGCATGAGCGAAAAGACGCCGGTCACCGGGATCAGGACGGCAATGGTCAGCACCACCAGCTTGATGAACGTCGACTGGATCGCGAACCAGTCCTGCAACCGGTTGGCGGCCTTCTTGATGGCGCTCCACAGGCCCGTTGCGGCCGGCGCGGCGTCGGGGGATTGCAATGGTTCCGACATGGCACTCTTTCGTGGCGGGCAGAAACCGTCTTTCAGACGGATACCGGGAGAAGACCCTTGAAGACCGCCTCTCGCCGCATTGGAGTCTGATTCAGACACCGAGGTTCCAGTGACCTCCGCGGCATGAAACTATCGTCCCCTATGCGCGCCACCGTACCGAGAATCCGGCCCGGAACGCCGATAATCCGGACTCGAGTGTAGTGGTTTTCTTCATTCACGCGATTCGAACCTCTAACCCCCCCGCGAAAGGGAACATCATGAACAACATTGTCTGGATCATCGGCGCAGTCGTCATCGTCATCGCTGTTCTGTCGTTCTTCGGGCTGCGTTAACGCACCGTCGCGGCGCTGGTGTCTTTGCGCAGCGCGTTCCGGCGCTGCATTGAATCGCCTCCGGGTCTTGCAGACTGACGGCCCGCGAGCCTATCCCCTGGTTTGTTTTAATCGGCGGCGCGTGCACAGTATCAGGCGATCGGCTATCGCTCCGTGTGCTTCCGCACAGACGTTGCTTCGTGTTCTACCTACCCTCGTTTCGGTCGGGCCCCACTGGTGCAGATTTCCGACTCACCCCAATCCCATGGGGAGATTTCCCGGACCGTTCATCACCCATCGAAAGGACTTTCATGAACAAGTTGCTCATCAATTTAACCGCCTGTGCTTTTGGCCTGGTGCTAAGCAGTACCGTGATCGCCGCCGATCAAATGTCGCCGGATAAAGACGCTCCCCCCGCCGCCGCAAAATCGGACACCCAAGCAGCCCCGGACGCCACCGCAGGGGACGTTACGGCAGAAAAATCCACGCAGACAGACCCGCAAGCCGCGCCTAACGACAAGCCGGCCAGCGCGGCAGCGGACAAGTCCAACAAACCGGACGATGTCAGTGAAGCCTATACGGCCGCGCTGAAAAAATGCGGCTCCCTGACCGGCACCCAGAAAGATACCTGCGAGAAAAATGCCAAGAAAGAACACGGCAAGATGTAAACCGCGCACTACGCCAACAGTCGTCACGGATCCGGGCGCCTCGTCGTCGTGTGAGAAGGCGCACGGAGCGTCCGGTCCGAGCAGGCTCGATTGTGCATTTCACCGCATTGATGGCAGGCCGGCCACCCAAGCCTGGAACCGCACGATGCGGACAAGTGCCGCTGCCCTATGGCACCGCAGAAGCCTGTCTCAAAAGCGAAACAACCGGGAAAAAACCACCTCGTTCGTGCGCAACCACAGCGCCGTCCTCAGCTTGTTGACCTTCCGCTTTCCTATGGCGTTCTTCGGCATCGATGCCCCGGTCTGGGGCCTGACAACCTGATTTCCGTTGCCGCGGCCGGCGTTCGGCAACCTCTGCGCGACCTTCCGAGGGTTCGCCACCGTCGAGTACAGTTCCGGCATTGTCGATTACATGCGATGCAGCGGCCACACTCGATTTGCTCCATGATTGATGCTCGTCACCGCAACTGAAGCCGACGCCCGGAGAAACCCGGGGCCATAGGGGAGCGATGCATTTGGATTTCTGGAGCCTCAGTGTTTTCATCAGCGCGGTCCATATTTTGCTCGCGCTGATCGTGTGTGCGCACATTGTGCTCACCAAGCCGGATGTGCGTGCGGCGATCGGGTGGGTGGGGCTGGTGATTCTCGCGCCGGTCATCGGCTCGGTGCTGTATGCGCTGCTCGGCATCAATCGCCTGCGCCGCGAGGCGGGGCGCCGGCGCCGCGGCCGCGCCCCGCTGTGGCTGGCGCCGCCGGACGCCTTCTTGCTGCCGAAAAACAAGATCGCATTGCCGGAGGGCATTCCAACCGCCGAGCGGCCGCTGGCGACGCTGGTCGGCGCGCTTACCAATACGCCGCTGGTGGCCGGCAACGCGGTGGACCTGCTGGTCAACGGCGACGAAGCGTATCCGGCCATGATCGCGGCGATCGAAGGTGCAACGCGCAGCGTCGCGCTGGCAACTTATATTTTCGACCGGGGCCAGGCCGCGGACCAATTCATCGGCGCGCTCTCGCGGGCCGTGAAACGCGGCGTCGCCGTGCGCGTGCTCATCGACGGCGTCGGCGCGCGCTATAGTCATCCGCCGATCGTGCATGCCCTGCGCGCGCATGGCATTCGCGTCGCGCGCTTCCTGCCGACCACGCTCCTGCCCTGGCGGAATCCTTACCTCAACCTGCGCAATCACCGCAAGCTACTGGTGGTCGATGGCGAGGTCGGCTTCTGCGGCGGCCTGAACATTCGCGACTCGTGCGTGCTCGCATTGAAGACAGAATCTCCGGTGCTCGATCTGCACTTCCGCTTTCGCGGCCCGGTGGTCGGCCAGATAATGGCGGCGCTCGCCTTCGACTGGACATTCACAACGCGGGAAAAACTGGCGGGTCCGGACTGGTTCCCGACGCTCGTCCCCGCCGGCACCGTGCTCGCACGCGGGATCCCCGACGGCCCTGATGAGGATTACGAGACCTTGCCCATCACCATACTCGGCGCGTTGTCACAGGCGACCCGGTCGGTGCGCATTGTCACGCCGTATTTCCTCCCCGACCCGACCCTGATCGATGCGCTGCGCGTCGCCGCCCTGCGCGGCATTCGGGTCGACGTGCTGCTGCCAGCGCGCGGTAACTTGCGTTTCGTCCAATGGGCCGCCACCGCACAGTTATCGCAGATCGTGCGCTGGGGATGCCGGGTGCACCTGACGCCGCCGCCGTTCGACCATTCGAAGCTGTTCCTCGTCGATGGCGCCTGGGCCCTGGTCGGCTCGGCCAACTGGGACCCTCGCAGCCTGCGCCTGAACTTCGAATACGCGGTCGAATGCTATTCGCGCGAATTCGTCGCCCGACTCGACGATGTATTCGAGGCGAAGCTCGCCACGGCGCGCCTGCTTACGCTGGATGATCTCGAGGGACGCAGCCTTCCGGTCAAGCTTCGCGACGGGATCGTGCGCCTCGCGCAGCCGTATTTGTGACTAACATGTAGTCTTGTGATGAACGCGTTTCAAAGGAAACTGCCATGCTGAAGAAGACCGACTTTCTTCCGGGGATACTCGCTTGCACGTTGGCTCTGTTCTCGACGGCCCACGCGCTCGCAGGCGACGTCACACTCGTCTCGGATACGCTGGACAGTGTGTGCCGTGTGGAAATTACGTGGGGGCCGGATGCCCCGAACGGAACGCCGGTCGAGTTCCATACCGATGTCACCAGAAATTGGTCAATGACCAAACCGGGCAGGCTCTGCTATCGCCGCGCGAGCGCACCCGATAACTGCGACTCTGGAATGACCCAATGGAACACGCAATGGAAATGCGCCGCGAGCACCGGCTCGGGAGTGGAGGAGTTTTCCCTGCAATAAGCAAACCATCGTTTACTCGGACCTAAATCTCACCACGCGCCGCAGGCGGCACGTAATGAGGTTCAGGTTTGAGACGCAGGCGCGCCAATCCGCTAGGGAACCAGCGTCGCATTCTGCGTCACGTCCGCGCTGGAGAGATTCTTCGTCACGGATTGCGCTGTGTATCCAGGGGCCGACCCTTCGATCAGATACAGCCCCGCTGCGGCCGGTACGGGTTCCAGCGCGATCGGCAAGGAGCCCGATCCATAGTTACCGACCAGCGGCGCCCCGGCTGGCAAAGTCAGCGCGTAATTCGCATCCGCCAGATCCGCCGAGTCGCTCTTGACCAGCGCGTAACTGCCGGAGACGATCGCCTGCTTTGCAGTTACCAGGATAACGGTACCGGCACTGACCGGGTTCAACGTTATCGTGCCCGAGATGGTGTGGGAAGCCGAATGCGGCAAGGTGAACGGCTGCGCGCTGGTACCGATCATCGCTGTCGACGATGAGGCCGCGGGCACTCCCCTGATCAATGCGGTCGCATGATCGTCTGCGGTGACCACGAGGTCATATTCCCCGGAATCCAACTGCGCCAGAGTGAATTCACCCGTGTACTGATTCGGCGCGGTGCTTTGCGCGATTACCCCGTTGCGCTGCGCGGAGATCACCACGTGCGATCCCAGCAAGGTCGGCGCAATCACGCCCTGGATGGTGTTGTTCACGTTCACGAGGAACGGGGTGATCTTGATCACGGGCTTCAGAAAATAGGTGCCCTTGCCGTCTTCGTTGTCGTGGCCGTGGCCGTGGCCGCGCCTGACTACGGACTTGCAGGCGTCGAAATCCAGCAGGACGTCAGCGCGCTCATTGATGCCAACCGTGAACTCGTGGACCAGCTTGATCCCCGATTTCTTCGTTTCAAGCGGCAGCTCCGTGCTCGTCCCGGAAAGTACAACCGAATTGGCGAGGGCGCCCTCGTCGTTATGCACCAGCACGAGCCGGAACTGCTCGTAGGTGCCGGGCCCGATCGGCCCTTCACCAAGAGAAGCCGCCACGCCATTGTTCAGGTCGAGCAGGTTTATTTTGCGGGGCGGATCGATGTTTACATTCGTCCAGCCATCGTCATCTTCATCTTCCTCGGCATCTGCACTGCGGTGGACGCGGACCTGCCGCACCGTCACGTAGACCGCGTCGAAGCCACACGCGGGGGCATCGGTCAGCATCACGCCCAGCGTGGCGCCGGTTTTAAGGGCATTGGCCTGGCCGCCATTGCCGCCGCCGCTACCGCCGCCACAAGCTGCCAGCACAAACGCACAAACAAGGGCGACCAGACAGGTGACGAACGCCTGGTGAATTCGTGGGACGCGCATTTTCATCTCCTTGGGTCGCGGATGCCGGCCCCGATTCCACACCGGCGTTAGGGAAGCCCGGCATCCTGCAGTTGAGACTGCTTATCCCTGCGTAAAAATCCACGGGGGGAAGCAATTGGAATGAGCCAAACGGCCTGGCCTGCGTGCGTACGCGTGAAATGAAACGGCCGTGAATGCCGTGAATGCCGGTGAATGCCGTGACTGCCGTGACTCTCGTGACTGGCGTGACGTAACTCGTGAATACCGTGAATGTCGTGAATATGTGGGCTCCCTGGAGGGGCCCCTTCACATCCGACCTACTTCACGCCGCGACGGAACCGGTAGCCCTTGTAGCCGAGGATCATGCCGTCCGGCGTGATCTCCTCGAGTTTGAGGCCGGGCTGCAGGTAGTCGCCCTCGCGCAGGACCCGGCGGCCGATGCCGACCAGGCGCTTCGCGGGCGTATTGGAATACGCGTGAACGGAAATCGTTATTTTGGAAACCTCATCCCGGATCGAAGTCGGAAGTTTTTCCATCTCGACCACCGTATCGCCCGCCGCATCGGCGGCGGCGATGTCGACTCGCCGCTCCGGCGGCGGCGCCGTTTTCCCCGGTGCAAGGGAGTGCGCTTCGGGCAACCCATGATCGGGCTTCGCCTGCGACGCGATTTCAGATGCCGCGGGCGCGGACGGGCCCGGTCTCGAGTCGATCGGCGTCGAGTCGATCGGCTTCGATTCAATTGGCTTGACCGCGGCAGGCTCCGGCTGCCATGGACGCAGCCAGCCAATCGCCACGCCCCCGCCGATCAGGATCGCGGCGAGCAAGGCGTAAGTCAGATACGCCGGCCGTTTGCGCACGACCGCGGAGGGCTGCAAGGTGAGCAGCG
>JANXVW010000172.1 GCA_025351455.1 Betaproteobacteria bacterium | reverse complement strand
CGGTGGACCGGCGGTCGTGAGCAACACCTACCTCGAGGGCACCTACAGCGAGGTCTATCCCGACATCAGCCGGGATGAAGCCGGACTCAGGAAGCTCTTTACGCAGTTTTCCTTTCCCGGCGGCATTCCCAGCCACGCTTCTCCCGAGTGCCCGGGTTCGATCCACGAGGGTGGCGAACTGGGCTATTCGCTCAGCCATGCGTTCGGGGCAGTATTCGACAATCTCGATCTGGTCGTCGCCTGCGTCGTCGGTGACGGCGAGGCGGAAACCGGACCGCTGGCTACGGCGTGGCATTCCAACAAGTTTCTCGATCCGGCCACCGACGGCGCGGTGCTGCCGATCCTGCATCTGAACGGCTACAAGATTGCCAACCCGACCCTGCTCGCGCGCATCACCCGCGAGGAATTGGAACAGTTGCTCCGCGGCTACGGGTGGACGCCTTACTTCGTCGAAGGCCACGAGCCCGGGTCGATGCACGAGGCCATGGCCGCAACGCTCGACACGGCGGTTGAGCAGATCAAGAAAATCCAGCAGGACGCCCGCGTCCACGGCAACATCACGCGTCCGCGCTGGCCGATGATCGTTTTGGTGTCACCCAAGGGTTGGACCGGCCCGGAGAAGGTCGACGGCCTGCAGGTGGAAGGCAGCTTCCGTTCGCATCAGGTGCCGCTCTCCGACCCGGCCACCCATCCCGAACACCTCAAGCTGCTGGAAGACTGGCTTAGGAGCTACCGGCCGGACGAACTCTTCGATGGCGAGGGCCGCCTGAACCCGGGACTCGCCGATCTTGCGCCCAAGGGCGACCGACGCATGGGCGCGAATCCTCACGCCAACGGCGGTATTTTGCTTCGTGACCTGCGCATGCCGGATTTTCGCGACTACGCAGTCGACGTGCCCTCGCCAGGGATGCGCGGCGGCGGCGACACGCGTGTGCTCGGGCGTTTCCTGCGCGATGTGGCGAAGCTGAACAGTGAGCAGCGCAATTTCCGCGTCTTCGGCCCCGACGAGACGCTCTCCAATGGCCTGGAAGCCCTGTTTGAAGTGACCCAAAGGCAATGGAACGCAGCGACCGCGCCGAACGATGAATTTCTCGCGCCCACCGGGCGCGTGATGGAAATGCTCAGCGAGCACCAGTGCGAGGGATGGCTCGAGGGTTATCTGCTCACCGGCCGGCATGGGCTCTTCAACTGTTATGAGGCGTTCATCCACATCGTCGATTCGATGTTCAATCAGCACGCCAAATGGCTCAAGGTCACCTCGCACCTGCCATGGCGGCGCAAGATCGCCTCGCTGAACTATCTGTTGGCCTCGCACGTCTGGCGCCAGGATCACAACGGCTTCACGCACCAGGATCCCGGCTTCATCGACCACGTCGTCAACAAGAAGGCCGAGGTCGTGCGCGTTTACCTCGCGCCGGACGCAAACTGCCTGCTGTCGGTGATGGACCATTGCCTGCGCAGCCGCCATTACGTCAACGTCGTGATCGCGGGCAAGCATCCTGCTCCTCAATGGCTGACGATGGACGCCGCCGTCAAGCATTGCACCAAGGGCATCGGCATCTGGCAGTGGGCCAGCAACGACGATGACGCCGAGCCGGACGTTGTCATGGCCTGCTGTGGCGACGTGCCCACCCTTGAGACGCTCGCCGCCGTCTCCATCCTGCGCGAGCACCTTCCCTTCTTAAAAATCCGGGTGGTCAACGTTGTCGATCTCATGAAGCTGCAACCACAATCCCAGCACCCACACGGATTGGGCGATAGGGATTTCGACGACATCTTCACCAAGGACAAGCCGGTCATTTTCGCCTTCCATGGCTACCCGTCGCTGGTCCATCAGCTGACCTACCGCCGCACCAACCACGACAACATTCACGTCCACGGCTACAAGGAAGAAGGCACCATTACCACCGCCTTCGACATGACGGTGCTGAACGATCTTGACCGCTTCCACCTCGTGATGGACACCATCGACCGCCTGCCGCAGACCGGCGACAAGGGCATCCATCTGAAGCAGCAGCTCAAGGACAAGCTGATCGAGCACAAGCAATACATCGGCAAAAACGGCCGGGACCTGCCGGAAATCCGGAATTGGAAGTGGGCTCCCCAATGAACGCGCAAGGGCTTATGGACACGGCGAAGATGCTGGTCGCTGACGACAAGGGCCTGCTGGCAATAGATGAAAGCAATGCAACCTGCAACACACGATTTGCCCGGTTGGGGATTCCCCAGACCGAGGAGACCCGGCGGGCCTGGCGGGAATTGATTTTGACCACGCCCGGTCTCGGTGAGTGCGTCAGTGGCCTGATCCTGTACGACGAGACGATCCGCCAGACGAAGAAAGATGGAATGCCCTTTGCTAAAATCATCACCGATGCGGGAATCATTCCCGGCGTCAAGGTCGACACCGGGGCGAAGGACATGGCAGGCCATCCCGGAGAGAAAATAACCGAAGGTCTGGACGGATTGCGCGACCGTCTCACGGAATATTTCCAGATGGGCGCACGCTTCGCGAAATGGCGCGCTGTGATTGCGGTGGGCGACGGCATTCCCAGCCGCGGCTGCATCGAAGCCAACGCGCACGCCCTGGCTCGCTATGCGGCGTTGTGCCAGGAAGCCGGACTGGTCCCCGTCGTCGAACCGGAAGTACTCATGGACGGCGCGCATTCCCTGAAGCGGTGCTTCGAGGTAACGGAAGAAGTCCTGCAGGCGGTATTCAGCCAGCTTCACACCCAGCGCGTAAGCCTGGAGGGTGTGATCCTGAAACCGAATATGGTGCTTGCGGGACTGACTTCCTCCAGGCAAGAAACGGTGGAAGAGGTGGCCGATGCGACCGTGACGTGCCTCTTGCGAGCCGTCCCCGCCGCCGTTCCAGGTATCGCGTTTTTGTCGGGCGGCCAATCCGGTGAACTGGCCTCGGCGCGGCTAAATGCCATGAATGTTCGATTCAAGGCGAGAGCGCCGTGGGCTTTGGCGTTTTCATTTGCGCGCGCGATCCAGCAACCGGCTCTGGAGATTTGGCAAGGCGAGGAGGCGCGGGTGCTGGCGGCACAGCGCGCTCTGTATCAGCGGGCCAGGTGCAATCGGGCTGCGCGCCGGGGCGAATACGACGCCGCAATGGAGAGGATATGAGCCAAACCCTGCCAATGGTCTATCTCGTGCGCCACGCCGAAACCGCGTGGACGCTGACCGGGCAGCATACCGGCCGTACCGATCTTCCACTGACTGAATCGGGCGAGCGCGCTGCACGCGAACTCGGCTCCCGTCTGGCAGGCCTGCGCGTTGAACGGTACTGGTCTAGTCCGCTGCAGCGCGCCCGCCGCACGGCCGAGCTCGCGATGCCGGACGCTTTAGTCGAGACCGACGTCGATCTGATGGAATGGGACTACGGCGCGTACGAAGGCAGACGCACCGCCGACATCGAGGTGGAGCGTCCGGGTTGGCGGCTTTTCCGCAATGGCTGTCCGGGCGGCGAGACCCTCGAGTCCGTGGGCACGCGTGCGGACCGTATCGTCGGCCGCATTCGCGCATTCGAGGGCAACGTGCTGCTCTTCGGACACCGTGAAATCCTGCGTATTCTTGCCGTGCGTTGGATCGGGCTCGCGCCAAAGGAAGGACGCTGCCTGCAACTCGCCACCGCGTCTTTGAGCGCCCTTGGGTACGATCACGACCTGACCGAGCCTGTCATACTCGCCTGGAATGGTCGTGGCACTAACCGATAGCGCGTTCCTCGAACCAAGGAGCCAAGCTTGTTTAGCCCGGTACGCTTTATTCGCTGCCGACCACATGGCCTCAAACTGCGTCGGTCACGCTATCCCGAACGATTCGCTGCGCAATGACATGTCAACGCTCACAATGACCTCCTTCAGGATCGTCCGTAGGCGAACACACGAACTGGTTCGGACTGCCGATATTCGGAGAGCGACGCTGGAGCCCAGGTCTGTAAAAGGGGTCCGTGATGGCCATTGCCTTTCCCGGAAACTGCGGGAGTCGGCAGGAGGATCTTGAGTATGGCGGAGGTTACCTCGCAGCCCGCAACGGATAGCTGCGGCAGCAGTTGCCAGACGGCGACCTCGGTCGAGGCGCTGAACCGCTCGTGCTATTGCCTCAGTCTCGACGAAGCGGCATTGCGCCGCGGACTCGACGCAGATCTGGGCGCTCGCGGTCTGTCCCATGCCATGGTCGAGACGCATCCGCATCTTTTTGCGTCGGTGCCGATGTTCGTCTCGCGCGAGCACGTCGAAGCAATGGCGCGGGTGATCGCCGCGGTGGAGGCAGTCTTCGCCACATCGCATTTCCGCCGCGCGGCGCTGGCCTGGGCTCCCGTCATCGCACGTTATGATCCGGGTTCGCTCGGCGGTCTGCTGGGATTCGATTTTCACCTCGCCGTCACCGGACCGAAGCTGATCGAGATCAACACGAATCCTGGTGGCGCACTCCTCAACGCGGTGCTGGGACGCGCGCACCGGGCCTGTTGCGCAGACGCAGGCGCGCTCGCCATGGCCCCGATGGAAGCCGACGCCATCGAGACAGCGCTGTTCGAGGTGTTTATGACGGAGTGGCGCCTGCGGCGCAAGGACGCTCCACTGATGTCCGTGGCGATCGTCGATGAGGCGCCGGAGCAGCAGTATCTTTACCCCGAGTTTCTCCTGTACCGCCAGCTCTTCAGCCGCCACGGTATCGAGGTGACGATATGCGCTCCTCGCGATCTTTTCCAGAAAGATGCGCGGTTGTGGAGTGGAAGCCACCCCATCGACTTCGTCTACAATCGGCTGACGGATTTTGCGCTGGAGCAGCCGGCTCAAGCGGCGCTCAAGCTCGCGTATCTCGCGGGAGAAGTCATTGTCAGCCCTCATCCGCGCGCGCATGCGCTTTATGCGGACAAACGCAACCTCACCTTGCTCTGCGAAGAGGCGTTCTTGCGCGGGACGGGAGTCGCCGATGCCGCGATTGCCACGCTACTCTCCGCCATCCCGCGCACCGAAATCATGACGGCCGGGAACAGGGACGCATTGTGGGCAAAGCGGCGCGAACTCTTCTTCAAACCTGCGGCCGGCTACGGCAGCAAGGCCACTTATCGCGGCGACAAACTCACCAAGCGGGTGTGGGAGGAAATGGCGAAGGGTACCTACGTTGCGCAGGCGCTCGTCGCACCCAGCGAGCGGCATGTTGTGGGGTCACAATCGCCCACGGTACTAAAGGCCGATGTTCGCAACTACGCCTACGCCGGGGTGGTCAAGCTTGTCGCGGCGCGCCTGTACCAGGGACAGACCACGAACTTCCGCACACCGGGCGGAGGCTTCGCACCGGTATTTACGGAAACGTCATGACTTCCGGCCCACTCGATCCTTGCCCAGCCGATCGGATGCTCGCGGCTTTCTGGAGCTGCCGTCGCGGTGCCGTGCGGTCGCATTTTGTTCATTTTCACTAGGGCTGCCTTTGAAAGCTTCCACGATGGGGCACGGCAGTTCCGCATCGCCTGCCTCACAGGAGGAAACCAATTGCCGCAGCGCCGATCGCATGGCGGACATGTCTTTCAGGCGCTGCTCGATTTCGATGATCTTGCTTCGCGCAAGGCGATGCGCGCGATGACGATCGCGCTTTGCGTCGAGGAGGAACAGCGTTTTGATCTCCGCGAGCGTGAAACCGAGTCCCTGCGCGCGCTTGATGAACCGAATGCGTTCAAGGGTGGCCCCGTCATAGCGCCGGACCGAACCGTATGCGCGCGTGGGCTCGTCCAATAGTTTAATGCGTTGGTAATAGCGAACGGTTTCGACGCCGACGCCGCCCAACTGGGCGAGCTGCCCGATGGTCATTGAAGAGGTCTGGTCCATGGATTGACTCCGTACCGGGGTACGGACTGTAGAGTACTTCACCGAGATAAGGAAACGCAACGAATCACACCGGAGAAATCATGAAGAGCGTACATCAACAGGCGGGACACACTTGCAAGTCCGGGGCGACGGGTACTCCCGCCGAGGAGTTGCCGGAGCAACCACCCGGGACCGCCAGAGACCCGGTATGTGGAATGAATGTCACCATCGCGACGGCAAAGCATCGGCACAGGCATGAGGGCCAGGAGTACTTTTTCTGTAATCCGCGCTGCCTGGAAAAATTTCGTTCGAATCCCGGGCAGTATCTGGCGCCCCAACCAGCGCCCCAGCCTGCTCCCGCGCAAGCGGGAGTGATCTATACCTGCCCGATGCATCCCGAGATCCGGCAGGATCATCCCGGCGCCTGCCCGAAATGTGGCATGGCGCTGGAACCGGAAATGCCGACACTCGATGACGAGGAGAATCCGGAACTCCAGGATTTCCGCAGGCGTTTTTGGTGGACGCTACCCCTCACCGCGTTAGTCACCGCACTGGCGATGTTTGGGCATCGCGCTGATTGGTTCGCCGCAGGCGCCCAAAGCTGGATCGAACTGGGGCTGTCGCTTCCGATCGTAGTGTGGGCAGGTTGGCCCTTCTTCGTGCGTGGGGTGCAATCCATCCTCAATCGCAGCCCGAACATGTGGACCCTGATTGCAACGGGTACCGGCGCGGCGTTCGTCTACAGCGTTGCCGCAACCGTTGCGCCGGGGATTTTCCCCGAGTCGTTCATGTCGATGGGCCGGATCGGCGTGTATTTCGAGGCTGCGGCGGTGATCATCTCATTGACGCTGCTCGGGCAGATTCTCGAACTCAAGGCACGCTCGCAAACGTCCGCAGCCATCAAATCGCTGCTGGGGCTTTCGCCGAAAACCGCCCGCCGCATTGATGCCGCCGGCGCGGAGGAAGACATCCCGATCACGCATGTTCATATGGGTGACCTGCTAAGGGTCAGGCCCGGCGAAAAGGTGCCGGTGGACGGGGTGGTCACCGAAGGCAGCAGCGCCGTGGACGAGTCGATGCTGACCGGAGAACCCATACCGGTCACCAAGCGCAGTGGCGACAAGCTGATCGGCGCCACGATGAATACGTCCGGCGCGCTGATCATGCGCGCCGAGAAAGTCGGCGCCGCGACCGTGCTTGCACAGATCGTGCAGATGGTCGCGCAGGCGCAACGTTCCAGGGCGCCAATGCAACGCATGGCCGATACAGTGGCGGGCTACTTTGTGGTTACGGTTGTAGGGGTCGCGATTCTGACTTTTCTCGCCTGGGGCTTGTTCGGCCCCGAACCGAGCTGGGTCTACGGGCTGGTCAATGCCGTTGCCGTACTGATCATCGCTTGTCCTTGTGCGCTGGGCCTGGCCACGCCGATGTCGATCATGGTTGCAACGGGAAAGGCCGCAACCCAGGGCATTCTTTTCCGTGACGCCGCGGCCATCGAGAACTTCCGCAAAGTCGACACGCTGATCGTCGACAAAACCGGCACGCTCACCGAAGGCAAACCGACTTTCGATCGGGCCATTGCTGCCGGACAATTCACGGAAGAGGAAATACTCAGACTTGCCGCCAGCCTCGATCAGGGCAGCGAACATCCGCTGGCCAACGCCATTGTGCAAGCCGCGCGGACCCGCCATCTTGTCCTCGAGCGGCCCGGCTCGTTCGAGTCGGGCAGCGGCATCGGCGTACGCGGAACCGTCGGCGGAAAACAGGTGGCGCTGGGTAACGCGGCACTGATGACGCAAATGCACGTTTCCGTGGAGGGTTTGCACACACAGGCGGAAGCATTGCGCAATGAAGGCGCCAGCGTGGTCCACATCGCCGTGGACGGTCGGCTCGCCGGTCTGCTCGCGATATCGGATCCAATCAAGGCCAGCACGCGCGAAGCGCTCGCCGCCCTTAAGTCCCAAGGACTGCGAGTCGTAATGGCAACGGGCGACGGACTGACCACCGCAAAGCGAGTCGGAACCGTCCTGGGAATCGATGAAGTTCATGGCGAAGTGAAGCCGGCGGACAAGCTAGCATTGGTGGAAAAGCTGCAACGCGAAGGGCATGTCGTTGCCATGGCCGGAGACGGCATCAACGACGCCCCCGCTTTGGCGAAGGCAAACGTCGGGATTGCAATGGGAACCGGCACCGACGTGGCGATGAACAGCGCGCAGGTCACTTTGGTCAAAGGCGATCTGCGCGGCATCACACAGGCTCTGGCGTTATCGAACGCCACGATCCGCAATATGAAACAGAACCTGGGATTCGCTTTCGTTTATAACGCGCTCGGCATTCCGCTCGCTGCGGGTCTGCTCTATCCCTTCACGGGCTGGTTGCTGTCGCCGATGATCGCCGCACTGGCCATGAGCCTGAGTTCCGCTTCGGTTATCACCAACGCATTGCGCTTGGAAAAGGCCGCCTAGACTCAGCGCCCCGAAGGCTTCTCCGGGCGCTGAGCATTGCGGTTACCAGCAGAGGGGACAGCCTTAAACTGACTCATGGCAGTCTTCTTTGATAGATTAACCTTGCGGGCTTTCCGTCATGTGACGGCAAAATTTCGCCAGATTCTCGGGCACATGGTCCGGACAGATCCCGCATTGCTGATTGCCTGGCACGGCATAGTCAATGAATTGCGGATAGGGCAGATTGAGGTTCGCCATGATTTCCGTGAACTGCTCCAGCGTGCGCTCTTGGCCGAGTCGCGGGTTGCGCTTCTTTTCCTGTGCAATGGAAGAAACGTGCCGATCCTGGTAGTCATGGGCTGGATAGACGAGCGTGTCGCCCGGTAATGAAAACAGTTTTTCGGTGACGCTTTTGTACAAAGCGTTTGCATCGCCGTTCTGGAAGTCGGTGCGCCCACAGCCGTCGATCAGCAACGCGTCGCCGGTAAATATTTTGTCGCCGAACAGATAAGAAAAATGCCCGGCGGTATGTCCAGGCGTGTGCAGCGGCTGCAACTGAATGCTTCCTACCTTAAACGGCGTGCCTTCTTCGATTCCTGCATCGGCGCAAGCCAGGCGGTCGAAAGCCGGCGCCGCGATCTTGCTGCCCACCTTGTTTTTCAGTTCGAGCGCGGCGGTAATGTGATCTGCATGGATGTGGGTATCTACGCTATAGGCCAGCGTCAAGCCGAGCCGACGGATTTCCCCCAGGTCCCGCTCCATGGAGACAATCACTGGATCGAGCAGAACGGCTTGCCCGGTTTCCTCACAACCTAGCAGGTAAGTGTAGGTACTCGACAAAGGTTCAAACAGTTGGCGAAAGATCATCGAGGCGCTCCATGAAGTATTCGTATTTAATTCGGGCTCCACAATATACTATAAATAGATATAATGTACGTTAATGGAATGTGCGTGGGAGTTTGTTGATGACTATTCGTGCCGGCAGCCTGGATATGCGAGCGATGCGACTTGCCGCAACGAAAGCCGGCGGGATGCTGAAAGCATTGGCCAATCCAGATCGACTCCTTTTACTCTGCCAGCTGAGTCATGGCGAACACTGCGTGAGCGAACTGGAAGAGGTACTCGGCATTCAACAGCCTACCCTGTCGCAGCAACTTGGTGTGTTGCGTGAAGAGCGTCTGGTGATTACGCGGCGTGAAGGCAAGAAAATCTTTTACAGCATTGCGAGCAAGGAAGCGTTGGCCGTGATGCAAGTGATCTACCAGCAATTCTGCGAACGTGAGATCAGGAGAAAATGATGATTGATTGGGCACACTTCACCCCCTGGTCCTCACTCGCAGGAGGAGTGTTGATCGGTATTGCTACGGCGCTGTTCCTGTTATTCAACGGAAGGATAGCGGGCATCAGCGGCATCCTTGGCGGACTACTGCGCCCCGTGGCTGGTGATATCGGGTGGCGGATGGCGTTTGTATCGGGTTTGCTGATCGCGTCACTCGTTTATGGTCTTGCCGCAACGCTGCCCACGGTGCACATCGATGCGGATATGACCACGCTAGTCGTTGCCGGTCTGTTGGTCGGTGTCGGCACCCGCTATGGTTCCGGCTGTACCAGCGGGCACGGCGTCTGCGGCCTGTCGCGATTGTCCCCGCGCTCCATGGTCGCGACCGCCACATTCATGCTGGCCGGTTTTGTGACCGTGTTCATCGTTCGTCATCTGATTGGTTAAGGAGAGAATCGTGCAAGTGCTCATGGCCCTGCTCGCCGGTCTGGTCTTTGGTCTTGGCTTGATTATGTCAGGCATGACCGATCCATCGAAGGTGATCGGTTTTCTTGACCTCGCCGGCCAGTGGGATCCGTCGCTGGCCTTTGTCATGGGTGGTGCGATTCTGGTCGGCGTAGTCGCATTCCGTTTAGCCGCCACACGTTCGCAAGCCATTCTGGGCGAATCAATGCGACTGCCAACTGCCCGACAAATTGACCGGCGCCTGATTCTTGGTGGACTGGCTTTCGGTGCGGGTTGGGGTCTGGCCGGGTATTGTCCCGGCCCCGCTCTCGCCTCTCTCGTCACCGGCGGTAGCAAGCCCTTGATCTTTACGATCGCGATGCTTGCGGGCATGGTGATTTTCGAAATCCATGATCGATTTTCCCGTTCCCCCGCAAAGAAAGCGGCCTAACGGTGTTGCTACTTTCGTCAATGGGGTTGCCCAAGGCGGGGCGTAACGGACGGCGAGTCGATTCGTCAAGGCGAGCAGGGTGTTGATCAGTGCGGGACTTGGATTGATCGTTGGGGTCATCCTCGCCTTGACCGGCGCAGGGGGAGGAGTACTGGCTGTTCCCCTTCTTGTATTTGGGGTCGGGTTGCGTGTCGCCGAGGCTGGACCGATCGGGCTGCTGGCCGTCGGGATGGCCGCCGCGCTCGGCGCCGTATTGGGTTTGAAAGCAGGCACGGTGCGCTACAAGGCGGCCCTGCTGATGGCTGGGACAGGTATGGCGTTATCCCCATTCGGTATTTGGCTCGCCAATAGGGTCGATAACCGCGGGCTCAGCATTCTGTTTGGCATCGTACTGCTCTTGGTCGCCTATCGGACTTTTCGGCAGGCTCACGATCAGCCGGTGGGCGATGAACAACCGGCGCGTACTCGACCCTGCATTCGGGATTCCGGCAGCGGCCGGTTTATCTGGACCGCTCCCTGTGCAGGCATCCTCGCGTTGTCGGGTAGTGTTACCGGCCTTTTGTCCGGCTTGCTTGGTGTCGGCGGTGGCTTTGTCCTGGTTCCGGCGTTACAACGCTATTCTGACTTGGCAATGCCGTCCATTGTTGCAACTTCATTGGCGGTCATCGCGCTGGTGTCCGTAACCGGCGTTGTGTCCGGTGCCATTGCAGGTAACCTGAACTGGATGATCGCGGTTCCCTTTTGCGCGGGTGCGCTCGCGGGGATGATGGGCGGTCGTTTGATTGCGTCCCGATTGGCAGGTCCGCACCTGCAATACGGGTTTGCGGCTGTTTCCGCGTTGGTCGCTATCGGAATGATTGGCAAATTCATCCTGTAGCAGCAACGACCTTGTGAATTGATTGCGCACTAGCCACTCGCCAGTTGGCCCTGCTTATCATCTTTGGACAGATCCCCTTTTGCATCGATGCCTCTCCGGGTATG
>JANXVW010000303.1 GCA_025351455.1 Betaproteobacteria bacterium | reverse complement strand
CGTGCCGAAAAAGACCGGAGTGCCCCCCATCACATCGGGGCTGCAGGCAATGACTGGCGTTTCCATTTAGTCAGCCTACCCTTATCCCTCTATCGCGTGCAACCTTGGGGGGGCAGTGACTGCCCCCGGCCGGGCTAGTCCCTCGCCCTAACGCCTGTGGCCTACTGCTACGCCACCGCTTTACGGCAGGCTAGACGCCCTCCGACTCCCGCATGATCACGGCCACGACGTCGCCCTTGCGTACCCGGCCAGAACCCGGCGCCATCCAGATGTGCCCGTCGATGCGAAAATCGATCGGCATGGGATCGCGGGCCCAATCTTCGATGAAGTGCAGGTAACCGGCACGCTCCCCCGCCGAGACGCGTTGCCCGGGAAGATACAGCGGCTCGAACAGCCCGTCGCTGGGCGCGAACAGATAGGATTTCTGGTCGCGCACTTCCATGTGCCGCGTGCGCCCGCCGTCGGGCTGCGAGGTGTCGGGCTTGCCATCGATCATTCCCATGCCTTTGAGGACGTTGTCGAGGCCACGCTCGGCCACGCGCACACCATCGACGCTCACCCGCCCGTATCCGCCCAGTTCCGAGGAGATCGTCAGCGCGCCATGCCGCTCGGCCGCTGCGGCCATCGTGCCGCCCTCGTCGACGCCCCAGAACACCACGTTGTAGGGCGCCGCGAAATTTTCCGCGAGCGCGCGTGTGCGTTGCATCACCTTGGGATCGTCCACCCAGTGCATGGTTGTGCTGAGCGCCGCTTCCATGGAATTGCCGGCGGCGTGGACATCGACGCACACCTCCACCTGCGGCAGGATCACGCTGTCGATGAAGTGGGCCAGCACCTGGCAGAAGCTGCCGCGCGCGTCACCGGGCATGCAGCGGTTGAAGTCGCGACCGTCGATCGGGCACATCCTGCGCCCCGCAAGCGCCGCGGGCAGGTCCACCGCGGGCAGCAGGATCACTTTCCCGCGCAGGCTCTGCGGATCGAGCCGGCGCGCCAGCCGTGCGCCCGCGATTTGCCCCTCGTATTCATCCCCATGCACGCCGCCGGTGAAAAGCACCGCCGGTCCCTTACCGCCATTGATGACCGCGATCGGAATCTCGATGGTGGACCAGGCGCCGCCGTCGCGCGATTGCGGCACGCGCAGATAACCGATCTGCTTGCCCGGCTTGTCGAAATCGAGTTCGTGAAAGATGCGGCTGCGGGCGGCAGTTGCGGTGTCTGGCATGGTGCGGTCTCCTCGTTGGAGCCGCTAGCATAGCGAAGCGTGCGCCGACGTGCGTAGAAGCCGTGACTATCGTGACTATCGTGACTATCGTGACTGTCGTGACTGTCGTGACTGTCGTGACTATCGTGCCCCGCAAGGGGATACCGGTCTAAAAAGGGTACTCCGACGCGCTGCGCTCGTAGGGTATTCGACCATAACTATCGTGCCGGACTAAAAAGGATACTCCGACGTGCTGTGCGCACGTAGGGTATTCGCGGGTTTCCGGGCTTAGCCCAAAAATGCCGTGCGCCGCGAACGGCACAAAAGCGTTCCCTTTCCCTTGTTCACCTTTTGTCTTTTTTCCGGACGGGATCGCTCTTTCTCTTCGAGGTGGGCGAATCGGGCTTGTCCGACTTCGCGGCTTCGGCGAGCGCGAGTTTCAATCGTTGGAGTTTGAGGCGATCCGCGCGGTCGGACTCCCGGGTGGTGTCCTTCGTAATCAGCATGCCGTCTATGTCCAGCGTGAGGATCGGCACCCCGTCGTAGTCGATCGCTTTGACGTGCTTGCGAAGGTCGCTAAAGGAATGATCCGCGGCGACGAACAGAAGATCCACGCTAATCTTGCCTTCGATCGCCGTCGAATACCCTTCATCGAGCCACTTGCGCTTGATGGACTGAACCGCCGCCCGCAGGTCCGGTACAGCTTTCAACGCTTCCATCAAGCGCCTGTTGTTTGCAGTGTCCACCGGAAGCAGCAGGTCGATATCCTTGGTCATCCGCGGAAAGCCGTGCAAAGCCATCGCCGCGCCACCGATCAGTACATATTCGACCCCGCTCGCCGCCAGCGCTTTGGCGAGGAGCCGAACGTCGTCCTGATCGGGCGCCCTCACCGGCGCGAGGCCGGGTAAGCATGAACGCGTGCAAGTGCGGCGGCGATTTCGAGCGCTTCATCGTGGCGATTCTTTTCCGCGATAGATTCGAAGTGCCGCGCCGAAACCTTGTGGTGCATTGGTTGCGCCAGCGACTGGCGCTGCAGGGTCCCCCAGGATGCGCTGAGCCATTTAAAGCGATTGCGAGGCGTCATCGCCTGAACGCGAACGGCCATTGCCACCTCCCGGTCGCGCTGAAAGCGGTCGAGTTCGGCAACCGACTTGAATGCCCTGACGGCGGACGGTTGCGCCGACGCGTTCGAAGCGGGACCGCGCGTGCCGGCCGCGATTTTCGCCTTCGCCGGAATAAACCAGTCGCGCCCCCGTTTCCGGGCACCGGCAACCCTGCCGCCGGACGCGAGCGCGCGAATGCGGCGGGCGCTGACTCGCTGGAGCGCGGCGAACTCGGCTGAGGTGAGCATTTCATCGGACTGTGCCATGGGAATAACTATACCGGTAAGGGAATGGATGGGTAAGGGGGAGGAGGCGGTAAAAGAGCTCTGACGGCGTGACGGGGTAAGACAGGACTCAGGACGCAGGACTCAATAGGTGGGACAGAGCCAACGTATGAAGCTGTGACGCGTGACGGTCGTGCCGACGAAACAAGCTAAGGGCGGGACTGGCAAAGGCCGTGACACGTGACGGCGTAACCGGGACTCAAGACGCAGGCCGAGTAAAAAGGGTGCCGCTCACGGCATACCGGTCTCTTTATTGGAATCGGTAGAACTGATCATTGAGGTACTTGACGATGTCCTGCTTCTCGGCCGGGGAGAATTCCTTTTGCGCCATATGGGTGCAGTTTTCTACCTGTTGCTTCAGACCATCCAGCGATCGGACTTTGTGGTCCTGACGGGTGTACACGGAGACACCATGGCAACTTACGCAGTTGGCATCGTGCAGGCGTTTGCCCTCGGCGCCATCGCCCGGCAGCGCCGCGTGGGCGCTCGCCGCCAGGAACATCAGTACCGGTATGCTCAGGATGGCCTTCATGGCTTGGCTCCAAAAGTGCAGTGCCGAGGGAAACGGCGTGCTCAGTGCGCTGTGCGCGGTGTGCGGGTGCGACGGTCGTGGCGCCCCGCAAGGGGATACGGGCCTTCGGCCATAATTGTGACGCGGAAATACCAGGCCACGCCGATTCTCTGCGAGGCGGCCTTTAAAGGATACCAGTCGTTGACCAACCGATCTTCGGTCATCATTCCGGGAACGATTGCGCATCGATCCTCACTTTACTACGGCACCAAGGATTGTCCAGAATTGCCTGCTGGCAGTCCGTCATTTCGCTGGATAGAGCCTGAGTTGCCCGATCACGCTTGCGATCGCATTGAAATCTCGATCATCGTGCAAGAGAGTAAGCCCATTCTCGATTGCGATCTGCGCAATCTGGCAGTCATTGCTGCTGCGGGGCGTCTTGCCAGCTTCTCTGCAGTCCTGGTAAAGCCGCGCGGCGGCGACGTGCGACTCGACAGGGTCTTTCGGTACGTAGCAAAAGAGATCCGAAAAGACTTTTCGCCACGTTTCGAAGCGTTCCGCCGAGTCGGCGCCCTGCAGAATCTCCTGCAAGATGATCGGCGCAATCCCGACGATCTCCTCGCCGGGAAGCAGATCCCTCAATGCACGAACCTGTGGCGTCGCTTCTCCGCGCAGGTAATCCACCCATACGGAGGTATCGACCAGATACATCAGTCGCCCGAACGCGCCTGCTTGTGGTCGTAGCCTTTGCGAACGCCACCCGAGCCGTGCAGGTCGATGAGTTTTTTCTGCTTGCCGCTATGGACGTAACGGCGCAACGCAAGGTCGACAATTTCGCGTTTAGTCTTGACGTTCGCGAGCTTCATGGCTTCCCGGACGAGCTTTTCGTCGAGCACGATATTGGTTCTCAACATACACCTCCAGATGTGTATGGAGATTCTATACAAGTCCGGCGAGGGATTAAAGCCGTGGCGGCCCGGGACGGTGTGACGGTCGTGACGAAGACTCGATCAACGACAGGCCGCCTCAATCCACAGATCGAAGGGATCCCGGCAAGGAGGTGTTTGGGCGGCTTCCCGGGGATGGCCACCGTTGCGCAATTAGGCAGGTAGTCCCCAATTAATTCCCGCTGCTCGTCCACGCCAATCTTGAATTGGGATACCCGAGCACGCGGATAAGCTCGCCCACCGCGGCCTTTGACACATGCGGCTCGCAGCGCCCGGCCTGCCAGGCTTCACGCAGCGCAACCGCGCAGCCATGCGTAAATATCAGCGCCAACAGCACGACGCTGGTGTCGAGGACTACGCGCGGTGTACGATTTATTTCGCGCGGCGTTTTGGCTGCCTTGCCCATGCCACTGCGTCCACGACATCGTTTTCGACAAGATCGAGTTCCGCGAGCTTGGCGCGCACCGCGTCAGCGCGCTGGATGCGAACCGGGGTCAGGATGATCTGGCCTCCCTGGGTTTTCACTTCAAAGTAATCGACGACGCCCAAAGCGCTGGTAACGCTCTTGGGCAGAGTGAGCTGGTTCTTGGAGGTCAACTTGGCGAGCATGGCACCGCCTGATGCGTAGAGTAAGGGATTCTTACTTTAGCTCATTCACTGAACAGTGAACCGTAAAACGCTAGTGCGACATGATCACCGGCACGGTCATGAACTTCATGACCGTCCTGGTGGCACTACCAAGCAAGGTTCCCTTCGCGCGGGACTCGCCATACGCACCCATGACGATGCAGTCGGCATGATCGTCCAGAGCCTGGGACAGGATGAGTTCTCCGGGAGGGAAGTCTTCGGCGCAATGGCGCGTAACCGTGGCATTGACGCCATGATCGTGAAGATAGGCGTGCACGGCGAGACGATCGTTTTCATCGGGATCCAGGTGATCGCCGCCCTCTTCGAACGAAACGACCTCCACTGCCTGCGAACGCTCCAGCAGCGGCAGCGCTTCCGTTATGGCGCGCCTGGATTCCGGTGCCGCATTCCACGCCACCAGGGTGCGTTTGCCGATGCCGTCGAAATGGCCGGTGTAAGGCACGATGAGAACAGGCTTTCCGGCGGTGAGCACGACATCGGTGGCAAAGGACGCGCAAACGCCGTCGTCGGCGCGCGTGGCTGGATCCGTTTGGCCAATGATGACGAGATCGGCGCAGCAGGCCGCGAGAGCCACTTCTTTTGCGGCATCGTCCTCCGAGAATTGCCATTCCGCGTTCACAGACCGTGATGCACACTTGTCGACGAATTCGGCCTGCGCCTCGCTCATGCAAGCTTCCCGGCGCTGCAGTTCCACCTCGACCAGAATCGAGCCGGCGTCCGCGGCCGCAGGCAGGCCGGCATACAGGTCAAGTGCGAACAAGCCGACAAGGCGCGCTTCGAAATCCGCGGCGACGCGCACTGCGAGGTCAAGGCGCTCGTTGCGGCATGTTCCGCAATCGAGGTGGACGACGATGGTTTCGTAGCTCATTCGAACAAGATACGACCGCGGCGGGATAAAGGAACAGCAATAGTTTGTAACGATAAACGTCATCACGAACGGTGTCTTCGAATGGCGTCAGTGTCGCGACAGGGAGACGGGTGAAACCGTGACGATAAGTAGATCAACTTCCCGTGAATGCGGCTAGCATGGGGATGGAAGTCTGGATCTCAGACATTTCGCCTTTCTTATGCGCGATGCTGACCTCGCGCAAAAGTAGTCAGTCGTCAATCCGGGAGGACAAAAAATGACAAAGCGCATCCGCCTCGTTCAGAGCCCATTCAATCCGCCGCTTCAAGCAGTCGATGACATCGTATTCAATCTCCATGCGCCCTGCTCGATGAAACACGTCACGATCCAGGTGAATCCGAATGTCGAACACTATCCGGAGGATGCCGAGGCTGCGAACGTGCAAGTGCGTCCAGTGACGATAGCCGCCCCGTCCGATAAAACGAGAGTGGTGCTGCTCGACCTGGGGTTTAACAAAAAGAGGCGAATCGAAATAGAGAACAAGCGCTACGACATCGAACTGATCAGCATCGGGAAAAACAAAATTGATAACCAGAATTTCCCCGTCTTCGAGTTAGACGTGTCGGATGCCTGAGGAGGCCGTCACGGACGCAAAGGCGTGACGCGTGACAGGGAAAAAAATGAGGACTCAGGACGTAGGACTCAGGACTCAGTGAGAAAGGGCAGGACTCGGGACTCAGGACTCAGAGAGAAAGGGCAGGACTCAGGACTTAGATGAATAGCATGAGCCCAGGAATGAAAAACCGCTTTTTTCACTGAGTCCTACGTCCTGAGTCCTGTTTTTTCCCTGTCACGGCATTTCACGGCTACTTGTAGAAAACGTGTCCGCCGACCCTGGCGAGGGGTTCCTGGCCTGCCGCCCAGCTCGGACGGATGTAAGTCGCGTGGTAATGCATCGCGCCGTTGAGCGCCGGCGGCTGCTTGCCGTGATAGACCGCGTCGGCAACCTTGCGCGCCTGTTTCCATTGGCTGCCTTCCGGATGCGGGACGATATCGAATTCCGTCCACGAGAAGGCGCCGACGTTGCGTTTGCGCAACCAGTCCCATCTTTTCTCGTACACGACTCCGCACACCGTCTCCGGAAAGCGATGGGAGGCCACGCGGTTCATGGTGACTTCCGCCACCGCATACATCCCGGCCAGGGGTTCGCCGCGCGCTTCGTAATAGACGTTGAGCGCGAGGCAGGTCAGTTCCCGGCTCTCCGCCCGGTTCGTGTCGATCAGTTGTGTGAGGCCGCCGATGGTCGCGACGATCGCCACGAGGACTAATGCGACGACCCACGGCGCCTTGTTCCGCGTGTGCCAAAAAAACTGCAACTCGATCCACCAGCCGGCTAAGAGAGGGACGCGGCGGGAAGTGCGGCGCATGGTGGGAAATTTACGCAGCATGGGGAAATGCCGTGACTATCGTGACTGTCGTGACTGTCGTGACTGTCGTGACTGTCGTAAAAGCGTAAAAGGGATTTTCAAGTACTTTTAATTCACGTAGTCACGACAGTCACGTAGTTACGACAGTCACGGCCTTTCAGGCAATCCCTTCCGCCTTCATCGTCTCCACTACCTTCGCCCTCTGCCCCACGCGTTCGTAATACGCCTTGATATTCGGCCAAGGCGAAAGGTCCAGCTTGAGGCCTTTGCTCCAGTTCAGGATCGTGAAGGCATAGGCGTCCGCCGCGGTGAATTTGTCGCCCATCAGATACGGCCGCTTGTCGCCAAGCTTTTCTTCCAGGGGTTTCAATCGCCGACCGATGACGCCCATCTGGACTTCGCGCATCTCCGGGGTGTACTTCGGATTGAACAGCGCGCCGATCTGCTTGTGCATTTCCGTGGCGATGAAGTTGAGCCACTCCATCAGGCGGTAGCGTTCCATCGTGCCGGCCCTGGGGACGAGCCCGCTCTCGGGTTTCTGGTCGGAGAGGTACTGGCAGATGACGCCGACTTCCGTGAGCATTTCGCCGTTGTCGAGCTGCAACGTCGGGACGTAGCCCTTGAAGTTGACCTTCCAGTAGTCGTCTCCGCCTGCGGTTTTCTTGTTGGGGATATCGACCTTGATCATGTCCAGCTTCTGGCCGGCTTCCATTGCGACGATGTGCGGGGCCATCGAACAGGCGCCGGGGGAGTAGTAGAGCTTCATGAGTTCCTCATTTCGCTGTGATTGATGATTGGTGATTGGTGAACGGTGAACGGTGAAAGACAATAATCGGAGCACGCAGTTTAGCAGGGAGGGGGCAGTGCGAGGACTCGGGACGCAGGATTTATGGGCGAAGCCCACCTCTGCCCAGAGGCCGGTATCCTGCGGGCGCGACAGTCACGACAGTCGCGATAGTCACGGCTTCACCCATCACGGTCTCACTCTTCACGCCCGCTGCCCTCGCCTCTCGGACCACCGGTAAAACCCCCGCTTCGCCACCTCGACCGCGAGCAGATAGACCACGACCATGGCACCGAGGATGTAAAAGAACTTCGCGGGCAGCGGCACGAATCCGAAATGCGCGCCGACCGGCGTGAACGGCAGCAGCAGGGCGACGGCCACGACCGCGAGCGAAGTCGCGGTCAGCATCGGGTTCGCGCGGCTGTTCAGCGGATTGCCGCGGGTCCGGATAATGAAGATCACCAGCACCTGGGTGCACAGCGATTCGACGAACCATCCGGTCTGGAACAGTTGCTCGTGCGCGTGCAGGACGCCGAGCAGGAGGTAGAAGGTCAGGAAATCGAACACGGAACTGATCGATCCGATCACGAGCATGAAGTTGCGGATGAAAACCAGGTCCAGCACGCGCGGGCGCGCGATTTCCGCGGCATCCACTTCGTCAAGCGGGATCGGCACTTCGGAGATGTCGTAGAGGATATTGTTGAGCAGGATCTGCGTGGGCAGCATCGGCAGGAAAGGCAGGAACAGGGCGGCGCCGGCCATGCTGAACATGTTGCCGAAGTTCGAGCTGGTGCCCATCATGATGTACTTCATGATGTTGCCGAAGGTGCGCCGGCCTTCGAGCACGCCCGCGTGCAACACGTGCAAATCCTGCTTCAGCAGAATCATGTCGGCCGCTTCCTTGGCCACGTCCACGGCGGAATCCACCGACAGGCCGACGTCCGCCGAGTGCAGGGACGGCGCGTCGTTGATGCCGTCGCCGAGGTAACCGACCACGTGGCCACGGGCCTTGAGCGCCAGGATCACGCGATCCTTCTGCGACGGATTGACGCGGCAGAACAGGTTCGCGGTTTCCACGCGCGCGCGCAGCGCGTAGTCGTCCATCTGCGCGATTTCCTTGCCGGTGAGCAGTCCCGTGACCGGAATCTTCAGTTGCTCGCAGACATGCCGGGTGCAGCGGTCGCTGTCGCCGGTGACGATCTTGATCGTGACGCCGGCCTCGGCAAGTGCTGCAAGTGCAGAACCGGCACTTTCCTTGGGCGGGTCGAGGAAGGCGGCGAAGCCGGCG
>JANXVW010000088.1 GCA_025351455.1 Betaproteobacteria bacterium | reverse complement strand
TCTGTTCGCTTCGTAGAGACGCTGCGACTCGGGGTTCATTCCGTGTGCCGGAGCGAAGTACGCGACACGGATGAGCTTGCCGAAGCATTTGAAGCCGTGGCGGATGACCTGCAATGCCCCGGCATGACCGTCGAGGGCCTTTGTGAAGTCGTCGAGGATGACCGTTTCGGTGCTAGTCCCGTGGAGCTTTTCGATTGCTTGCCAAATCTCCGGCTGAGTGTCTCGAACAAAGGCGACGAACTCCGTCGGGAAAATCGCCCTCTCCCGGTCGAAGTTTTTTGGATCGCCCTGGGCGTAACCCGCCTTCGACAGCAGGTGATTTTCAATCGCGGCCTCGAACGCCCGCTCTTTGTGATCTACGGGCATGGAGCCTCCTGTCGAAAATTGCGAACGTCGATCTGGCCAGTGACGGCGCTGGTGATGAGCGATGCTCGCAATTGCTGAAGATTCTTTACAGCCTGCTCCACTTTAGAAACGAGCGCTGACATTCGTTTGCTCTGAGCATTTAAGTGCGTGATGATCGCCCGCTGTTCCGCGAGTGGCGGGAGAGGAATCCGCAGATTCCCAAGTTGTTCGCAAGTAATTGCGCCTTTGGTGCTGCCCCCGCCGTCGCTTTCGTCGCGAAGGAATTGGTACGCGAGATCAAGAACTCTTCGGAGAAATGGGACATCACACCTACTGGCCTTAGGAATCAAATATGCCATGTGCTGATTGATTGTTGCTTCGATGAGAAGTGTGGTCGCCATACCACGTGTTCTGCCCTCGCCCGTAATGCCAACCAGGACTGCGGGAGGCTTGATTCGGGGCAAATGGCACTCCTTGAGTGCCAAGTCGGAAACGTACTCTATTGCCTCCGTGACAGACTCCAAATTAACGACTGAACTGTTCAGCCACGGAAATCGGCCAACGTGCCAGTAATCCGGATTCTCGCGGCTTGGTGTCGAGCCGTTACCAATTTTGGCAAGGTATTTGATCGGTACCATTTCCCAATGTTCGGGAATATCACCTAACCAGGGGACGCCCGAAGGCTTCAGTCTCCTGCTCGCATCGGGTGACGTGACGCCATGCGTAAGAACGAAGGCAATCTGTGAAGCGTTCTTTTCCTTGAGGCGTAAAAGTAGAGCATGTTTCTTGGCAATCAATTCGTCGATCGTGGCAGTCTCGCGGTCGAGGAATGCGGCTATCGTGTACTGCTCGTCGAGCGGCGGAACCAAGACAGGTAGATTTCCAATGAACTGCCAACTCGCACGCGGCATTTTCGAGCCGTATGTTGATGAGTCAACGACACGAATGAACTCTGTCGAAAGACAGTAGTAGAGTAGGAATCGTGGCATCACGTCACGGGGACGCATGACCAAGAGTTCCGACGAACAAAGTCCGTCAGTATTCGCGTGCAGAACCTTCGCAAGATAGGGGCGTAGCTTCCCGAACAGTACATCGTCGGAACGGAACGAATTGGAAAGTCCATCGGCGGAATCCTCGGGCGAGCCTGCGATCAGTTGCCCCGTGGCCGACTGGATATTCTCCATGCCGACGTAGGGCAATTCGCTCCCGGCCGCTTCGGCCTTAAGATTCACCAGCCGAACTGCGAACTTTAGTCGCTTTTGTGACCAGTCATTAGGTACTTTCCCAAGCCAATGTATTCCGCTATCCCGAAACGCACGTGACGGCGCGATTCGCTTCCTCGGCAGACCGATCTCAACAGTATTCAGCAATTTGCCATTCATCCGACCACCTCCCGGAGCATCCGCACGATGTCCTTTTCGAGGTCGGCGATTTCAGATTCGATCTCACCCAGTGGCCTGGGGGCAACGTATTTGTAGAAGTGAAGCGTCAGCGGGATTGAGTAACCGATACGTCCGACTTGCCCGTCTTTCTCATCCTTCACCGACTCATTGACCCATGCGTCGGGAACGTGGGGCCGAACCTCACGGTCGAAATACTCGCGGATGTCCTCCTTGAGTGGCACATTCTCGAAATCCCGCAATTCAGAGTCGGCTTCGGGAGTGCCTTCGGCATCCAGACAGATTTCGGCGGTCTCATCTCGCTCGGAAAGTGCCGTCAGGACTGCCTTGCGAATGGGCGCAGCCAATTTCAAGTCGGCACGGTCGAACGCGGCCTCCAAGTCGGCGAAGAAGGCGTCGCGATCTTTGTAGAGCTTCGCCGGATTCATAGTAGCCAGCGCCGCGGCGATGGCCTCTTGCTGCTCGCGCCCCGCTTTCTCCTCGGCAGCGATCTGCTTCTTGTCCTTCTTCTTGGACTTGGCCAGATTCTGGAACGCGGTGATGTCACGCAGTCGCTCGATTCGCTCGGGCGATGCCTGGAAGTTCAGTCGGAGAGGGCGTTCGACGGTGATGCGCCGGTACCCGAAGTCCTCGTTGTCAAAGATCTTGGAGTGCTCACCGGCTTTGAACTCACCAAGCGTCTTCGTGATGGTCTCGATGTGCTCCTTCGAGAGTTCGTTCCGCTTGTTCCCTAGGGACTTCTTCATCTTCACGAAGAAGTCGACAGCGTTGATGAGCTGGACCTTCCCTTTGCGAGCCTTCGGTTTGTGGTTCGTAAGAACCCACACGTAGGTACTGATGCCGGTGTTGTAGAA
>JANXVW010000074.1 GCA_025351455.1 Betaproteobacteria bacterium | reverse complement strand
TGCTCGACCTTGCGGAAGCTCGCCCCCATGACCTGGGTCGGATAGCCGAATTTCTTGTAGTAGTTGTAGATGCGCGTCACCGATTGCACGCCGGGATCTTCTTCCGGCGCAATGTCTTCGACTTTGCGTTCCTTCTTGTACCAGTCGTAGATGCGGCCCACGAAAGGCGAGATCAGCGTCACGCCCGCGTCCGCGCACGCCACCGCCTGCGCAAAACTGAACAGCAGGGTGAGGTTGCAGTGGATGCCTTCGCGCTCGAGCTTCTGCGCCGCTCGCACGCCTTCCCAGGTGCTGGCCAACTTGATCAGCACGCGCTCGCTCGAGACGCCGGCCTTCGTATAGAGCTCGATCAGGTGATGCGCTTTGGTCAGGCTGGCTTCGACGTCGAAAGACAGCTTCGCGTCGACCTCGGTGGAGACGCGGCCTTTGATGTGTTTGAGGATCTCGCTGCCGAAATTCACCGCGAGTTTTTCCAGGGTGGCCCCGGCCTTCGCCACCCGATCGCCCTTGGCCCGCATGCCGGCGGCGAGCGCGTCATCGACCAGCGCGCGGTACTTCGGATTCTGCGCCGACTGGTAGAGCAGCGACGGATTGGTGGTCGCATCCTGCGGCTTGAGCCGGGCGATGGCTTCGATGTCGCCGGTATCGGCGACGATGACCGAGCATTTTTTCAGGGATTCGAGCAGATTCGTGGATTCTGGCGGATTCATGGCGTGCTCCTGTGGACAGTTGCCGTCATGGATGCCCGGCAATTCGATAAATTACCACGCCCCGGCACACTGTCGCCGATCGGCGTCATGCATGCCGGTGGAATCAGCCCATATAATGGGTTTCGAAATGACAATGCGGAGCACAGTCTCATGATGCGAAGTCTGTTCCAAGCCATCGAACAATTCCTGGGCTCGTCGCTCGACGTTGTCGCAACCGTCGTCTATTGGTCGGCCATCGTCCTCCTTGTCCATCGCATATTCTCGCCCTTGTTCCGGTTGCGCATGGAAATGCTCTCTGCGCGGTTGAAGATGCAGGAAAGCGTCGTGATGGAATGCCCGTACTGCCATCGCGAGACCGTCGTGCACGATGCCCAGTGCGCATTCTGCCGCAAGAGCCTGGAACTGCCCTTTACCATGCGCGCGTGGCATTTCATCCGCCTGCGCCGCCACCCGCTGTGGTGGCGCCGGACGTGCTGGATATGGGACAGCCTGGGACTCACCGCGTTCGTCATGCTGACGATCGCCGGATTCATCGCCCTGCATGCCTGGACGCCGGCCGGGCCGTTGCAGAAGCTGTTCATCGGCCTGGCGCTGGCGTGCTGGGTCGCCATCAGCTGGCTGGTGGCGCGCGTGCTGGACCTCGGCGGGAGCGGCCCGATCGCGCGGCTGCGCGATTCGGTCTTCGCATTCGCCGTGGCTGGCGTGCTCGCGGTTTGCCTGCTGTTCGCCGCCGAGTCGCAGCCGGTCGAGGAAATCGTCATGTGGCGCATCCCGGTCGGCGAAGGTGGCATCGCCCGCATCAAGGAGCAGGCACTGGCCCTGCCCCAGGGCATGATCGGCTTCGAATACCTGCAGGTCGATCACGAGTTGCTCGGCTACCACCACGTCATCCCGCTTGCCTTCTTGGGCTCGGAGCGCCTGGAACTCAAACACGCCGGCATCGAAAAATGGTTCCTCGACAACCTGTGGAAACGCGGGCAGGGCTATTCCGAACGCGGCCTGTCGGTGCGCAGCCGCGTCGAACAGTTCATCGTCACGCCCAACCAGAGCTACGAAGTCGTCGAACGCGACAAACAGGTTTTCTTCCGCCCCGCTCCTGCGCAATAGTGCGTCTCAGGAAAATTCAAGAGCATTGACACGGAGGTCACGGAGGAAAAAACAAGAGAGGACACAGAGAACGGGGAAAAAAGAGTGTGGGGATTATTTCAGCCGAACTTCGCGCGGGTGACTGGAGCTGATTATTTTCGCGAATAATACTTGAGTCGATGATCGTCACTTTCGTCACTTTCCGATCCACGTCTCCTCCGTGACCTCTCTTGTTTTTCCTCCGTGACCTCCGTGTCGACGCCTTTGAACTTGACCTGGTCCGTGACGAAAATTTCCGCGCTACGGCGAAAACGTGTAATGTTTTGGCCGGGGCGAAGCTGCGCCTGAAATGCTTCCGGCATTTTGTGGAGCGGGGCAACCTTCGATTGTCCGTGACCATTGAACAGGAGACGAATCCAGTGGATATCAGAAACCCTTCGCCCAATCTGTACAACGAGGACCTCGCTCCGGCCAGGGAGCGGCATTGGGGAGCGTTTAGCATCTTCAACGTCTGGACCTCGGACGTGCACAGCCTGTGGGGCTATTACCTCGCGGCGAGCCTGTTTCTGTTGTGCGGGAGTTTCCTGAATTTCATTATCGCCATCGGGCTTGGCTCGCTGATCATTTTCTTCCTGATGAGCCTGATGGGCTACGCGGGCGAGAAAACCGGCGTTCCGTACCCGGTGCTGGCCCGCGCGTCGTTCGGCGTATGGGGTGCGAACCTGCCGGCGATGGTGCGCGCCATCGTCGCCTGCTTCTGGTATGGGGCACAAACCGCGGCGGCCTCCGGCGCCATCGTTGCGCTACTCACCCGCACCGACGCCTTGTTGCAATTCCATCAGACCACCCACTTCCTCGGCCACTCGGGCCTGGAGGTGATTTGCTACGTGGTCGTCTGGGCCCTGCAGTTGCTGATCATCCAGAACGGCATGGAAACCGTGCGCAAGTTCCAGAATTGGGCCGGCCCCGCGGTCTGGGTAGCAATGCTGGTTCTCGCGGTCGGCCTGTGCATCAAGGCCGGCGGCTTCTCGTTCGATCATGGCATTCCGCAGGAAATTCTTCTGGAGAAGACCAAAGACGCGGGGGTCACTGGCGAACCCGGCTCGTTCTGGGCGCTCATGGCCGTGGGCGCGACCTGGGTCACCTACTTCGCGGCGCTCTACCTGAATTTCTGCGATTTCTCGCGGTACGCGGAGAACAAGGCCGCCATCACGAAAGGAAACGTGTGGGGGTTGCCGGTCAACCTGCTGCTCTTTTCCCTGGTCGCGGGGGTCACGACGATCGCGGCTTTCAGGGTGTACGGCGAAGTCATGCTGCACCCCGAGCAGATCTCCGCGAAGTTCGACAGTTGGGTGCTCGCATCGATCGCAGCCCTGACTTTCGCGGTGGCAACACTTGGCATCAATGTCGTCGCCAACTTCGTCTCGCCGGCATTCGACTTCGCCAACGTGTTTCCCCGGCGCATCAACTTCAAGCGAGGCGGCTACATCGCCGCGGGCATCGCGCTGGTGCTCTACCCGTTCGCGCCCTGGGAAGGCAACGCCGCGAGCTTCGTCAACGCCATCGGATCGACGATGGGTCCGCTGCTGGGAATCATCCTCGTGGACTACTACCTGATCGCCAGGGGGAACATCAATGTCGAGGCGCTCTATCACGAAAACGGCGAATACCGCTTTGAGGGCGGCTGGAACGCCAACGCGCTGATCGCCACAGGCGTCGGCGTGCTGTTCTCCAGCGTGCTGCCCCGCCTGACGACCTTGCTGCCGTCGTGGTGGGGAACCTACGGCTGGTTCTTCGGCGTCGCGATTGGCGGCGGCGTTTACTACGCCATGACGATCATCAGACCGAGGGCGCTCCTCGCCAAGTAGAGCCACTCAAGAAAATTCAAGAGCATTGACACAGAGGTCACGGAGGAAAAGCAAAGAGAGGGCACAGAGAAAATCGAAGGGAAATATGCGGAAATCGACATCGGCTGCGCTGATGGGCGTCGCAATGTGCAGCTACTTTCCCAGTTGTTTTGTTTTTCTCCGTGTCCTCTTCGACTTTCTCTGTGACCTCTGTGTCAACGCTCTGAATTAGACGTTTGCCTTATCCCGGCAGGTAGTTGGCGAAGTCTTTTTCGACGGCCTTGGGATCGGCCTTCATGCCGGCGGCGACGCCTTGCGCCATGTCGCCGACGTCGACATCCTCGGTTCCCGACTCGACCGCTTTCAGCGCGATCGACGCGACGTCTCGCGCAGCGGTCTTGGGCAAGTCGAACTCCTTGGCCATGTCGGTATCGATCGCGCCCGGAAATACGCCGACGACGAGCGTGCCCTGCTTGGCAAGTTCCCCTCGCACGGCCTGCGTCAGGCTCCACGCGGCGGCCTTCGAGGCGCTGTAGGTGCCGATCAATGGCATGTTGACGCGCGAGACCAGCGACAACATGTTGACGATCGCGCCGCCGCCGTTGGTCTTGAGGATGGGACCGAATGCCCGGCTCAGGTACAGGAGGCCGAAGTAGTTAACGTCCATTTCGCGTCGGGCCACTTCGGTCGAACTCGCGGCAATCGCTCCGCCCATGCCATTCGCCCCGGCATTATTGACCAGGATCGACACGTCGCGGCACTTCGCCGCCGCGGCCTTTGCGTCCGCGTCGCTGGTCACGTCGAGCTTCAACGCTTCAACCTTGCCCGGATTGGCCTTGACCAAATCTTCCACGCCTTTGACATCGCGCGCGCCGGCATAAACTTTCCTTGCCCCCATGTCCAACAAAACCTGCACATACGCACGGCCCACGCCGCGATTGGAGCCGGTCACCAGCGCCACCGATCCTGCAATCTTCATGTTCCTTCTCTCCCTTGATTGGTCTTGCAATGCTTCGTTCGATCCGCCAGCCGCAGCCCAGCCCGGATCGAAGCCCGGAAGAGGGATGGCGTCAAGCAAGTCGCGAGTGTAAGCCTGTGCGGGGTTGGCGAAAAGCTCCGCGCAGCGGCCGGACTCGACGACTTCGCCCTGGCGCATCACGAGCACGCGATCGCACAACACCCGCACTACGGACAGGTCATGGCTGATGAAAATCAGCGAACCATCGGATTTCAGTTCCCTGAGCAGCGTCAGGATCTGCGCCTGCGTGGAGACATCCAGGCCCGAGACGATCTCGTCGGCGATGATCAGGTCCGGTTTCAGCGCAATCGCGCGGGCAATGCCGACGCGCTGGCGCTGCCCGCCTGAGAGTTCGTGCGGAAAGCGATTGGCGAATGCGGGGGGCAATCCGACCCGCTCCAGCAAAGCGCCCGCTTCGCGCCATCCCGCGCGGCGGTCCGGCACGCGCCCGTAAGCCAACAACGGCTGCGCGAGGAGGGTGCCGATGCGGTGGCGCGGGTTCAGCGAAGACAGCGGATCCTGGAAGATGGCCTGGAATCGCGCGCGCAGCGGGCGCAACGCCGGCTCCGGCAAATGCGTGATGTCGCGCCCCCTGAAGTGCAGGCTGCCCGCGCTGGGTTCGTAGAGCCGCAGCAACGTGCGGGCGAGCGAAGTCTTGCCCGATCCGGATTCGCCGACAATGCCGACCGATTCTCCGGCTTCGATCGACAAATCGATGCCGCGAAAAATCGAAGTCGAAGGCGCCCTGCCGAACAACGCGGTGGCGGAACGATCGGGCAACTGCAACGCAAGGC
>JANXVW010000064.1 GCA_025351455.1 Betaproteobacteria bacterium | reverse complement strand
CAACCGTGCCGGTGAACGCCAACGAGGCCGAGGCGCGCCGCGTGGCGCGCTTCATGGCGCAGGGGCATACGCCCGGAAAAATGATCGTCCAGCGGGAAAATCCCTCCGCGGAATTTCCGCTCACCCTCGATTTACGCCGGCAGCCGGATAGCGGCGTTGCGTTCGCAGCGGCGCCCCAGGCGCAGCAACAGCAGCAATAGCGCGGTCCGTGCCGTGGCGCTGGACGTAATGGCGGCGGACGGTTATCGTCAACCCATGGCGACTCCCAAATTAAAAAAGGCAACGGCCCAGCTCGCGGCCACTGCCGCGCTGTTAGCGGCCGTATCGGCGAACGGCGCGAATTGGGTGGAGGTGGGCGCCGACACGCAGGCGAAGTACTCCGTCGACGTGGATTCGATCAAGGTCGAGGGCGAAAATGTCAGTGTGCTCAAGCGCGGCATTTTCACGCAGATCCTGACCGATACGCTCGGTGGCGCCTCCACGACGTTCAAGGAAACCATCGGCACGGTAGAAATCGACTGTGCGCGCCGCATCAACCGCGTCACCCGGATCGATATGATCGGCGAGAACGGCGAACTGGTCTGGTCGTCCGGTCCGATGGAAAAGCGCCTGTGGGAGGACGTGCGGCCGAACACCCACGCGGAGACCACGATCGAAGTCGTCTGCTCACGCCTCAAGAACAACTAAGCCGAGTTCTCCCGCAATAGATCTTTCACCGCGAAGGACGCAAAGGACGCGAAGGAAGGCGAGGGAAATCTTTCGTGTTGAGCGTTCATTGGTCGCATGAGTCATACGAGCGACTATATGGGCGACACGAATCCACGACACCTTGCGCCAATCACAGATCGCGTTTTATTTTCGTTGTCCATGTTTTTACCTTCGCGTCCATTGCATCCTTTGCGGTGAACGCATTTCCTGAGGCATCTTTGTTTTAGCGCGATCCATCGATTTGCCAGAATTCACCCGCGGGCGGACATTCTGTTTTCGTGCGAGTCTGGTAGGCTCGGATTTCCAGGAGTGCATCCGGTCTCGGGGGAGTTGATGAAAACAAGATGGTTCGCGTTGCTCGCATTGCTCGCCGGCACCGCATCCGCCGCGCAGGTGGATTTCTTCTCGCCGCTGGGCGAAGTCAAGGGCGTGCGCCAGGTCGCCGTGCGCTTTTCCGAGCCCATGGTCGCCTTCGGCGATCCGCGCCTGCCCGAACCTTTCGAAATTGATTGTCCCGCCGAGGGTACCGGGCGCTGGGCCGACCAGAAGAACTGGGTCTACGACTTTATGCGCGATCTGTCGGCCGGCCTGCGTTGCAGCTTCCGGCTCAAACCCGATGTGGTGTCGCTCGATGGCAACAAACTCGACGGCAACCAGGCGTTCGAATTCAGCACCGGGGGTCCCGCCGTCGTGCAGATGATGCCCTACGAGGGCAACGCCATCGACGAAGAACAGATTTTTCTGCTCGGACTGGACGCGCCGGCAACGGAGCAGTCGATCGTGGAAAACGCGTTCTGCGATATCGCCGGAACGACAGAGCGCGTCCCGGTGCGCATCATCGACGGCGACGAGCGCAAGACCCTGCTGGCTGCGCGCCGCGATTTCGTTGACCGCTTTTTGTACGTGCTGTTCAAGGACGGCCGCGAAATCGTGATAGACGGCCGGCCGTTCGGCAAAGGTACGCGCTTCGAACAGTTCCTGGCCGCCGATGGCGGAAGCAAATTTCCGATCGCAGTGCTGCAATGCAAGCGCCGCCTGCCCAACAAGGCCCGAGTCAGCCTGGTATGGGGCAAGGGCATCGTCTCGCAAAACGGCGTCCCGACCAACCAGGATCAGATTCTCGCTTACGAGGTGCGCGATACCTTTCAGGCGCGCTTTACCTGCGACCGCGTGAACAAGGACGCGCAGTGCCTCCCGATCCTGCCGATGCGGCTGGCGTTTACCGCCCCGGTGCCGCGCGCCGTCGCGGAAAAAATAGTCATGAAGGCACAGGGCAACACGATTCCCGCCGGATTGCGGGATGTGAAGAATGCGCCGGAGTTCGTCGACGAAGTATTCTTCACTGGGCCGTTTCCCGAGCGCGCGCAATTCGCGATCGACCTGCCGCCGGACCTGGTCGACGACGCCGGCCGCAAGCTCGTCAACCAGAAACGCTTCCCGCTGCTGGTGCGCACCGACGAGTATCCGCCGCTGGCCAAATTTCCGGCGCGCTTCGGCATCATCGAGGCGAAAGGCGACGGCATGATGCCGGTGACCCTGCGCAATCTGGAAGCACTGGTCGAAGGCCGCATGGCAAGGACCGGAACGAAGGACGAGACCGGCGCGGACCTGACGCAAAAGGCCGATACGGCCATCAATTGGCTGAAGAACAAGCTGGATGAGTCGAAGCAGAACGCAGGCGCAGTGCCCGGCAATTATTCGCGGATCGCTGACGGCGATGTGATGACCATGCTCGGGTGGATGAAACGCCTGCGCCAGATGGAGACTGAGCGGTGGCATTACGACGAAAAGACAAACCAGAATATTTCCGAATACCGCCTGGGCCAGAAGTCGATCTTCGCCGAAGGCGATCGTGTCACGCGCCTGCAGGTGCCCAAACCAGATGGCGCACGCGCGTTCGAAGTGGTCGGCATTCCGCTGAAAAAGCCCGGATTCTATGTGGTCGAACTGGCCAGCCCGCGCCTGGGCGCGGCGTTGCTGAATTCGAAAGCCCCGTATTTCATACAATCAGCGGCGCTCGTGACGAATCTTGCCGTGCATTTCAAATGGGGCCGCGAGTCCTCGCTGGTCTGGGTCACCGCGCTCGACAGCGGCGCGCCGGTGCCCAAGGCGCAGGTCTCGATCCAGGATTGCTCGGGCAAGGTCTACTTCCGCGGGCCGACGGATACGCAGGGCCGCGCCCGCGCCACCGCCGTGCTGCCCGATCGCGAGCACCTGCCCGGCTGCGTGTCGGAATACGACAAGCAACTCGTGGTCTCCGCGCGCCTGGGTGACGATTTGTCGTTCGTCATGTCGGACTGGAACGAGGGCATCGCGCGCTGGCGTTACAACTTGCGTGAAGGCGGCGGGAACGGGACTTACCTCGTCACCACGGTATTCGACCGCACGCTGCTGCGCGCCGGCGAAACGCTCAACATGAAGCACTACTACCGCCGTCACGAAGGCAAGGGCTTCTCGTTTGTTCCCGTGGACAACTTGCCGAAGAAAGTCACCATCGTGCACCAGGGATCGGATCAGAAGTACGAAGTGGCGGTGAAATGGGACGCGCGCAACATCGCGGACAGCACATGGAAGATCCCGGAAGGCGCGAAAAAGGGCACGTATGTCGTGCAGATGACCGACACGCTGGATGCGCGTCCCGGCGCGCGCGGGTCCACGCGGCTTGCCGGCAGTTTTCGCGTCGAGGAATTTCGCGTGCCGCTGATGAAGGCGGAAATATCCGGACCGAAAACCGCGCAGACCAACGTAAAGAGCGTGGACCTGGATCTGCACCTGCGCTATCTCGCCGGCGGCGCGGCGGCGTATGCGCCGGTGAAGGTGCGCGCCCTGGTGCGCCCCAAGAGCGTGACATTTCCCGACTACGAAGGCTTCGCCTTTGCCAACGGCAGAGTAGTCGAAGGGCTCGAACAGCAGGCCGGCGCGCAGTGGTTCTCCGGCGAGTACGAATTGGGCGATGCCGATGCGCAGGAGGCTGTACCCGTTCAACCCGCTAACGGCGTGCGGCCTTTGCAGGCGATCGAAGTGGGACTGGACAGCGCCGGGGCCGCACGCGTGACGCTGCCGGGTTTGCCTGCCGCCGACAGCCCACAGGAGGTCAATGCCGAACTCGAGTATTCGGATCCGAACGGAGAAGTGCTGACGACTTCCACGCGCGTTGCGCTATGGCCCTCGAAAATCCTGCTCGGCATCAAGCCCGATGCCTGGACGATTTCAAAGGACGAATTGAAGTTCCAGGTGCTCGCCCTCGACCTGGGCGGCAAGCCGCTAAAGCAACAGCAGGTCGATGTGCAACTCTACGTGCGCACCCTGTTCTCGCACCGCAAGCGGCTGATCGGCGGCTTTTACGGTTATGAGAGCGGCGCCGAAATCAGGAAACTCGAATCGGTGTGCCAGGGCAAGACCGACGACAAGGGCCGCCTGTTCTGCTCAGTCAAGCCGCCGGTTTCCGGCAACATCGTCATGGGCGCGATCGCGCGGGACAAGGATGGCAACCTGTCGTATGCGAGCGCATCGGCCTGGGTTGCCGGCGACGAGGCCTGGTGGTTCGACCAGGCCAACGAAGACCGCATGGACGTCATTCCCGAGCGCAAACGCTACGAGCCCGGACAGACCGCGCAATTCCAGGTGCGCATGCCCTTCCGCCAGGCCACAGCGCTGGTGACGGTGGAACGCGAAGGCGTGATCGATTCCTTCGTGCAGCCGCTGTCGGGTAATGCTCCGGTAATCAAGGTTCCCCTGAAAGGGAACTACGCACCGAATGTTTTCGTCTCGGTGCTGGTCGTGCGGGGCCGCATTTCCGACGTGCAGCCCACCGCGCTGGTGGACCTGGGCAAGCCCGCGTTCAAGATGGGCATCGCGGAAATCAACGTCGGCTGGCGCGCGCACGAACTCGGCGTCAAGGTCAGCGCCGACAAGGAGGTCTACAAGGTTCGCGACAAGGTGCATGTGTCGGTCCAGGTCACGCAGCGCACCGGCGGCAAGGCGCCCAAGTCCGGCGAGGTTGCCATTGCGGCCGTCGACGAAGGATTACTGGAACTGCTGCCGAACGATTCCTGGCAATTGCTCGATGCCATGATGCAGCCGCGCGGCATCGAGGTGAATACCTCGACGGCATCGATGCAGGTGGTCGGCAAACGCCACTACGGCCGCAAGGCGCTCGCGCAGGGCGGCGGGGGCGGGCGGCAAACCGCCCGCGAACTGTTCGACACGCTACTGCTATGGAAAGCCAGGGTGCCGCTCGATGGGAAGGGGCGCGCGAGCGTCGACATTCCGCTGAACGATTCACTGACTTCGTTTCGCATCATTGCGATTGCCGATTCCGGCATCGGCCTGTTCGGTACCGGCCAGACCTCGATTCGTGCGAGCCAGGACCTGATGCTGGTGTCCGGCCTGCCGCCGCTCATTCGCGAAGGCGATCGCTTCGAGGCGCGCTTCACGGTGCGCAACGCGTCACAGCGCCAGGCAGACGTGGAGGTCAACGGCAATGTCGGTGGGCAGGCTTTGCCGGCCGCGCGCGTGACGCTGGCGGCTGGCGAGGCGCGTGAAGTCGGATGGGATGTCACCGCGCCATTCAACGTCACCCAACTGCGCTGGGAAGTCGCCGTGGCGGAAACAGGAACGGCCGGCAAGGCCCTATCCGATCGGCTGAAAGTGCAGCAGAAAGTCATTCCCGCCAACCCGGTGCGTACTTTCCAGGCGACCCTGGCGCAGCTCGACAAGCCGCTCGATCTGGCGGTGAAAATTCCGGGCGACGCCGTGCCCGGTCGCGGGGGAATTCGCGTAGCCCTTGCACCACGGCTGGCCGACGATCTCCCAGGTGTGCGTGAATACATGAGTCTGTACCCCTATAGCTGCCTCGAGCAGCGCGCCTCGCGCGCCATCGCGCTACGTGACAAGGCATTGTGGGCACGCACGATGGACGAGCTGCCGTCCTTCCTGGACCGCGACGGCTTCGTGAAGTATTTCGCATCGGAACGGCTGGGCAGCGATACGCTGACCGCTTATGTGCTCGCCGTTGCCAACGAAGCCGGCTGGGAAATACCGGCCGGCGCGCTGGCGCGCATGCAAGCGGCGCTGCGCAACTTTGTCGCCGGCCGCACGGGTCGCGATTCGCCGCTGCAGACCGCGGACCTCACGATCCGTAAAGTCGCGGCGCTGGCGGCATTGTCACGCTACCAGCCGATCGAGCCGAATCTGCTCGACTCCATCGATGCCGCGCCGAATCTCTGGCCGACATCGGCGGTGCTGGACTGGCACAGCCTCATGAAGCGCGGCGAGGGACTCAAGGACCGCGAAAAACAACTTGCCGAAGCCGGGCAGATCCTGCGTTCCCGACTCAACTTCCAGGGTACGACCATGGGATTTTCCACCGAGCGGCTGGATTACCTCTGGTGGCTGATGGTCTCCGGCGACGTCAACGCCAATCGCATGCTGCTTGCCGTGGTGGACGACGACAAATGGCGCGAGGACATTCCGCGGCTGGTGCGCGGGACGCTTGGGCGCCAGCAGCATGGCCGCTGGAACACGACGGTGGCCAATGCCTGGGGCGTCCTGGCGATGGAACGATTTTCCGCGAAGTTCGAGCCCGAACCGGTCTCCGGCCAGGTGCAGGGAAGGCTGGAAGCGCAGCAGAACGCTATCGAGTGGGACAAGCAGGCCAGGGGCGGCAGCTTCGATTTTAACTGGCCCGTCACCGAGGCGGCACTTTCCGTCATCCATAACGGCGGCGGCAAGCCGTGGGTCACGGTGCAGAGCCGCGCGGCGATCCCGCTGAAGCAGGCGGTCGAAAGCGGCTACCGCATCGTGCGGACCCTGACGCCGGTGGAAGCCAAAGTCGCGGGCGAACTGCATCGCGGGGACACTGTACGCGTGCGCCTCGAAATCGAGGCCCAGTCCGACATGTCGTGGGTCGTCGTCGACGATCCGGTTCCGGGCGGCGCGGCGATCCTCGGCAGCGGCCTGGTTAAGGACTCGCAGATATTGTCTGGCGGCGAAGTCAAGCGCGGATTCGTCTGGCCGGCATTCGAGGAGCGGGGATTCGACGCTTTCCATGCCTATTACCGCTTTGTGCCCAAAGGCTCCTGGGTCGTCGAGTACACGCTGCGCGTCAATAATCCCGGCCGCTTCGAACTGCCGCCGACGCGGGTCGAGGCCATGTACGCGCCGGAGATGTTCGGCGAGTTGCCGAATGCGGCTGTCATGGTGAGTCCGTGAAAGCCGTGACTGCCGTGACTACGTGACTGTCGTCACTGTCGGTCTACGACCTCTTGAGTGCCTTCGACGGGCAAGTGCGCCCGTGCGGCGTCGCGTTTTTACGGCAGTCACGACAGTCACGATCTTCTCAGTCTCCACACCAGCCATCGCCGAAATCCCCACCTTCGATGAAGTGAAGAACCACTGGATCTCCACCGAAGGCGTCCTGCTCGACCGCCACGGCGCGCCGATCCACGAGATGCGCGTGATCGAGAAGGGCAGGCGGCTGGCGTGGACGCGGCTCGGCGATATTTCGCCGGCGGCGCTGGCGACCATCGTTCGCGCTGAAGACAAGCGCTTCTACAAGCACGATGGTGTGGACTGGCTGGCGCTGTCGGACGCCGCACTGGACACGCTGCTGTTCTTGCAACCGCGCGGCGCGTCGACCATCTCGATGCAGGTCGCCTCCCATCTGGACGCCTCGCTGCGGCCGGCGCGGCAGAAACGCACGGTGCCGCAGAAATGGGACCAGATCGCCGCGTCCCGGGAACTGGAAAAAACGTGGAGCAAGAGCCAGATCCTCGAAGCGTACCTGAACCTCTCGACCTTCCGCGGCGAATTGCAGGGCGTGGGTGCCGCTTCGCGGGCGCTGTTCGACAAGGACCCCAGCGGCCTCGATGAGCCGGAGTCGCTGCTGCTCGCCGTGCTGCTGCGCGGGCCGAACGCCAGGCCCGAGGGCGTCGCCCGGCGTGCCTGCCAGCTCGCGCAGAACATGGGGGTCGGCGTGGCCTGCGTGCAATTGCAACGGCTGGCGCAGTCTGCGCTGCCGGCCGCGCCCAACATCGCGCCGCGCGTGGCGCTGGCCCCGCACGTTGCGAGGGAACTTCTTTCCGCGATGCATCCACGTGTGCAGACGACGCTGGATGCCGGCCTGCAAGCCTATGCAACGGAGCTGTTGCAGCAGCAACTGTTCGCGCTTGGAGCCAGCCATGTCACGGACGCGGCCGCGCTGGTGATCGACAACCGCAGCGGAGAAGTGCTGGCGTACGTCGGCAATACGGGTGCGGCAGCGAGCGCCATCTATGTCGACGGCGTGCGCGCGCCACGCCAGGCCGGATCGACCCTGAAGCCATTCCTCTACGAAATGGCGATCGAGCGCAAGCTGATCACCGCGGCGTCACTGATCGACGATTCGCCGGTCAACCTGGCCACGCCCAGCGGGCTCTACGTGCCACAGAACTACGATCACGATTTCAAGGGGCTGGTCAGCGCGCGCACCGCCCTGTCGTCGTCCCTGAATGTTCCGGCGGTGCGCACGCTGATGCTGGTGGGCGCGGATGCGTTTGTCGAAAGGCTGGAAATGCTTGGATTCGACGACGTCATCCACGATGGCGATTTCTATGGTTTCTCGCTGGCCCTGGGCTCGGCGGAAGTCAGCCTGTGGCAGTTGACCAATGCGTATCGCACGCTCGCAAATGGCGGACCGTGGTCGCCGCCCAGGCTGGAAAGCACGCTCAAGACGGCCGCCACTGCGGTACTCGATCCGGCTTCCTCCTGGATAGTCGCGAGCATGCTCGCCGATCCGCTGGCGCGCAGCGTGACCTTCGGGCTGGAAAACCCGCTGGCTTCGCGGCACTGGGCAGCGGTGAAGACCGGTACCAGCAAGGATATGCGCGACAACTGGTGCGTCGGCTTTACCGAGCGTTATACAGTCGGCGTCTGGGTCGGCAATTTCGACGGCAGCCCGATGCATGATGTGTCCGGCGTAGCCGGCGCCGCGCCGGTGTGGATCGAGCTGGTCGACTATCTGCACCGTCGCTTCGCTTCGATTCAGCCATCGAAACCGCAATCGGTCATTGCGCGGCGCATCGATTACGACAAGGAGATCGAGGCGCCGCGCGAGGAATATTTCGTCGCCGGCACGGAAATCGACGTGGTTGCCGCCAAGCCCTCTGCGACCGTTCGCGCGGAAATCGCCTATCCCGGCGAAGGCAGCATCATTGCGCTCGATCCGGATATGCCGGACAGCGTGCAGCGAGTGCGATTCGTGGCGACGCCGCAGTTGCCGGGCCAGCGCTGGCAACTCGACGGAGAGGCGATCGGGCTGGCGGTCCAGCCGGTGCTCTGGCCGCCGAAATTAGGGCACCACAATCTTGTGCTGATGGATGCGAGGGGAGAGGAAACGGACCGGATCCGCTTTGAAGTGCGGGGCGCGGCGCGAACGCCATAACGTCTGTATTGCCGCGCGGCCGGCGTCGTCAGGAAAAGATCACGCTGCGGTGCGTCAACGATTCGCTGCGTTCGGAAGCGGGCCGGGGCTGCTACACTACCGCGCCGGATTCGACGACAATCGGACGCGGCACGGCGGGGAGCAGCTCGACCCGAAGCTGCGCCGAACATAACAAGATACAAGGAGGAATGACAGTGGCCACAACTTTTTCCGCGGAGTTCGAAAAATCGACCTATGGCAAGGTTGCCTGGCGTCTGATTCCGTTTCTGTTCCTTTGCTACATCGTTGCTTTCCTTGACCGCGTCAATGTCGGTTTTGCCAAGCTGCAAATGGCGCCCGACCTGAAATTTACGGATACCGTCTATGGTTTCGGCGCCGGTATCTTCTTCATCGGTTACTTCATCTTCGAAGTGCCGAGCAATGTGCTGCTCGAACGCATCGGAGCGCGTGTGTGGATCGCGCGCATCATGATCACGTGGGGCATCATTTCATCCGCGTTCGTGTTCACCCCGAACATTCACTGGGGTGCGATCGCGATCGCCTTCAATTGCACCGATCCGGAATTCAGTTTTTATTTCCTGCGCTTCCTGCTCGGCGTCGCCGAGGCGGGATTTTTCCCTGGCATCATCCTCTACCTGACCTTCTGGTTCCCCGGCGCGCGCCGCGCCAAGATGGTCGCCTTGTTCATGACGGCGATCGCCATCTCCAACGTGATCGGCTCGCCGATCTCGGGCGCGATCATGCAATACATGGATGGGATCAACGGCTGGCGCGGGTGGCAATGGCTGTTCCTGCTCGAAGGGCTGCCGTCAGTCCTCGTCGGCGTACTCGTATTCGTTTTCCTGCCCAATGGCCCGAAGCAGGCCAAATGGCTCACGCCGCAGGAGCAGGACATGGTAGTCCAGCGCATCCAGGAAGACGACGCATCGAAAGTGGAACTCGGGAAAAAAGCGCACTTTCTCGATGCCTTCAAGGATTATCGCGTGTGGGCGCTGGCGGTCGTCTATTTCTGCGGCGTGGTGTGTTTCTACGCGGTGAATTTCTGGATGCCCACGATCGTGCAGGAACTCGGCATCGCGAAAACGGACTTCCTGCTCGTGGGACTGATCAGCATGATTCCCTGGGGACTGGCCGCCATCGCGATGGTCGTATGGGGTGCACATTCGGATCGCACAGGCGAGCGCCGCTGGCACGCCGCCGGCGGGCTGCTGGTCGGCATTGTCGGCCTCATTGGACTGGCGCTCGTCGGCCATGCTCCCATCCCGTCCATTATTGCGCTGAGCCTGGTGACCGTCGGCATCCTGTCCTGGGTGGCGACGTTCTGGTCGCTGCCGACTGCATTCCTGTCCGGTACTGCAGCCGCGGCGGGCATTGCATGGATCAATTCCGTCGGGAACCTGGGTGGCCACTTCGGTCCGGATCTGATCGGACGCATCCGTACGGCGACTGGCGGCGCCAGCGAGGCGGCGTTCTATACCCTCGCAGCCGTCGCGTTTCTTGGCGCGATCATCATTCTGGTACTGCCCAGGACGCAGCCCAAAGTCGTCCCGCAGCCGCAGCACTGATGCGCAATCAGGTCATTTACCAAAGCCCGCCTCGGCGGGCTTTTTTCTTCCCGGGGGGATAACGAAACATAAAGGTCCGGCTTTGCGCGACCTGTCCATGAAACAATGTACTCAAAGCGCTGTCACAGGCGGCGACAATTGAGAGAAAATTCACGCCCGCTCCGGAATCGCAGATTCCGGTAAACCGACTCCCGACTAAACCGCCAAGGGCGCACACCGCCAACCGATTTCGTCATGACCCCACAAAACCCGCCCCAATCTCTTCTCAGTCTGGGCCGCGCCGCGGTCCGAAACATGATTTGCGATGAACGCCTGCGCCTCTGGTGGCTGCTGGGTGCGTTGTACATCATCGTCTCCACGCTGACGCGCGTCGTGCTGGCGGCCGTTGCGATCGGGCAAGGCCAGGCCAGCCTGGGCAACTTGCCCGTGATGATGGCCGTGGGTCTGCTGTTCGACGTCGTCACGGCATTGAATCTTTTCGCGCTGTTCGCGCTGTACCTGGTCGTGGTTCCCCGGCGCATCCTGAGCAGCAGATGGCATCGCCGGCTTCTTTTCGGCATTTTTTCGCTGGTGGTATTCGGGCTGATCTATCTTGGCGCGGTCGAATACTTCTTCTTCGACGAGTTCAATTCGCGTTTTAATTTCGTCGCCGTCGAATACCTGATCTATCCCCACGAGGTCTTCGTCAATATCTGGCAGTCCTATCCGGTGGCGCGGGTCCTCGTTGCCGCGCTCGCCTTGACCGCACTGGTCATCTGGCTCATGCGCAAGCCCTTGCTTGACGAACGCACGGCCGCCGGCTCCGCCGGCGCGCGCTTCGCGCTGCTGGCCATTCTGGCCGCAGCGATTGGCCTGGCACAAGCGACACTGACCGTGAACGCCAGCCGTTATTCAGAGAACCGGGTGGTCAACGAACTCGCGATGAACGGCATCTATGCCTTTTTCAGCGCGGCGCTGAACAGCGAGCTGGATTACGGTGCGTATTACCTGTCGTTGCCGGACGAGGAGGCGGATGAACGCGTGCGCAAGCTGTTGATGACGCGGCATTCGACTTACCTCCCCGGATCCGGGCATATCGAACGCCACGTGCTGGCCGACGGACCGGCGCAACACCTGAACGTGGTCGTGCTGCTGGAAGAATCACTGGGCGCGGAATTCGTCGGCGCCTACGGCGACAAGCGCGGATTGACGCCGGAACTCGACTGGCTGGCAGGCAAAGGCATGTTGTTTACCCGCGCCTATGCGACCGGCACGCGCACTGTGCGCGGAATGGAAGCGGTGACCGCCTCCTTTCCGCCGGTGCCGGCAGAATCCATTGTCAAGCGGCCGCATAACGAAGGCATGTTCAACTGGTCGACCGTGATGGCGAAGAACGGTTACGCGTCGACGTTCATCTATGGCGGATTTGGCACCTTCGATAACATGAATTACTTTTTCCGCACGAACGGATATCGCGTGATCGATCGCACCGACATGGACAAGGCGAAGTTCGCCAACATCTGGGGCGTGTCGGACGAAGATTTGTTCGGCAACGCGGTGCGTGTATTCGATGACCAGCATGCCCGCGGCGAGAAAATTTTCTCCGTCATCATGACCACCTCGAACCACAAGCCGTTCACTTTTCCTCCGGGCGTAAATGGCGTGCCGGAAAAGGGAGGGGGCAGGGAAGCGGGCGTGCGCTATGCGGACTACGCCATCGGCAGATTCTTCGACATGGCGAAGACCAGGCCGTGGTTCGACGATACGATTTTCGTCATCGTTGCCGACCATGGCGCCAGGGTATACGGCCGCGAAGACATCCCGATCAGGACCTACGAGATTCCGCTCGTGCTGTACTCGCCGAAGCACATCAAACCCGGGCGCGTGGATGCCCTCACCAGCCAGATCGACGTCGCGCCGACGGTCATCGGCATGCTCAATTTCAACTATGACTCCACATTTTTCGGCATCGACGTGCTGAGGGACAACTATCCAGATCGCTTGATTCCGCTGAATCATAATCGCGATATCGCGCTATTCGACGGCCGCAACCTGATCGAAATCGGTTTCCGCAAGACTTCGGCGCAATATGTCTACGATCCACTCACCCACAGCCAGGCACCGGTCGCCATCGATCCGGAGCGCACCAGGGATGCGATCGCCTTTTTTCAGGAAGCCTTCGAGCTGTACAGCGAACGCCGGTATAACATCACCCGAGGCAATTGATCCCGAGATTCAGGGCTGCCGGCCGCGCCGACCCGACCTGATTGATCTTCAAGGCCAAATCGGTATAATGCCGGCCTTCCTTGCCTTACCGGGGCCGCATCCCGGGAGGCTTTCCGCCCCGGACGGGATTTTCCCGCAGGAGCCCACCCACAAGGAGACAAATCAATGCGGCATTACGAGATCGTTTTCATCGTCCATCCCGACCAGAGCGAACAAGTCCCCGGGATGATCGAGCGTTACCGCCAGATGGTGACGTCGCGCAGCGGCTTCATCCATCGCCTCGAAGATTGGGGACGGCGCCAGCTGGTATTCCCCATCCAGAAGGTCCACAAGGCGCATTACGTGCTCATGAACATCGAGTGCGACCAGTCCACCCTGGACGAGCTTGAACACGCCTACAAATTCAACGACGCGGTCCTGCGCCATCTGATCGTGAACATGACGCGTGCCGTGACCGAACCTTCCCCGATGATGAAGGAAGAGAAGTCGCGCACCGTGGTGGGCGAAGGCGCCAGGCCGGAGAGCGCGAAACCCGAGGGCGGCGAGAAGCCGGCCGCTGCCGAGGCCGCCTAGGTCCGGGTGAACCGCAACACGGTCATGCTGGATGGAACGTTGGTCACGCGCGAAGCGCTTCGCCATACGCCTGCCGGGATGCCGGCCCTGAGTTTCAGGATAGGCCACGCGTCCGGACAGGTCGAAGCGGGATTGCCCAGAAACGTTGCCCTGGAGATTGACGGGGTAGCACTGGGTGAAGTTGCCGAGAAGCTGAGCCGGGTGCCGCTGGATGGGCAATACAGCTTCGAAGGCTTCCTGGCGCTGCGCAGCAGACAGTCGAGAGTACCCGTGTTGCATGTGAACAGATTCGAATTGAATAAAGGATAGACAGATGGCACGTTTCGGAGGCGCTAAAGGTAAAGGCAAGGACAAAGGCAAGGAACGCAGCAACCGCCCGTTGTTCCGCCGCCGCAAGTTCTGCCGCTTCACCGCGGAAGGCATCAAGGAAGTGGACTACAAGGATGTTGAAATCCTGAAGGATTTCATCAACGAGAACGGCCGCATCATTCCGGCCCGGATCACCGGTACGAAGACGCACTTCCAGCGCCAGCTGTCGGTTGCGATCAAGCGCGCGCGTTACCTGGCGCTGCTGCCGTACACCGAC
>JANXVW010000046.1 GCA_025351455.1 Betaproteobacteria bacterium | reverse complement strand
ATTGATGAAATCCGCCCCGGCGCACAATGCCCACGCCGCCTTGGCGGACGTCACCAGTTTGCCGGCCGCCACGACCCGAATGCGCTGTTTCAGCCCGGATTCAATCAATGCGTCCACCACCCTCGGCAAACCTTCGGCGATCGGCAGGCTCATATGATCGGCAAGCGCCTGCGGCGTGGCGCCGCTGCCCCCTTCTCCGCCATCGATGATCAGAAAATCCGGCGCCGTCTCGAGGCCGCGCCTCAACACGGCATTGCATAAGTCGTTGATGAATTCCCAGCCGCCGATCGCGGTCTTCACGCCCACCGGCCGGCCGGTGAGATCGCGAATCATGACAATCCGGTCAAGCAGATCATCGACACTGGCGATATCCCGATGGCGATTCGGGCTGATGGAGTCCTGCCCGACCGGAATGCCGCGGATCCCGGCAATTTCCGCCGTCACTTTCGCGGCGGGCAAAACGCCGCCCTTGCCGGGCTTCGCACCCTGCGACAACTTGATCTCGAAAGCCTTGACGACTTTACCCAGTTCCTTGGCGCGCGCAGGCGAAAACGTTCCGTCATTGTCCCGAATCCCGTAGTTCGCCGTGCCGACCTGCATGATCACGTCGGCATTGGCTTCGAGATGATAGGGAGACAATCCGCCCTCGCCCGTATCGAGCCAGCAGCCGGCAACCTCGGCTCCGCGCGATAGAGCCTGCACGGCGGGTTGCGAGATGGCGCCAAAGCTCATGCCGCTGATATTGACGATCGAACGGGCCTCAAAGGGAAACCGGCAATAGCCTTCTCCGATCATCAGCGGAGGCGTTGGGAGGCGATCTTCCTCCAGCACCGGAAAGGGCGCATTGACGAAAATGATCGAACCGGGCTCGCGCAGATCGAAGGTCGAGCCGAAGCCGATGATGCCGCCTTCGTCCTTCGCCAGCCTGTAGACCCATCCTCGCGTGGCGCGATTGAAAGGCATCTCGTCGCGATCACCGGCAAAGAAATACTGGCGGAAATATTCACCCTGCTTTTCGAAAAAATAGCGCAGGCGGCCGATCAGCGGATAGTTGCGCAGCACGGTGTGTTTCTTCTGCGTGATGTCCTGGACGAACCAGAACACCAGCAGGCCGATCAGCGCAAAACCGAGGAGCGTCCCGATGCCGTAAGACAGAATTCCCACGAATCCCGACATCAACGCCTCCCCGCGGTGTCAGAGTAAAATGCCTCCTCCATCATAGGGGAAAGACTTGGCATTGGCATCCGAAATCCGGGAAGACGTCGCGCGAGCCCTCGCGGAAGACATCGGCTCCGGCGATGTGACCGCCAGACTGGTGCCCGAATACGCAATGGCGCATGCACGCATCGTGACGCGCGAAGCGGCCGTACTTAGCGGGACAGCCTGGTTCGAGGAATGTTTCCATCAGGTCGACCGCGAAGTCGCGATTTCCTGGAACGCGCGCGATGGTGATCGACTCGCCAGCGGCCAGGTCGTATGCGAAATAGACGGCCGCGCGCGGAGCCTGTTGACCGCCGAGCGCAGCAGCCTCAATTTTCTGCAGACGCTGTCCGCCGTGGCGACCAAAACCCGCGCTTTCGTCGATGCTGTGACGGGTACCAAGGCCGCCATCCTGGACACCCGAAAAACACTTCCCGGATTACGGCATGCGCTGAAGTATGCCGTGCGCTGCGGCGGCGGCACCAACCATCGGATGGGCCTGTATGACGGCGTGCTCATCAAGGAAAATCACATTGCGTCGGCTGGCGGCATCGGTCCCGCACTAGAGCAAGCCGGGAAGGTGGCGCCGGGCATCCCCGTCGAAATCGAAGTCGAGAGCATCGATCAATTGAAGGAAGCCCTTGCGGCCGGCGCGAAGCTGATCCTGCTGGACAATTTCGACCTCGCCGGTTTTCGGGAAGCAGTCAGGGTAACGGCTGGCCGCGCCGCTCTTGAAGCGTCCGGCGGAATCAATCTCCAAACGGTGCGCGGCATCGCTGAAACCGGTGTCGACCGCATCTCGATCGGGTCGCTGACCAAGGACATCCACGCAGTCGACCTGTCGATGCGTTTCGTCAACACCTGAACCGGGCTACTTCGGCATGTTTTCGCCGATGACCGCTTCGATCGCCCCGCGCGTCGCATCGACCAGAAAAGGCTTGCTGCTTTGCGCGATGGCGGTGTCGGGATCTTTCAGACCATGTCCGGTCAGCGTGCAAACAATAGTTGCACCCTCGCCAATCACGCTGCGTTCCAGATCCTTGAGTAACCCGGCAATCGAAATAGCCGACGCCGGTTCGCAAAATATGCCTTCGGTCGACGCGAGCAGCTTCTGCGCCCGCAAAATTTCCTCGTCGCTGCATTCGTTGAACCAGCCGCCGGATTCGTTTTTAGCCGCCCACGCCAGCTTCCATGAAACCGGATGGCCGATGCGGATCGCCGTTGCGACCGTTTCGGGCTGGTCGACCATTGCACCGCGCAGGAAAGGCGCGGCGCCCGAAGCCTGATAGCCGACCATGATCGGCCGTTTGGTGGCCAGGCCGCCGGTCTCGTATTGCGCAGACACCGCAAGGCTTGGAGAGCTTTCCGTCTTCATGCCCGCCGCCTCGCTGTAGCCGATCCAGTGCGCCGAGATATTGCCGGCGTTGCCAACCGGCAGGATGTGATAGTCGGGGCACTCGCCAAGGGCCTCGAGCACTTCGAACGCGATGGTTTTCTGTCCCTGCAAGCGGTAGGGATTGATCGAATTGACGATGTTGAGAGGCAGGGTTTGGGCGACTTCCTGCACAAGGCGCATGCCATCGTCGAAGTTGCCGCGTATCTGGATGACGACCGATCCATGCATCATCGCCTGCGACAATTTTCCGAGCGCGATCTTGCCTTCCGGAATCAACACGAAGCACGCAATTCCGGCGCGCGCCGCGTAGGCGGCCGCGGCCGCCGAGGTATTGCCGGTAGAGGCGCAAATGATCGCCCGGGCACCGGCCTCTACGGCCTTGGTAACCGCCATTGTCATGCCGCGATCCTTGAACGAGCCGGTCGGATTCAGACCTTCGAACTTGGCCAGGATGCGCACGTTCTTCCTGACCTTTTTCGGCAGGTTGAAAAGCTCGATCAGCGGCGTGCCGCCTTCATTGAGCGTAATGATGGGCGTATTCGCGCCGACCGGAAGGCGGTCGCGATAGCGATTGATGAGGCCGGTGTAATGAGTAGTCATGTTGATTCTAGTTTCGTCCAAGTTCTTCCAAGCGGATGCGCGTGACCTTGCCGGAGATTACCGGCAGGGACTCGATGCGGCTGATCGCATCATTGGTGTTCTTCTCTACCGTCAAATGGGTAAGCATGATGATGTCCACCTGCTCTTCCCCTTCGCTGGGTTCCTTTTGCACCATTGCGTCGATCGAAATCGACTGGTCCGCGAGGATGCGCGTAATGTCTGCCAGCACACCCGGGCGGTCGAGCACGCGCAGGCGCAGGTAGTACGACGTTTCGACTTCTTCCATCGCCAGGATGGGCAGATCCGACATCCGGTCGGGCTGAAACGCGAGATGCGGCACGCGTTGTTCGGGATCCGCCGTATGCATTCTGGTTACATCGACGAGATCCGCGACGACCGCCGATGCCGTGGGCTCGGCGCCCGCGCCGGCGCCATAGTACAGCGTGGGGCCGACTGCGTCGCCTTTGACCAGGATGGCATTCATGACGCCTTCGACATTGGCTATCAGCCTCTTGGATGGAATCAGGGTCGGATGAACGCGCAATTCAATTCCCTTGTCCGTGCGCCGCGTGATGCCGAGCAATTTGATGCGATAGCCAAGTTCCTCCGCGTAACGGATATCCTCTTTGGTCAGCTTCGAGATGCCTTCCGTATACACCTTGTCGAATTGCATCGGGATGCCGAAGGCTATCGCCGCCATGATGGTGAGCTTGTGAGCGGCATCAATGCCTTCGATGTCGAAGGTCGGGTCGGCTTCGGCGTAACCCAGCTTCTGCGCTTGAGCGAGCACGTCGCCGAAGCTCGACCCGTTCTCGCGCATCTCGGAGAGAATGAAATTGGACGTGCCATTGATGATGCCGGCAATCCATTCGATGCGATTGGCGGTCAGCCCTTCGCGCAACGCCTTGATGATCGGCACGCCGCCCGCCACCGCAGCCTCGAACGCGACCATTACGCCCTTTTTCTGCGCGGCAAGGAAGATTTCATTGCCATGATGAGCAAGCAAGGCCTTGTTTGCCGTCACTACGTGCTTGCCGTTTGCAATAGCAGCGAGGATCAGGTCCTTCGCGATCCTGGTGCCGCCGATCAGTTCGACCACGATGTCAATATCGGGCCTGCCCACCAGGGCGAAAGCATCGTCCGTAACTTCGGCGCTGCCGCCCACAAGCTTGCGAGCCCTTTCAACATCCTTGTCCGCAACCGCCTTGATCAGGATGCCGCGGCCCGCACGGCGGCTGATCTCCTCCTGATTGCGGCGCAGGACGGCAAAAGTGCCTCCGCCAACGGTGCCAATCCCCAGCAAGCCCACATGAATGGGTTTCATCGAAACTCTTTTCTGAACGAAAACGCAGTGATGAAAAAATCTTCCCTGAAATAGAACCGATGCGCGCGCGTGCGGTGGGTTCCCGATTCGAGATCCAATCCAGGACAGCCGCGGTCGTGCGCGACCTTACCGAGATATTCGATCAAGGCTCGGCCGGCACCGGTGGAACGCTCGGATTCATCCGTCACCAGATCGTCAACGTAGAAGCGGCGCCCGATGTGGGTATTCTCGAACTCGCGAAAAACGGCGACACCGGCAACCCGCTCGTCACGGACCACCAGGCACATCTCACCGCCGTCACGAAAGACGCGGCGCATCTTGTCTGCATAGTCGGCGGGCAACTGCGGGCGCAACTGCCTGTGCACCCGCTCGGCGGCCGCCAGCCACTGAGGTGCCTGCACCTGCCTCTGTGCATCCGTAATTTGCACGATCCGCAACGTTTGTTCCGGCATGTTCGCCCTTCGCATAAAAATATCGGGCGCATCGCGCCCGATCGAAGCACTCGTCAAAACTGATCAGCTTGCAACCCGCAATGGCGGAGCGACGCCCAGCAACCCGTCCTTGCGGAACATTTCCTTGATGCCGCGTATCGCCTGGCGGGTGCGCGACTCGTTCTCGATCAGGGCGAACCGGACGTAGGCATCCCCGTATTCGCCGAATCCGATGCCAGGAGACACGGCGACTCTCGCTTCCGCCAATATCTTCTTGGCGAACTCCAGGGAACCCATTTTCCTGTAAGGCTCGGGTATCTCCGCCCAGATGTACATTGAGGCCTTTGGAATCTGCACCATCCATCCGGCCTCATGCAGGCCTCTTGCCAGCACGTCGCGTCGCTTCTGATACTTCTCGCAGATTTCGCGCACGCAATCCTGTGGGCCCTCGAGCGCGGCAATCGATGCCACTTGGATAGGCGTGAAGGTGCCGTAGTCGTGGTAACTCTTTATGCGTGCAAGTGCTGAAACCAGTTCCTTGTTGCCGACCATGAAACCGACGCGCCAGCCGGCCATGTTGTAGCTCTTGCTCATGGTAAAAAATTCCACAGCCACGTCGCGCGCACCCGGCACTTGCATGATCGATGGCGCTTTCCAGCCGTCAAAGCAGATGTCGGCATAGGCCAGGTCGTGCACCACCAGGATCGAATGTTCTTTCGCCAGCGCCACCACGCGCTCGAAGAATTCGAGTTCCACACATTGCGCCGTCGGATTGCTGGGGAATCCCAGGATCATCATTTTCGGTTTCGGAATCGACTCGCGTATCGCGCGTTGCAATTCCTGAATGAAATCCACCCCGGGAGTCATGCGCACCGAGCGTATGTCGGCGCCGGCGATGACCGCTCCGTAAATATGGATGGGATAGCTGGGATTGGGTACCAGAACCGTGTCGCCATGGTCCAGCGTGGCAAGCATAAGGTGGGCAAGACCTTCCTTGGACCCGATGGTGACAATGGCTTCGCTGTCCGGATCAAGCACGACGCCGTAGCGCGATTGGTACCAGTTGCAAATTGCGCGACGCAGTCGAGGGATTCCCTTCGACATGGAATAGCCGTGCGTGTCGTTGCGCTGTGCCGCTTCAACAAGCTTGTCGACGATGTGCTTGGGCGTAACACCATCCGGGTTGCCCATGCTCATGTCTATGATATCTTCCCCACGACGGCGTGCTTCTGCCTTCAACTCGCCGGTGATGTTGAACACATAGGGTGGAAGGCGCTTGATGCGGGAAAACTCGGCCATGATCGACTAGTCGGTCCAGCCGGAAAACGTAACCGACTGTTCATTAAATGGAAAG
>JANXVW010000282.1 GCA_025351455.1 Betaproteobacteria bacterium | reverse complement strand
CGCTCGAGCAGATCAACATATCCAACATCAAACGGCTCGTGCCGATCTGGAGCATGAGCCTGATGAACGATCAGGGCGAATTGGCGCAACCCACGATCTACAACGGCGTGATGTATGCGGTCAACGGCAAATGGACTTTTGCCATTGATGTTGCGACCGGTCAGCAAATCTGGCGCACGCCTGCTGAATCGGCGCCGGAAGCGGCGGCGCATGCCTGCTGCGGCGCGATCAACCGCGGCTCAGCGACGATTTATAACGGCAAGCTCTTCCGTGTGACGCTTGACGCGCACGTCGTGGCGCTCGACATGAAAACCGGCGCGCAGGTATGGAAGCAGAAGTTTGCCGATTTCAACGAAGGTTATACCGCGACAGGCGCGCCGCTCATCGCGAACGGCGTGCTGATCACTGGCATGGCGGGAGGGGATTTCACCACGCGTGGATTCCTCAATGGATGGGATCCGGAGACCGGAGCGCATCTATGGCGGCTTTACACCATCCCCGCGCCGGGCGAAGCGGGCTCCGAAACCTGGCCCAAGGATAGTGAAGCGTACAAGTATGGTGGCGCGGCGACCTGGCGGACGGGCGCATACGACCCGGAACTCGACCTCGTCTATTGGGGCACCGGCAACGCCGAGCCGTGGAACCCCCATCCGCGAGGTGGACTCGACAGCCTCTATTCGAGCAGCCTTCTTGCGATTCGTCCAAAGACCGGTGAACTGGTTTGGCACTATCAGTACACGCCGAACGATGTCTATGACGTGGACGGCACCGACGAGCCGGTGTTGGCCGACATCATGATTGATGGACATGTGCGCAAGGTGCTCTTCCAGGCCAACAAGAACGGGTTCATGTACACGATAGACCGTACCAATGGCAAGCTGATCGCCGCGCATCCATTCACCCGCGTGAACTGGGCCACACGTATCGATCTGGAAACCGGGCGGCCGGTGTTGACCGATCTGGGCGAAAGATTGGCGCGTGGCGAAGAAGTGGAGATCTATCCGCAGCGCGGGGTCAACGCAGTACCGGTCGCCTACAACCCGAATACCGGGCTGATTTACACCAGCAGTTGGCAACTCCCCCGCATCATTAAAATCGCCGCGCCGGCGAAGCAAATCATCGGCGCGCCGTCCTGGGGCGTGACGATACGGCGGCACGAAATCCAGCCCGGCGAAGTGGTAGGTCACCACATCGCAATGGACCCAATCAGCGGCAACAAAAAGTGGGAGATTCCCCTAATCGAGAAGGCGAATTCCGCGGGCATGCTGGTCACCGACGGCGGATTGATATTCACCGGAACGCTGGACGGCAAAGTCATCGCACTGGATGAAGCAACCGGAAAGACCGTCTGGCATTTTCAGACGGGGTCGAGCATTATTGCCACGCCTATCACTTACACGTTCAAAGGGCGGCAATACCTGAGCATCGCGTCGGGTTTGGGCGGGCTTAACGCGCGACGCATGGCAGGGAACGCCGTGCCAACCGGCGGTTCGATGTGGACCTTTGCCCTGATGCCCGAATGACGCGAAGGACTTCTACGCAATGAAACGCATCTTCATGCTGGCCGTGACATTCGGCATAGCGCCCGCCGCGGCACAAACTCCGCCAGACGGACAATTTTCACCCGCGCAGATTGGAAAAGGCGCCGAGACCTTCGCCGTTTACTGCTCGCCATGCCATGGCGAGCGCATGAGCAGCCCGGAATTCTTCAACCTGAAAACTTTTCCGCCCGATCAACACTCGCGATTCGTCAACTCGGTGACCAACGGCAAGAATGCCATGCCGCCGTGGCGAGGCCAGTTGAAGCCCGAAGACATTGAAGCGCTGTGGTCGTACGTAGTTGCAGGAGAAAAACAAAGATAGCCCAGCCAGGACAACAAAAACCTCCACGGCTGGCACACTTTCGATCAACCTGGGTCGTGGACCGTGCTGCAGGAATGTTTGGTTCGTTGTGCATCTCGTCCATCGAACCAGATGGAAGAGGGAAATCGCATTCGCATGACCGTTCCTGTGAGTCGTCTTGCTATTTTATTCCGCTGCCGCGGCTGCGCCGCATTCACGATCAAAAAGGAGTGAGAGACCATGAAGCTCAGAAAACTCGCGGCGATAGCATTTCTTTTTGTCACCAACTCGGTGTCGGCCCAGACCCTCGACGAACTCAAAAACGATGGCCAGAACACTGAGAATGTAACTACCTATGGCATGGGCTATTCCCTGCAGCGCTACAGCTCGCTCATACAGATAAACAAATCGACCGTAAAGCGGCTGGTTCCGGTCTGGAGCCTCAGCCTCAACAACGATCTCGGAGAGCAAGCACAGCCGCTTATCTACAATAGCGTGATGTATGTGACCAACGTCAAGTGGACTGTTGCAGTTGACGTTGCAACCGGTCGACAAATCTGACGCACCCCGGTGGACTGGGATCCAGCTACGCCGCGTGTCGTTTGCTGCGGTGTGTCCAACAAGGGCGCGGCGATTTACAACGGTAAACTTTTTCGCACAACTCTCGATGCTTTTGTAGTCGCGCTCGATATGAAGACTGGCAAGGAAGTCTGGAAGGAAAAGTTTGCAGAATGGAAGGAAGGTTATTCGAGTACTGGTGCCCCGCTGATTGCGAACGGCGTGTTGATCACCGGCATGTCAGGTGCGGAATATGGGGTGCGTGGCTTCCTTGACGGTTGGGATCCCGATACGGGCAACAAGTTGTGGCGCCGCTATACCGTGCCCGGACCCGGGGAGATCGGATTCGAGACCTGGCCTGCGGACACTGACGCCTACCGGCATGGTGGCGGATCGACGTGGATCACGGGTTCGTATGACCCGGGCCTTGATCTTGTGTATTGGGGCACGGGCAATGCGGCTCCATGGAATCCCTCGCTTCGTTCCGGCGACAGTTTGTACACGGCGGGGGTGGTCGCGATCCGACCCAAGACCGGTGAGCTTGTATGGCATTACCAGTGGACGCCAAACGACATGTACGACTACGACGGCGTCAATGAAAATGTGCTCGCCGACATCAAAGTAGACAGCCAGATGCGCAAGGTGCTCATGCATGCCGATCGTAACGGCTTCCTCTATGTTCTCGATCGTATCGACGGAAAGGTCATTGCAGCGCACCCATTTGAAAAGATGAACTGGGCCGAGCGCATCGACATCGCCAGTGGTCGACCGGTTTTGACTGAACTCAGCAAGCGCCTGATTGCGGGTGAAGAGGTCGAAATGTGGCCGGGCACTCGCGGCGGCAAGAATTGGGCGCCGATGGCGTTCAATCCTAAAAAGGGGCTTGTGTACTTCAGCTCGTTGCACCGTGCGCGCGTCGTGAAGTTCGTACCGCTGGGAGAGTATAAGCCCGGACAGCGCTTCGTTGGCGCGGAAACCAAGGTTCCCGAAGTCCCACCAGAAGAGCCATGGGGCTATTACATGGCGGTAGACCCACTGACGGGCGAAACGAAATGGAAAGTCGCGCTTTCGGACTTCGCATTTTGGGCGGGGATGCTTGCCACCGATGGCGGGTTGGTTTTTACTGGCAGGCAGACCGGGGAATTCATCGCGATCGATGAAGCGAACGGGGAGATCCTCTGGCAGTTCCAGACCGGTTCCGGTATCAATTCGTCACCGATAACATACACCTTCAAGGGACGCCAGTATGTGACCGTGCTATCAGGTCTGGGCGGTCTCTCCGCGGTAGCCGGTACGCCAGTGCGCCAATTCGTGCCATCTGGCGGTTCAGTATGGACGTTTGTGCTGCTGCCGGAATGATGAAGCGACTAGTCTTTATCGGCTGGCTACTTGCCTTTGCACACGTTGCAGTGGCGCAGGACACGGAGTCTCTGAATTTCAGCCCGGAGCAGATTAAGAAAGGTTCGGAAATCTTTGCCCAAAACTGTGAGCCATGCCATGGTCCGCGAATGACCAATCCGCAAGGTGCATTTGACTTGCGGACCTTTCCCGTCAATCAGCACTCGCGCTTTGTTAACTCCGTCACCGGAGGCAAGAATAATATGCCGCCATGGGGCGACCTCTTTGAGCCCGCTGACATTGAAGCGCTATGGTCTTATGTCGTCGCCGGGGAAAAAAAGTAATCAGCAGGATGCGGGACGTGGCGGATGGATGCTGGAAGGCAGAAGTTGCGGGGGGCGGTAGTGACAAATTTGGGATTGCCACAGGGCATGCTGGCCCATCGAACCAAAGCAAGGGGGAAACGGCAGTCAACTGTCATGATTTCTGCACCAGGCAGGACTTGCATGGCCGGTCCGCAAACTTGTACCTTCGGCCGAATCCGTTTGTCATCCCCCCATGCTGGTGCTACATTTCCTTCCAGGCGAAGACCGCTCTGTCTTCCATAGAAAAACTCCGCCCCCAGGCGCCATTGCAGTATTTCACGGCGACCTCCTGATCCCGGCCGAAAAGAAATTTTCCGGGTTCCATCGACGGGTCTGACGCAACGCGGCGCGCAATCCCGCGACGCGTGCTGTCACTGCGCTGTCTGAGGAGAAAACATCACGACAAGTGCCGGTTGCTGGGCAC
>JANXVW010000011.1 GCA_025351455.1 Betaproteobacteria bacterium | reverse complement strand
AAACAGAACACGCATCCTTTTATCGCCAGTTTTTTCGGCACGGCGCCACCGCTGCCCCACGCGACCTGACATGGAAAGCCGCTCTTACGCCCTGTTCACCGGGTTGTTCACGATCCTGCTTGGCATCGCCCTGGCAGCGAGCTTCATCTGGTTTCGCGGCGACAGCAAAAGCTACAGTGCGTACCTGGTCGTTTCGAAATTTCCGGTCAATGGCCTGAACCGGCAAGCCGCGGTACGCTTCCGTGGCGTCGAAGTCGGCAAGGTCGAGGATATTTCAATCGACCCGCAGGATTCCAAGATCATCCTGATCCGGGTGGTACTGGACGACAGCGTGCCGATCACGCGCGGCACATTTGCGCAGATCGGCTATCAGGGCTTGACCGGGATCGCCTATGTGGTGCTGGACGATGACGGCTCGAATCCGGCCCCGTTGCAGTACCAGGCGGGAGGGCTCGCTCGCATTGAAGTGCGCGGCAACGTGTTCGACGACCTTGCGCTGTCCAGCAAGGCATTACTGCAGCAGGCGTCAGACCTGCTCGACCGATTGAACAAGATCGCGAGCGAGACCAACCAGTCGCGCATCGAGAACACGCTGGCCAATTTCGAAAAAGCGTCCGCCCAGCTCGAGCCCGCCCTGCGCGCGATACCGGAGGTGACCGAACGCGCCAGGAAATTCCTCGATGCGGATAATCAGGCAAGCCTGCGCAGGTCGTTGGCCAACATCGAGCAGGCCTCCGGTTCGGTCGGGCCGGTTATCGAGGATTCGCGCAAGGTCCTCGCCAACATGCGTCAGCTCTCGGACAAATTGGAAAAGCTGAGCACGGAGATCTCGCTGGAAATCACCGACAGCACACTGCCGAAGGTCAACCAGCTCGTGGAGCAGCTCGACCGGGACACGCAGGAATTCCACCATCTGATGCTGCAGATCGAACGCGAACCGCAGAGTCTGGTGTTCGGGCGCCAGCGGCTACAACCCGGGCCGGGCGAACCGGGATTCCAGGGCGCACGAAAATGAAAAGACGGATCATGCTTCTCGCGGTCGTGGTGCTTGCCGGTTGTGCCGTCGGCAGCAAGCCGCCCGTCGAAATCTACGACTTCGGCATTCCCGCTGCGGTAATTCCCCCTGCAGGGCAGGATGTTTTTCTCGCGGACATTCGCGCCGCGGAGTGGTTGGGTGCCACGGAAATGCTGTACCGGCTGGAATATGCCAACCTGCGCAAGCTGGCACCTTACGCCTTAAGCCGTTGGGCGGCTGCGCCTGCGCACATGTTGACGATCCGCTTGCGCCAATCGGTGGGCAACGCAACGTCTGTGCGCGGCAAGCAGACAAAATGCAGCCTGGCGCTATTTCTGTCGGAGTTCAGCCAGGTATTCGGCAACGAACAGAACAGCCGCGCCGTCGTGCATCTGCGTGCGACGCTTTCAGATCCTGCAGCGAGCGAGGCGGCGCTCGTTCGCGAATTCCGACTGGAAAAACCGGCACCCACGCCCAACGCGGCCGGCGCGGCGGCGGCATTTGCGGCGATCGCAACTTCGGTGGCAGAAGAACTCAATGCCTGGATATCGGAAGCGGGGGTGTGCAAACGCTGAGTCGTTCTTCAGCGTTTTTTCTTCAGGAAACGCGCCGGGTCGAGCGCACTGAGCAAAGCGGCCTCGACGGGCATGGGCTCGCCCGTAATGCGGCTCGCGACGATTTCCGCCGCCAGCGCGGCCCAGGTCATGCCGCGCGATCCCAGCGCGAGACAAGCGAACAGTCCTGCCTGTCCCTCGCCCGGCATAGCGCCAAGCACGGGCAGGCGATCGAAACTCATTGCCCGGAATGCAACGCGCCCGCCGAGCATTTCCGGCGTAATGCCCTTTCCGAATCCGGGCAGCATAGATTCCAGCCGTCGCAGATTTGCCTCGTGATCCTCCGTCCGCACTTCCGGTTCCGGCATATCTTCATTGAACGTGGCGCCGATGCAGTGCTCGCCGTCGATCGCCGGGGTGACGTAACCTTCCCGGCAGACCGCTATCCTGAGAGTTCGGCCCGGCTGTTGCCGCATCAGGCTGACTTGACCGCGCACAGGCCGCAGCGGCAGCCAGGCTGCCTGGGGAAACCGGATTGCCGCGCAGGCGTTGGCCAGCACAACCACGGGCGAGCTCGCCAGAACTTCGTCCGCGCCATCGAGAACTTCCCACTGGCCGTCGACCCGCCGCAGCCCGCCGACATCGTGTCCATACAGGCTCCTGACCATCCCATCCGCGCCATCGAGATTGGCCCGGCACATGCTGGCGGGGTTTGCCCACACCGCGTGGGGAAACCAGCACGCCGGCCCGGCGACCGGCACCCCCGCAAGTTCCGTCGCCTCCGCGGTTGGCACCACTTTCACCAGGTCGACGGGCAACGTGAACGCTTCAATGATGCGTTGCTGCTTGTCGAAGTGACTGGCATCTCGCGCCAGTTGCAATACGCCTCCCTCGCCATGGTCGGGACCCACTCCGGCCCTGTCCAACGCCGCCTGATGCCGGCTCGCGTAAAGAAACGCTGCCGTGGTAAACCGGCTGTGAGTATTCCAGTCCAGCGAAAATACCGGACGCACCAGCCCCGCGGGATTGCCGGACGCTTCCTGTGCCGACGACAGGTGGCGCTCAATCAATTGCACGCTCCAGCCCCGCTCCGCGAGACGCTGCGCGCAAGTCGTGCCGGCCAGGCCCGCCCCGAGCACGATCGCCCGCTTGTCACCTTGCGCCACCCCCTCCTCGGCGGTGCCGCGAAAACGCCCGCAAAGCATTTCACGCTTGGTTGCAAACCCCGGACGCTTTTCGACTTCGAAACCAGCTTCGGCAAGCCCCTGGCACACCATCGCGGCGACGGTATAGGTCGCGAGCGTTGCACCCGGTTTCGCCAGTCGCGCGAGCTCCGTAAAAATTTCCGGGCTCCACATCTGCGGATTTTTTACCGGCGCGAACCCATCGAGAAAAAATGCGTCGGCCCTGGCTTGCAACTGGCGCAGCATTGCCCCGGCTTCACCGAGCAGCAAGGTCAGCGTCACGCGCCCGCTGTCGAAGTGCAGGCGATGGAACCCGGGCAGGAGGGGCGGATAACTCCCGCGAAACTCGCGCGACAACTCGCCCAGCTCCGGATAATGCCCATGGATGAGCGCGAGCTCCGCTGGCTCGAAGGGATGCTTTTCCACCGAGACGAAGTGCAGGTGCGTGGCGGACGATCCGGCCTGGCGCAGGGCGCGCCACGTGGCTAGAAAATTGAGCCCCGCCCCGAATCCGGTTTCGACGATGGTGAAACGGCCGGCTTTCTGCCAGCGCAGCGGCAGGTCGTTGCCATTCAGAAATACATGCTGTGCCTGGGCAAGCGTGCCCTGCGATGATGCGTAGACGTCGTCGAACCGCGCGGAATAAAGCGCGCCGTCGGCTCTGAACGATGCCTTCGCGGGAACGATGGGCTGGAAGTCAGGTAACAAGGGCACGCCCTGATGCACGGAACCTGCGAAGCCCGATCTCGCACCGTGACAATCTCCGCGGATGGGATCTACCCACCAGAACGAATCGGAATATATTGCGTCGCATCAAACGGCTTGTCGCGGAACGACAGCGTAGCCGCGAATTGCTCTAGCACGAAATTTTTCCGCTTTCATCACGCGATGTCTACACGGATTACGGCATTAAAAATCAATCCTGTTTGCGCGTGAGCCCGCGCACTCTCGGTGCGGCAGTGAAGCGGAAGGCTGGTGACGAAATGACCACCGCCCGCCGACATGGAAGCGAAATTTGTGTGACTCGATGCGGCACTGCACGTTCGCATTGTGGCGGCTATCGAGCAGATGATTCGTCGCCGCTTTCGATGTTGTTCCTTGCAAATCGATACGTGGATTTCACGCTGCAAATGATGCCCGAATCCGCGGTGCGAAACCGCCGTTCCCGGAAAGCCGGAATTTCTGTTCCAAAAAGCTGGAAAAATCAGCGTGGTGCTATACATACGCGCCAGCAAAGGAGTACAGTTTCCGCGCAGCTTTTCAACCTATGACGTACCGCTGCTGCGCGACACGATGCAGGCACGACAAACTAAAAATTTTCAGGCTCGATGGAGGATTAAGTAAATGAAACTCAAGGTAAACCAGCAAGAGAGGAGTTACGACGGCGATCCGCAGATGCCGCTCATGTGGTATCTGCGCGATGAGCTCGCCCTGACTGGAACGAAATTCGGTTGCGGCGCGGGACTGTGCGGCGCCTGTACGGTGCACATCGACGGCAAGGCCGTGCGCTCCTGCGTAGTCGTCATGAAGGACGTAACCGACCATGCCGTGACCACCATCGAGGGCCTGTCCGCCGATGGCAATCACCCGGTGCAGAAAGCCTGGCGCGCAGCGAACGTGCCCCAGTGCGGTTACTGCCAGTGCGGCCAGATCATGAATGCAGCTGGCCTGCTCAACGAAAAAAAGAACCCTTCCGACGAAGACATCCTCTCGGCGATGCAAGGGAATATTTGCCGCTGCGGCTGCTACCAACGCATTTTCTCGGCGATCAAGTCCGCCGCGAAGGAGGCCTGAGATGAAAACCACTCAACACACGGCCTACATTGAAAACGTCAGCCGGCGCAACCTGCTCAAGGGCATCGTCGGTACCGGCGGTCTGGTTCTTGCCGCGCAGTTCGTGCCCGGCATCGCCGCCGCAGCCTACAAGACTGGCGC
>JANXVW010000327.1 GCA_025351455.1 Betaproteobacteria bacterium | reverse complement strand
CCGGCCGAAAGACCTCAGCGAGGGTTTCTGGCACATCGATCAACACCCACAGCCGGGTGGGATCACTGATGACGACGAGTGCCGGCGTGCCAGGCTGCGCCTGGTCTGGACGCACTTCCTGCCCGGGATTGACATTACTTTCCACCACCATGCCACCAACAGGAGCCGCGAGGCGATACAGTTGATCGACCTCCTGACTGGCGCCGAATAATTTCTCCCGCGCCAGGGTGCGGTCGCGTTCGGCGCGTGCCCGTTCCAGATCGGCATCCGCGGCCTGCAATTCCTTAAGGGCGATTACACCAACATCGAACAACTCTCGCGCGCGCGCCCGATTTTTCTCGGAAAGCGCGAAATCCGCCTGTGCCTTCCTGACTTCTGCCTGCGCCTGGCCGAAATCCGGGGAGGAAATGAGCGCAAGCGGCTGACCTGGGCGAACCGCGTCGCCGGGGTGTACCTTAAGCGCGACTACACGACCCGCGACTGAAGAAAACACACGGGAGGTCCGGGTTTCATCCCATGCTATACGACCCGGTACGATGATCGCTTGACCCGCTTCAGGTTCGGCGGCAACGCTAGTCAGGGCGGCGAGCTGTTTGCTGTCTCGAGGGAATACGATATGGTCCCCCTCGGCCACGGGCTGCGCAGATTGCTGGGGATCTGCCTTGCTATTGCATCCGCACGTCGCAAATGCAAGCAGACAACAGGCGAGCAATCTTTTCATCGGACCTCCGGCATATCCCCGGCGGCCGCGCGCCACGCTGCCAGGGCTTTGGCATAATCGGCATGGGCGGTGGCAGCGTCGAGTTCCGTAGCATTCAACGATCGACGCGCGTCAAGCAGGTCCATTACGCCGAGAGCTCCCTTCTTATAGGCGAATTCCGATGCCTCTGCAGCGCTGCGCGCGGAAGCGAGCAACTTGCCTTCGAACCGATCGACCCGGTCGCGGGCTGACGCAAGGTCAACCCAGACGCGCGCCATCTCGGTGTGTGCCAGCGCCCGTACACGATCGACATTGTCCTGTGCGGCGTACCGATCTGATTCCGCGCGTCGAATTTCGCCTTCATAGGAGGCGTTCAAGAACAGCGGCATGCTCACACCCACTCCAATGGTGTTGTTTTGAGGTTGTCCCACAAATCTTTCAAATTGTACGAACACCGTAACATCGCGAGTGCGCTGCGCAGCCGCCAACTGCGCCGCTTTGCTCGCTGCATTCGCGCGCTGTACGGCGGCCCGCACGTCAGGACGGGCATCCAGCACCTCGGTTCCAGGCATTTCGGGAAGCGGTGCAAGTTCGGGCCAGGGATCTATTGCCTGTATGCTGGCCGCGCGATCTTCCAAACCCACCAGATAGGCCAGCGCTAACCTCGAGCGTTCCAGATCCGCAACATTCTGTCGCAGCTCGTTCTCCGCACGTAACGCGTCAACCGAAATTCGCGAGACATCAGCCGCTGCTATGTCACCGCTCTTGAATCTCAGGTTAGCCGCATCCAATGTCCGGCGAAATGCCAGAGTAGTTGCACCACTGATTGAAACACGCTCCTGCGCGAGATGCATGTCGATATACGTCTGACGCAAAAGCAACCCTTGCTGCCGCTGTATCTCATCCACATCAGAGCTCGCTGCCAGCACACTGTGGCTGGCGGCAGCGCTGCGTAGATCACGCTTGCCGCCGCGCTCGATCGACTGCGATATTTGGACTGCGGTGTCCACGCTTTTTTCCCATGCAGCTCCCGCGCCGACCCGACGCGGATCGATCGATAATGTGGAAACAGAAAGCGTGGGATTGGGCCGCTGACCCGCAGTCACGCGGTCGGCTTGCGCTCCAGCCAAAGCTCGACGCGACGCGATAAGATCGTGATTCTGGTGCAGAAGCAACATTTCTGCCGCCGCTAGGGTGAGCGCCACGGAGGATTGATCGGTATCATTCGAGGCGGAACACGGCACACACGCGAACATGACGAGCCAAAAAAAGGACGAGTGGGACATTACGCAGAGCTTTCCCGTTATCAAGGGAGGGGCAGTCTATTCCCCTAGCCTTACAGGAACCTTAGGCAAGGCTTACTGGAACCTTACGCCGGCTTACTGGAGCCTTACGCAATCATGCGCATGATCGTGATAGAAGATGATCGCCAACTCGCGGACGGCGTTTCGCGCAGTCTGTCCAGGTCCGGTCACGCCGTTGACCTCCTCGCCGATGGATTAAGCGCGCAAGCCGCCCTGGCGTCGACCTCCTACGATCTGGTTATTCTCGACCTGCAATTGCCGCAACGAAGCGGTCTAGATGTGTTGCGAACCTACCGGGCTACCGGAGGACGTGCACCGGTGATGATTCTTACTGCGCGAAACGCAGTCGAGGATCGCGTTATCGGACTTGATGCGGGGGCGGACGACTATTTGGCCAAGCCTTTTGAGCTCTCGGAGCTCGAAGCTAGGGTTCGCTCATTGTTGCGACGGGCGAGCG
>JANXVW010000299.1 GCA_025351455.1 Betaproteobacteria bacterium | reverse complement strand
TCGCCATCCTGCAGGCTGTGCTTCCAGCCGCCGGCGTACTTTCCCCCTTCCGCGCGCGTGAGCGCGCCTTTGCCTTCTGCCCAGCCTTCTTTCAGGGTGCCCTCGTAGCGATCCGCGGACTTGCCGTTGATATACCACTCCAGCACGCCTTCGCCGTCGGCCACGCCGTTTCGGCACTGGCCTTTCCAGACGATGGACTCACCCGGCTGCGGGAAGGGATTGGCAACCTTGCAGCCGCTCTTGTCGGCTATCCAGGAAACATCATCATCGGCGCACAGGCCGGCAAACGGAATCAGCAACGATAAAACCAATGCGATTCGGGGAATGCTCAATCGGACCATATCCACTCCTTCGACGGTAATTTGATTACTCCGGACTGCGGGATTCATTGCATACCCGCAGCGTTTTCCCCTGGTTCCAGCGACTTTCGACACTGCCGGTGCCGGTGCGTTCTTCAGACCGATTCGACTTTACCGAGCAGCAGAAATTCCATCAACGCCTTCTGCGTATGCAACCTGTTCTCGGCTTCATCCCAGACCACGCTCTGCGGGCCATCGATCACGGCCGCCTCGACTTCTTCTTCGCGATGCGCCGGCAGGCAATGCATGAACAAGGCATCGCGCGCGGCGTGCTTCATCATCTCGACGTCGACCTGCCAGTCCTCGAAATCGCGTTTGCGTTCCTCGTTCTCCGCCTCGAATCCCATGCTGGTCCAGACGTCGGTCGTGACGAGGTGTGCGCCGCGCGCGGCTTCCATCGGATCGGAAAATTCCTCGTAATGGTCGGTGCCGTAAAGGCCGGCGCGCTCCGGCTCCACTTCGTAGCCCGGGGGTGTGGAGACGTGGACGTTGAAGTCGAGCACTTCCGCGGCTTGCAACCAGGTGTTGCAGACATTGTTCGAGTCGCCGATCCAGGCGACGGTCTTGCCCTGCATCGGGCCGCGATGCTCGATGAATGTATAGATATCGGCCAGAATCTGGCAGGGATGGTATTCGTTCGTGAGGCCGTTGATGACCGGCACCCGTGAGAGCGCGGCAAAGCGTTCGATGATGTCCTGCTCGAACGTGCGGATCATGACGATGTCGCACATGCGCGAGATGACCTGTGCTGCGTCCTCGACGGGTTCTCCGCGGCCCAGTTGCGAATCGCGCGTGCTGAGGAATATCGCGGATCCGCCGAGCTGGTGCATGCCGGCCTCGAACGACAGGCGGGTGCGCGTGCTCTGCTTCTCGAAAATCATCACGAGCGTGCGGTCGAACAGCGGGTGATAAGGCTTGTACGCCTTGAACTGCTGCTTGATCCAGCGCGTGCGCTCGAACACATGGTCGAGCTCGTTGCGCGACAGATCCTTGAACTGCAGAAAATGTTTCGGGGACTGCATGTCGGGATCGTCAGTTCGCCGCGGCCGTCTCAGTGGCGGCATTGAGGAAGGTCTTGATCAGGGCCGAGACCCCGTCGACCAGTGTCGTTACTTCCGCGTCTTTCAGGTTAAGGGGCGGGAGCAGACGGACCACTGTATCCGCCGTTACATTGATTAGAAGACCGGCATCGAATCCGCGCACCACCAGGTCGCCACAGGGGCGGTCGAGTTCTATGCCGATCATGAGACCTTTGCCGCGGATCTCCTTCACGCCGGCAGTGCCGGCCAGATTTCTTGCGATGCCTTCGCGGATTTTCAGTCCGATGTCGCCTGCGCGCTCGACCAGGCCTTCGTCCTCGATGATCGAAAGCGTGGTGAGGGCGGATACGCAACCCAGCGGATTGCCGCCGAATGTGGAGCCATGCTTGCCCGGCGAAAATACAGCGGCGGCGGCGCCGCGCGCAAGGCAGGCGCCGATCGGGAAGCCGTTGCCGAGGCCCTTGGCCAGGGACATCACATCAGGCTTGATGCCCAGATGCTGGTGCGCGAACCACTTGCCGGTGCGTGCCATTCCGCTCTGCACTTCATCGAGCATCAACAGCCATCCCTTGTCATCGCAGAGCCGGCGCAGGTGCGGAATATAGCCGTCTTCCGGAACGTGGACGCCGCTCTCGCCTTGCACCGGTTCCACCAGCACCGCGACTATGTTCGGATTGGTCGCCGCCACTTGCTCAAGCGCGGGCAGGTCGTCGTAAGGTACGCGCACGAAACCGGTCAGCAAAGGCTCGAAGCCGGCCTGTACTTTGCGGCTGCCAGTGGCCGACAGCGTTGCGATTGTGCGGCCATGGAAGGCCTGCTCCATGACGATGATGGCGGGAGATTCGACGCCTTTCTGGTGGCCATACAGGCGTGCGAGCTTGATCGCCGCTTCGTTGGCTTCGCATCCGGAATTGCAAAAGAAGGCATTGTCCATTCCCGCGAGCGCGCACAGGCGGGCGGCAAGTTGCTCCTGCTCGGGGATTTCGTAAAGATTGGATACGTGCATCGCGCGCGCGGCCTGCGCGGATATTGCGGCAACCAGGCGGGGGTGGGCATGTCCAACGCCGCTGACCGCGACGCCGCTGACGCAGTCGAGGTAGCGCTTGCCCTTGAGATCCCACAGCCATGAGCCCTCGCCGCGGGAGAACGCGATTGCCTGCCGGCCATAAGTTGTCATTACGTGTTGCATCATGTCGCCCACCAGGCCGTTTCCCCGGTTCCAAAAAGCACACGGCGGCAAAAGCCGCCGTGCGTGCCATTGAAAATGTTGGGGTTTTCAGTTCCTATATTTATCCGAATCGGTCTATGGATGCAAGCGCTTTACCTGTCGGATTTCGCATTCGTCATGCGTAACCGGCTATCACGGTTCGGGCTTGCGTCCGACGGTTGACGCGCGAGTTGCAGCAGTAGGTATTTGGATGCCGTGACTGCCCTTGCGCTTCTTTGTTTTCCGGCAATGCCGCCAAATATGAGTGCAACGGATTTGCGCGTCGGCGATGGTGCTGGAATCGCCACGCCGTCGATCAGTTGTAAATTTATATCAATAGCTTACAGTAAGTAAACCGAAGTCCGAAAGTACATTGGTGCGCTGCAAAATATGTTACGATGCCGGCCAATTCAGGATCTGAAACATGTCCGGCCCGCCCATCGTAGAAATTCTCATCGTCGGTGTCACAACAGGCGGTGAAACATTCCGGCCCAGTGACTGGGCTGAACGGCTTTGCGGTTGCATGTCGTTGTTCGGCGAAGACCAGCGCATCAGTTATTCACCCTACCTGAAGCCGATCGTCGCGTCGGGGATAAAGTGTGTCGTTGTCGACCGCCGACTTGAGCAAATGAGTCCCGAAGCATTCCAATTCCTGATGTCTTTCTGCACTGACAACGAATTGCAGGTGAGGGAAGGGCGGCACGAGATCCGCCAATCGCTGCAGGTGCGCAAGGACATCAGGGTGGCGTGACCCTGACGACTCTGTAACTGCCGTTGTAAAACAAAAGGCCCGCATGCGCGGGCCTTCGCATTTGCCTGGCTTGCCTGATCAGGCCATCGCTTTGATGGCGGCGGCCAAGCGGCTTTTCTGCCGGGACACGGTATTCTTGTGCACGATGCGCTTGTCCGCAATCGAATCGATGCGGCTTTGCGACACCTGGAACTGTGCCTGGGCGGCTTTCTTGTCGCCGGCGGCGATGGCCTTTTTCACATTCTTGATGGCGGAGCGTAATTCCGTGCGCTGGCCGGCATTGTGGGCGCGGCGGTGTTCTGCCTGGCGGGCGCGTTTCTTGGCTGAGGCTATGTTGGCCATTGGGTCTTCCTTGAACCGGGGGGACTGCGGAAAAGGGCGCTATGGTACTGTCCCCGCAGGGGGTTTGCAACCCGATCGTGGCGTAATCCCGCAAAAACAGGTCAGGCATTTCCGGAGCCGGGCCTGTGCCGCAAGCCGGCCGCTTGCCATCGCTCGGTTACAATCCGCGGCATTCCGGTTTCCATCTCACACGAAAATGAATTTGCTCAAGGCCTTGGCGACTATCAGCAGCATGACGCTGGTGTCGCGGATTCTGGGATTCGTGCGCGATGCCGTAATCGCCCGTGGCTTTGGCGCGGGCCTGTATACAGACGCTTTTTTCGTGGCTTTCCGGCTTCCAAACCTGCTGCGGCGGCTTTTTGCCGAAGGCGCATTCGCGCAGGCGTTCGTCCCGATCCTCGGGGAATATCGCAATGCCCGCACCCCCGAAGAGACCCGATCGCTCGTCGATCACGTCGCGAGCGTCCTGGCCGTGGTCCTCGTCGTCGTTTCCGCCATCGGCATGATCGCCGCGCCGCTGATCGTCTATGTCACCGCGCCGGGCTTCGTGGCGGACAGCGACAAATTCGCGGTCACCGTGCAACTGCTCCGCATCACGTTCCCCTACATCCTCTTCATCTCACTGACGTCGCTTGCCGGCGGGATCCTCAATACGTGGAGCCGTTTTTCGGTGCCGGCTTTCACACCGACGTTGCTGAATGTTTCCTTCATCGTTTTCGCGCTTTGCCTCGCCCCGTATTTCGATCCGCCGGTCCTGGCCCTGGCCTGGGCCGTGTTTGTCGGCGGCCTGCTGCAATTGGGCTTCCAGCTGCCGTTCCTGGCCAGGATCGGCATGCTGCCGCGCTTTCGATTCGACCTGAAAGACCCGGGCGTATGGCGCATCCTGAAGTTGATGGGTCCGGCGGTGTTCGGAGTCTCGATCGGCCAGATCAGCCTGCTCATCAACACCATCTTCGCTTCTTTCCTTGTCACGGGCAGCGTGTCCTGGCTCTACTACGCCGACCGCCTGATGGAATTTCCCACCGGGTTGCTTGGCGTCGCACTGGGCACGATCCTGCTGCCAAGCCTGACACGAAGCTTTGCCGACAAGACCGGCGGCGAATATTCGAAACTGCTGGATTGGGGACTGCGGCTGACCGTCATGCTGGCCCTGCCTTGTGCACTGGCGCTCGCCCTGCTCGCCGTGCCGTTGATCGCAACCTTGTTTCACCACGGTGCGTTCGGCGAACACGACGTGATGATGACGCGCAATGCACTTATGGCTTACAGCGTCGGGCTGTTGGGATTGATCCTGGTCAAGGTACTCGCGCCCGGCTTCTATGCCCGGCAGAACATCCGCACTCCGGTAAAGATCGCGGTGATCACGCTTCTCGCGACCCAGTTGCTGAATCCTGTGTTCCTTTTTGTCTTGAAACTGGAACATGCCGGCCTGGCATTGGCGATATCACTGGGGGCATGCCTGAACGCGGGGCTGCTCTACTACAAGCTGCGCCGCCACGACATCTTCCGGCCGCAGCCCGGCTGGGCCCTGTATCTGGCCAAGGTGGGCGTGGCGTTGGTGGCGATGGGCGCCGTGCTGTGGTGGGCAACGGGAGACGATGCTGCCTGGTTAGCCGCCGCGGCCTGGTGGCGGATCGGCCGGCTCGCGATGCTGGTAGCGCTGGGTGGCGCGACTTATTTCGGCAGCCTCTGGCTGCTTGGTTTCCGGCTGCGCGATTTTGCCAAGAGATCTATCTAAGGCGCCATCACCGCAAAGACGCAAAGGAGTACAAATTGAAGTGGAGAACAGCGGCTAAGGTTGCCGGGACCACCTGTGTATCGAACGCGATCAGTGCGCTACGACAACGTAAACTTTCTCCACTGCGTGCCCGCTCACCGTTGACCCGGTTTCTATATGGTTCCCTCGCAATTCTTGGCGACCCCTTTGCGTCTTTGCGGTGAGATTGAGTCAGCCCTTGGTGTGCATGGCGTCGTTGACCACGTCGCGGGTCAGGTGGGGGGCGAACATCTCGATGAAGTCGTAGGTGTAACCGCGCAGATAGCTGTTCTTGCGGATGCCGATGCGGGTTGTGCTCGGCGCGAACAAATGGCTCGCATCGATGGCGCGCACGTGCGTGTCCCGCTTCGGATCGTAGGCCATCATTGCCACGATGCCCACGCCCAATCCGAGTTCGACGTAAGTCTTGATGACGTCGGCGTCGATTGCGGTGAGCACTACGTTTGGCGTCAGGCCTTTGTCTGAGAATGCCTGGTTGATCTTCGATCTGCCGGTGAACGCAAAATCATAAGTAATGATCGGGAACGCGGCGATCGCCTCCACCGTGAGCTTTTTCACCTTCAGCAGCGGATGCCCGGGTTGCACCAGGACGCAGCGGTTCCACTCGTAGCAGGGCAGCATGACGAGATCTTCGTAGAGCTCGATTGCCTCGGTGGCGATGGCGATGTCGGCCTCGCCGGAGGCCACCATTTCGGAAATCTGCGTCGGACTGCCCTGGCGCAACGACAGACGCACTTCGGGGTAGCGTTTGGTGAAGCGCTGGATGATCTGGGGAAGCGCGTACCGCGCCTGGGTGTGCGTGGTGGCAATGGTGAGGCGCCCCTTGTCTTCCTCGGTGAATTGCTCGCCGACCTGCTTGAGGTTCTCGACGTCCTTCAATATGCGCTGCGCAATATCCAGGATCGCTTTGCCCGGCTCGGTGACCGCGACGACGCGCTTGCCGTGGCGCACTAAAATATCGACGCCAAGTTCTTCTTCCAGGCTGCGGATCTGCTTGCTGATGCCCGGTTGCGAGGTATGCAGGACCTCGGCCGCGCTCGAAAGGTTGAGGTTCTGGCGGGCAACTTCGCATATGTAGCGCAACTGCTGAAGTTTCATCGGTTATCGTCCGGATATTGGCCGGCTAAATAAGGAATTCGTATTTAATACTAACAGAACAGTCATAAGCAATATAAGCGGTGCCGGTATGATCCGCACTTCGTCGACAACACGAGTTGAGACTGGGCGCGCAAACGTCGCCCGCAGGGTGGAAAAAATGGAACTGGGTTACGCCCTGTCAGGGTTGCTGGTCGGATTCATCGTAGGGCTCACCGGAGTCGGCGGCGGTTCGCTGATGACGCCGATGCTGGTCATGATATTCGGCGTTTCCCCAGCAACTGCCGTCGGGACCGATCTGCTTTACGCCTCTTTTACCAAAGCCACCGGTGTCTGGGTGCATGCCCGTAAGGGCAACGTCGAATGGAAGCTGGTGGGCATGATGGCTGCCGGCAGCATTCCCGCCGCACTCGTCGCCCTTGTGGCCTTGCACTTTCTCGGGGTCGACAGTCATCGGGTAAGCGGGCTGATTACGGGTTCGCTCGGAATCGCGCTGATCCTCACCGCGCTGGCGATTCTGTTCAAGGAAAAACTGCAAGGTTTGGGCAAGCACGGCGCAGGCAAGGCATGGCGCGAGCGCCACATTGTTGCGGCTACGATTGTAACGGGTGCAGTCATCGGCGCGCTTGTCGCGCTGAGCTCGGTGGGTGCGGGCGCGGTCGGGGTGGCGGCGCTGTTCTGGTTATTCCCCCTGTTGCCTGCCTCGCGCATCGTGGGCAGCGATATCGCCCACGCGGTTCCGCTGACTGCGGTCGCGGGCCTGGGACATTTCTATATGGGCACGGTGGACTGGCACCTTCTTGGCAACCTGCTGATCGGCTCGCTTCCGGGCATTTACCTCGGCAGCCTGCTAAGCGGGCGCATTGCCGAGCGCTGGCTGCGTCCGGCCCTGGCGTCCATGCTGGTACTCGTCGGCGCCAAGCTTGTCTTGTAGCCAGGCGTCCCCACTTCCGAATTTCGCATAAGGCACAACATGTACGTCTACGATCAGGTCGACCGCAATCTCGTCAATGAACGGGTGGCCCAGTACCGGGACCAGGTCCGGCGCTTCCTTGACGGCAGCCTGAGCGAAGATGAATTCCGCCCGCTGCGCCTGCAGAATGGCTTGTACATCCAGCGGCATGCTCCCATGCTGCGCGTCGCGATCCCGTATGGCCTGCTGTCCGCAACCCAGTTGCGCATGCTGGCTTCGATAGCGCGACGTTATGACCGCGGCTACGGGCATTTCTCGACGCGGCAGAACATCCAGTACAACTGGCCGAAACTGGAAGACTCGCCCGACATCCTTGCCGATCTCGCGTCGGTCGAAATGCATGCGATCCAGACCAGCGGCAACTGCGTGCGCAACATTACGTCGGATGAGTTCGCGGGGGTCGCGCCCGACGAAGTGCTCGACCCGAGGCCGCTTGCGGAAATCCTGCGGCAGTGGTCCACCTTCCATCCCGAGTTCGCCTTCCTGCCGCGCAAGTTCAAGATCGCGGTGAACGGCGCCAAGGAAGATCGTGCCGCAACGGCGTTTCACGACATCGGACTCTATCTGCGCCGCGGACCGGACGGCGAAGTCGGCATGAGCGTCCTGGTCGGAGGCGGGATGGGCCGCACGCCGGTGGTCGGTCCGATCATCCGCGAATTCCTGCCGTGGCGGCACATGAACACGTATATCGAAGCGGTGCTGCGCGTATACAACCGTTACGGCCGTCGCGACAACCTCTACAAGGCGCGTATCAAGATTCTCGTCAAGGCGCTGGGAACCGACGAATTCGCGCGGCAGGTGGAAGAAGAATGGGCGCTTACCAAAGACGGCCCGGATACGCTGACGGATCAGGAACTCGCGCGCGTATCGGCTTACTTTGCGCCCCCTGACTATGCGTCCAGGCCGGCGGACGACGCCGAATTGAATCGGCGTTTGAGCGAGAACGCCGGATTTGCGCGCTGGGTGGGACGCGCGGTCAATGCGCATCGCATCCCGGGATATCGCGCAGTGGTGTTGTCGTTGAAGAAAACCGGCGCGCCACCGGGTGACGCCACAGCGGATCAAATGGACCGGGTTGCGGACTGGGCCGAGCGATTCGGTTTCGGCGAAGTGCGCGTGTCCCACGAGCAGAACCTCATCCTTCCGGACGTGCGCGCGAACGACTTGTTCACCTTGTGGGAGGAGGCGCGGGCGGCCGGACTTGGCACACCGAACCTCGGACTGCTGACCGACATCATCGCCTGTCCCGGCGGCGATTTCTGCTCGCTGGCAAACGCGAAATCCATTCCGATCGCGGAGGCCATCCAGCGCCGCTTCGATGATCTGGATTTCCTGCACGATATCGGCGAATTGAATATCAACATTTCCGGATGCATGAATTCCTGCGGCCATCACCATGCCGGCCATATTGGCATCCTCGGCGTCGACAAGGATGGCGAGGAGTGGTACCAGGTTTCGGTCGGCGGCGCGGACGGTTCAAACGCCGGTCGAGGTCGCAGTGCCATCGGCAAGGTCATCGGTCCGTCGTTCAAGGCGGACGACATGCCCGATGTCGTCTCACGGTTGGTTGACATCTACCTGGAAAAACGCGAAGCCGAAGAGCGCTTCATCGACACCGTTGGCCGCCTGGGAATTGCGCCCTTCAAGTCGGGCGTTTATG
>JANXVW010000270.1 GCA_025351455.1 Betaproteobacteria bacterium | reverse complement strand
GGCCCAGCGCGACGTACAGGCCGCTGCCGACGATGATGGCCATGCCGATGAAGGCATGCGTGTCCGGAAAATCACCGAACACCAGGAAGCCGAACAGCACGACCCACAATAACTGCATATAGCCGAGTGGCGACAGGAACGAAGCATTCTCGAGTTCCATGGCCTTGATCAGCATGTAGTGGCCGAACCCTCCCGCTATGCCGAGCAACATCAACAGCGGAATGTGGCGCAGCTCCGGAGTACGCCAGAAAAACGGCACGATCAGGGTCATCAGCACGCAACCGACCGCCGCGGTGTAGAACAGCGTGGTGATCGGATTTTCGGACTCGCTGAATTTTCGCGTCATGATCTGATAAATGCTGTAGCAGGACGCCGAGCCCAGGGCGAACAGCGCGGGCCACTGCAGCATCGCGCTTCCCGGCCGGACGATAAAGAGTACGCCGCAGAATCCCGCCCCCACGGCCAGCCATCTTGGCCTGCTGACCTGCTCGCGCAGCAGCCAGACCGCGAGCAAGGTCACCAGCAGTGGGGAAACGAAACTGATGGCCTTGACCTCGGCCATCGGCAGGAAACGCAACGCGCTGAAATTGAACAGCGTCGAGCCCATCAGCAATATGGCCCGGATGAACTGGCCGCCAGGCTGCGCGGTGCGGATCAGTTTCATGCCCATGCGCGGCGCGAGCAGGATCACCATCAGCAGCGTGTGGACCGTATAGCGGCACCAAACCAGCATCGGCACGGGATAGGAACGGCTCAGGTATTTGGCAGTGGTCTCGAGGATGGAGAAGCACACCACCATGACCATCATGAACAGGATCGCGCGGGTACTTGGGCGAAACGCCCGGAAACGGGCCAGCGGGGCGGCAATCAAGAAGTGCGGATCCGGCGCAAGGGCGAGGTGAGGGATTCTAGCCCAAGCCGGCCCCAAGCAGCATGCCGCGTTCCAGCGGGCGCAAAGGTCGCGAGGAATCTCCCCCAGCGGCTATAATTGCCGTTTAGCGCGACAAGCAATCGCCGCATCCCCCGCTCCAGGAGATTTTCCATGCGCATGGAAGCCCATATTCACGGCACGGTCCTGCTCCGTCCCGGCACGACGACCGCCCAGATCGAGGAGGCCTTGCGCCCCTGGCTCGAGTACATCGACGAGGACAACATGGCGGACGCAAAGAGCGTGCATCCTGACGAGCCCGGCCTGGTGTTCGACCGCCGCCGCCGCGTCCTCGAAGTCTGCTGGACCGGCGATGTCGGCCGCAGCTTCCATCAGACCGTCGCCGGCGCGCTCGCCGCGCTCAGCCCGTATTCCGAAGAAGCCGCCGCCTTCGAAGTCAGCTATTACCTGGAAGACGGCAAGGACGAGTTCAGCCTGGTGTTCGTCGGCCCGACGCAGGACGCGATTTTCGAGGCGCAGCGCGGCCTCATGATCGAGGACGTGCGCAGCCTGCTGTCGCGCCAGTTCAGCGATCCCGAAATCGCCCAGGTCGTCGCACTGGTGAACCAATTGTTCGAACGCAACGTCAAATCCGGAACGACCATCACCCAGACGTCCACCAGTCCGTCCGAACCGATGCCGATGCCGGCGGGACGCAAGCATTTGCATTGAGATTCGGTGAACAGTGATGAGTGAACGGTGAAGGGATAAGAGCGTCACCTCATTAGTGCGCGCGCCCGGGAAACAGCCCGGGCGCTTTTTTTGTGGATGTTCGGCCATTGGTGTGGGTAATCGGCGCCCGGGTGTTGAAGGGTTGATGGCCTGGCGGAAGCACTCGTCGCCAAACCATTACGGCCAAGCTTTGACCGCAAGGGATTATTTTCAATACCCCCCTTGAGGGGTGCGCCAAGGACGCCAGGGAAAGCCAAATGCAAGAATCGGGGGGGTGTTCAATGCCCGTGCAAGTATCTGCGTTGCGTCTGGCCCGCTACCCTGACTCAGACTCACCCCGCACGCTAAAGCCTTTCCCTGGCGTCCTTCGCGTCCCTGGCGGTGAATGTGTCATTGTTGAAACGTTCGAAACCCTCAGAAATGTCTGCAGGATCTTTTTTGTAAGCGCTCATGACCGATCTGACGCAGCCCTCTTCCGCGCGACTGCCTGCCGTCAAGCATGACGCCGGAGGCCGGCGCCGCGTCGATCTACGTGCGGTCATTGCGCTGGCGCTGCCGCTGTTCGTCAACAGCAGCATCCAGGCGTTGCTCAATCTTACCGATACCTGGTTCATCGGCCGGCTGTCCACCGATGCCACCGCCGCGGTCGGCGCGACATACTGGTTCATGATCGTCGGCATTCTTTTCTTCGGTGGCCCCGGCATGGCGGTGCAGACGCTGGCGGCGCAGGCCTTCGGCGCGGGTGACAACCGCGCC
>JANXVW010000243.1 GCA_025351455.1 Betaproteobacteria bacterium | reverse complement strand
CATGTATGTTCAGCGCTACAAAGGTCTGGGCGAGATGAATCCGGAACAACTATGGGAAACGACCATGGATCCGAAGGTGCGCATTTTGCATCGCGTACAAATTGAGGATGCCATCAGCGCGGATGAAACTTTCCAGACGCTTATGGGTGACGATGTTGAGCCGCGTCGCGCGTTTATCGAAACGAATGCGTTGCTGGTGAGGAATTTGGACGTTTAGTATTTTGTATTGTAGGTTCTCAGAAAACTTGCAAATATTCTTACTAGTTACAAAGCTCGACTTCACCTGCGCATACGACCGATAATGAAATAGCCGAAGGCCGTGCATCAACTGCCTCGTGGGAGACGGATTGAAGTTCATTCACGCAGCTGACATTCACCTCGATAGCCCTCTCTACGGATTTGCGGCTTATGGTGACGCGCCTGTCGAGACGCTCCGTACAGCCAGTCGTACAGCATTTACAAATTTGATTGATCACGCGATCGATCTCGCCGTCGATTTCATGGTCATCGCCGGCGACCTCTATGACGGAGCCTGGCGGGACTACAACACCGGCTACTACTTCTGCCGGCAAATGGGCCGCTTGAAAGAGGCCAACATTCCTGTCTATCTACTTTTCGGCAATCATGATGCTGAAAGTGAAATGACAAAAAAACTGGTTCTTCCAGACACAGTGCATGTCTTCGCCTCAAACAAGCCAACCACATTTCGAATAGATCATCTAAAAGTAGCGCTGCATGGACGTAGCTTTAAGCAAGCCGCGACCACTGACAACCTAGCAATAGCGTACCCAGAGCCTGACGCTGGATGGATGAATATCGGGGTCCTACATACCGCGCTGGAAGGCAATGCCATGCATGCGAGTTATGCTCCATGCTCGCTGGTGCAGCTAATTGCCAAGGGATATGACTATTGGGCGCTGGGGCATGTTCACGAGCATGCAATCCTGAATCAGGAGCCGTGGATCGTCTTTCCAGGGAACATTCAAGGACGACACATCAAAGAAGCGGGTGCAAAGGGTGGCGTTGTTGTAACGGCCGAAGATGCAAGGATTCAATCCGTAGAGCGCCTCATCGTCGATGTGCTTCGTTGGCACCGTGTCCAAGTTGACGCGACCGGAGCAAAGTCAATGAATGAGGTCATTCTGCTCGTCGGAAAAGCAATTGCGGACCTTGGCATCCATGATATGGATATCGACCTGCATGCAATCAGGGTGGAAATCACAGGGAAGTGCGATGCTCATGGCGAGCTCTTCGGCATGGAGCCACAGTTGCGCGCAGAAGTAATTGGCCAAGCAGAGGCTGCTGGGAACGGAAAAATTTGGGTAGAAAAGATCAGGGTTCAAACCGAACCCCTGATGGATGCGGAAGGCATTCGAGCGCGAATGGACGCGATTGCCGACCTGCAAACGTACTTGGATCAGGCCCCACATGACGCCGCCCTTTTGACGGAACTCAAAGACTACTTTCAGCTTCTTGCGGGAAAGGCCCCGCTGGATGTCAGGTTGGCAATTCCTGACTTTCAACGCATCCAGGAAGGCGATATAACCGCAATCATCGAATCAGTAAGGCCAAGTTTGATCGCTCGCCTTGCCAAGGGCGAATGACGGGCTATGCGCATCGCTCAGCTAGACCTACTCCGCTACGGCAAGTTCGCTGATCAGGTAGTTCCGTTCCCACGGGCTACAAGCGATTTCCACTTTGTCATCGGGCCAAATGAAGCAGGCAAATCGACGGTGCGAAACGCAATCCTCGATTTACTGTTTGGTATTGAACCAAGGTCGCCATATGGTTTTCTCTATCCATATTCAGAAATGGCTCTTGGAGCAAGCCTAGAACACACCGACAAGCAACTCGACTTTCGCCGAGTAAAGAAGAAGCAGTCGCTGATCACGCCGACTGGCGCAACACTATCAGACGATACGTTAGAACAGTTCATTGGAAAGACCGACCGCGCATTCTTCGACCAGATGTTTGGTTTGGACCACAGAAAGCTTGTGTCAGGCGGAGAAGAAATTCTCGATTCGTCCAACGACATCGGACAGCTCCTATTTCAGTCCGCCGCAGGTGTCGCGAGCCTAGGGGAGATCAGTGATGCCTTTGAGAAGGAGGCGGACACAATCTGGGCAAAGACAAAATCATCTAAGCGAAGCTACTACGCGGCTGCTGATGAGCTAGCGGCGGCCGAGTCATTGTTGAAGGCTGCGTCCGTGCGGACCAAGGAATGGTCCGCAGCTCAAACGCTCGTGGACGATCTGCAGCGCAAGTTGAGCGAAACCAAGGTGGCTATGTCCGAGCTTGAGACGCGTCGGGCCAAGCTGGAGAGGATTCGCCGAGTAGGCCCATCAATTCGGGTATTTCAGACAAAGTCGAAAGAACTCGGCGACCTGGGTGAGGTTAACGCTCTTCCAGCCGACGCCGTACAATCGCTTCAAAAGGCAGAAATCGAGCTTGCGAAGGCAGAACAAGAAAAAGTGGTCTTCATAAATCAGCTAGAAACGACTCGAGGATCTCTGGCAGAAATAGAGCTCGATACGGAAGCACTAGAAAGAAAGGACCCAATTGATGCGCTTTTTCAGCGCAGGCAACAGGTGCGCAATCATGAAGGCGACATCGTAAAGCGCCAGAATGAAATTCAGTTCCACTGGGAAGCCTGTCTGGCGAACGCGCGACAACTCGGATGGGACGTCGCTGACGAATCGGAGCTAAAGAAAAAACTCCCGACGGTACCTGTGCGAACGGCGATGGCTGGCCTAGTCAAGCAAGTTGCGCTACTTGATCAAACCCAGTCCTCAGCACGCGATGCCCTTCGAGAGAAAGTGCTGGAGTCGGGATCGATTGAAGAGCAGCTAAAACTTGTCACGGACGCGGTGGTGCCAGCGTTGCTAAAGAATGCGTTGAACGCTGCCCGTGCTCTTGGGGACGTTGAAAATAGTCGTAGCAACAAGAGACAAACAGTTGCCAAGGCTAAGCGGGAGCTTGAGACGGCAATCGCTGAACTGGGTAACTGGACATTCGACATTGAGAGTCTGCGACGGGTTGAACTGCCGGCGCAACAAGAGGTCGACGGCCTTCTATTGCAGATGACGAATCACGACAAAACGCGTGATGCGCAAGAAGCAACGCTTATAGACGTTGAAGACGCGATTCGAGAGCAGGAGCTCGACATTGCACAATATCGTGCAAAGCATCACACCATCTCCCATGAAGACTTGCAGGCTGCGCGCACAAAGCGCGACGCCCTTTGGGCTTCGATTCGAGTAGATAAAAGTAAGGTCGAATCGCTTGCTGATAGGTACGAAAACTTAGTGCTGCAAGCCGATGAATCGGCCGACCGGCGCGCAGACTCTGCAAAAGAGGCGGGCGAGCTACAGGGAAAGCTAGACAATATTGCAAGGTTGAAGTTGAACCTTGCAAATATCCAATCGCGCATTGAGGCAGCAACTGTAAAGCACACAAATGTTCACCAAGCATGGACGGAGCGCATCCGTGCGGCAGGCCTAGATGGAATGCCAATTCATACGATCGACTCTTGGCGGCAAGCTCGTGATCGAACGCTTCGTGCAGAGGAAGCACTCAAAGAAGCCGACGAAGGACTTTCAAACTATCAGGTGTTGCTCGATACGACCGCGGCACGCTTGACGGAAGCGTTGACGACAGCCGGTTGCGCGACAGTGCCGGAATCGTCCCTTGCAGATCTAATCGAAGTGGCAGCGGGCAGAGTGGATTCAGCAACTCACTCGCAAATCCAGCGAGATACTTTGCAAAAGCAACTCGAAATGCTCACGACTTCCAAGAAGCTACTTGAAGAACGCGTGACCTTGGCAGAGCGAACTAAGACTGCTTGGAATGACGAATGGCAGAAATGTCTGGCGCAGGCCGGGCTGGCTGTTGACATTCAAGTTGGAGCGGTCGAAGGCACCTTGGTTCTCTTTGACAAGATCGACGAGGAGCTGAGCACGATAGCTAACATTCGCTCCAAACGAATTGAAACGATGAAAAGCGACCTTCAAGAGTTCGCTCGCGAGTCCGCAGACTTGGGCGCTACTATTGCAGGTAAGCCGGTTGATGAGACGGGATATAGCCTCGCAGAGGGGCTTATGCTCAGACTGCAGCGCGCGACCAGTGCCAGTATCGAGCTGGAAAGAGTGCAGCAAGAGTTAAGGCGGCAGGAAAAGCAAGTCGAAGCGGCCGACCTGCGGATACGAACGGAAAGCTCCAAATTGACGCCGTTGATGGATCTCGCCGGCGTTAAAACCGCCTTAGATCTGCATCACGCGATCACACGCTCAGATGCATGGCGA
>JANXVW010000241.1 GCA_025351455.1 Betaproteobacteria bacterium | reverse complement strand
TTCTTCCACTTGTCCGCATTGCAGGCAGACCAGGTGATCGTGGTGGGCGCCCTGGTTCAACTCGAACACCGCCTTGCCGGACTCGAAGTGATGCCGGATCAGGATGCCCGCCTGTTCGAACTGGGTGAGAACGCGGTAGATCGTGGCTAGGCCAATCTCCATGCCTTCGCCCAACAGTATCTTGTAGACGTCTTCGGCGGTGAGGTGGCGCACGTTGCTATTCTCGAACAGGTCGAGAATTTTCAGACGCGGCAGGGTCGCTTTCAGTCCGATGTTCTTCAGGTCGCGCGGTGTGCTCATTACGGGACTGACAGGGCGGGAAGGGTGATTTATCATAGCGGCTTTCAATCTGCTTGGAAACCGCGCGCCGCCAGCGTCGCGATCCGCGCCCCTAAGGATCCAATGCGCTTCCTGTTTCTGTTACCGCTGCTGGTCGCCGGCTGCATGCTGGCGCCGCACAAGATCGACATCCAGCAGGGCAACTATATCGACCAGGCGATGGTGGCAAAACTAAAGCCGGAGATGACGCGCTCGCAAGTCCGATTCATTCTCGGCACCCCGCTGATCGCCGACGCCTTCCATCTGTCCCGCTGGGACTATGTTTATCTCACCGGCAAAGCGAATAGCGTGCGCACCCAGCATAAGATCACGGTCGTCTTCGACGGCGACAAGTTGAAGCATGTTGAGGGCGATATTGTGCCGGCGGATACGCTGTCGCAGGCGCCTTCCGAAATCCGCCGGCCCTGAGGGGCATTCCCCGGGCCACACCGCGAAATGACGATTCAGCAGATTGCAGTAGCAGGCAGCTCCGGCCGCATGGGTCGGGCCTTGATCGAGGCCATCGGATTGTCGCCGGATTTTCGCCTCAAAGCGGCGTTGGAAATGACCGACAGCCCTTTTCTGGGCAGGGACGCTGGCGAATTGGTGGGGGCGCCATGCGGCGTGCGCATTTCCGCAGATATCGATGTCGCGCTGGCGGGGTGCGACATGTTGGTGGATTTCACGCGGCCCGAAGGCACGCTGGCTCATCTGGAACTATGTACCCTGCGCGGTATCCGCATGGTGATCGGTACGACAGGTTTCCAGCCCGCGCAGAAAGCGCTGATCACTGACGCGGCGAAAGAGATTGCCATCGTGATGGCGCCAAACATGAGCGTGGGCGTGAATCTCACATTCAAGTTGGCGGAAATCGCGGCAAAGGTGCTAAACGAAGGTTACGACGTGGAAATCATTGAAGCGCATCACCGCCACAAGGTGGACGCCCCCTCGGGGACCGCGCTGCGCCTGGGGGAAGTGATCGCCGCGGCGCTAGGTCGGGACCTGGAGAAAGACGCGGTGTACGGCCGCGAAGGCGTGACCGGCGCGCGCAAGCCATCGACCATCGGCTTCGCCACCGTGCGCGGCGGCGATATCGTCGGCGACCACACGGCGCTGTTCGCCGGCACCGGCGAGCGCGTGGAAATTACGCATAAGGCCGCGAGCCGCGCGACGTTCGCGCTTGGTGCGTTGCGCGCGGCGCGTTATCTGGCGGATAAGAAGGCGGGGCTCTACGACATGCAGGACGTGCTCGGGTTGAAGTAAGCCTGCTCGATCCGCGCGGATTGAATGGGCGGGCCCGTTCGTCTATAATTGAAGACCAGTGAAAGCGGGAGAGGCGCGTGCCTCTCCCGCTTTCCATGTGTACCTTCAGAAACGCACTCCCGGGAGCCCCTCTTGCCTGCCCTCGACCGTCAGCCCGCCATACTCGTGCTCGCCGATGGCACGGTATTTCGCGGGTTTTCGATCGGTGCGCAGGCCCATACTTCCGGTGAAGTGGTATTCAACACCGCGATGACCGGGTATCAGGAAATCCTGACCGATCCGTCGTATTGTCGGCAGATCGTCACGCTGACCTATCCGCACATCGGCAATGTCGGTGTCAATCCGGAAGATGCCGAGTCGCACAAAGTCTTCGCCGCCGGCCTGGTCATCCGCGACCTCCCGCTGCGCGCAAGCAATTTCCGCATGACCCAGGCCCTGCCGGGTTACCTGCAGGAGCAGAACATTCCGGCGATTGCCGGCATCGATACGCGCAAGCTCACCCGCATCCTGCGTGACAAGGGCGCGCAAAACGGCTGTCTGATGGGGGGCAAGGTCGACGAGACCTTCGCACTCCAGCAGGCGCGCGCCTTCCCCGGTCTGGCGGGCATGGACCTCGCGAAAATCGTCAGCTGCGACAAGCCTTACCAATGGAATCAATCCGAGTGGGCGCTGGGCGCGGGCTATCGTACACAGACAGCGACGAGCTATCACGTCGTAGCCTACGACTATGGCGTGAAGCACAACATCCTGCGCATGCTCGCAAGCCGCGGCTGCAAGCTCACGGTACTGCCGGCGCAGGCGCCGGCCGAAGAGGCGCTGGCACTCAAGCCCGACGGGGTATTCCTGTCCAATGGCCCGGGAGACCCCGAACCCTGCGACTACGCGATTCATGCGATCGGCAAATTGCTGGATGCCGGCGTGCCGACGTTCGGCATCTGCCTCGGACACCAGTTGCTCGGACTCGCCAGCGGCGGCAAGACCATCAAGATGAAATTCGGCCACCACGGCGCCAATCATCCGGTGCAGGACCTTGAGACCGGCCGCGTGATGATCACCAGCCAGAACCACGGCTTCGCCGTCGATGCCGCAACGCTGCCAGCGAACGTGAAGGTTACGCACGTATCGCTGTTCGACGGCAGCCTGCAGGGTTTCGCCCGCACCGACAAACCGGCGTTTTGTTTCCAGGGCCACCCCGAGGCCAGCCCCGGGCCGCATGACGTCGATTACCTGTTCGACCGTTTCATCAAATTGATGGAACAGCACAAGGCGCATCGCTGATCATGCCAAAGCGCACCGACCTCAAGAGCATCCTCATCATCGGCGCCGGCCCGATCGTCATCGGCCAGGCCTGCGAGTTCGATTATTCCGGTGCTCAAGCCTGCAAGGCGCTGCGCGAAGAGGGCTATCGCGTCATCCTGGTGAATTCCAATCCCGCGACGATCATGACCGACCCGGAGATGGCGGACGTCACCTACATCGAGCCGATCAACTGGCAGATGGTCGAGAAGATCATCGCCGTGGAGCGGCCGGACGCGTTGCTGCCGACCATGGGTGGCCAGACCGCGCTGAACTGCGCGCTGGACCTGGCCAGGCACGGCGTGCTGGAAAAATACAAAGTGGAACTCATCGGCGCTTCCAGGGAGGCCATCGACAAGGCCGAGGATCGCGAGAAATTCAAGAAGGCGATGACGAAGATCGGGCTGGCCAGTCCGCGTTCCTCCATCGCGCACAGTCTGGAGGAAGCATTGCAGGTGCAGGCGATGGTCGGCTTCCCGACCATCATCCGACCTTCGTTCACGCTCGGCGGCACCGGCGGCGGCATCGCTTACAACAAGGAAGAGTTCCTCGCCATCTGCGAACGCGGGCTGGACGCATCGCCGACGCACGAACTGCTGATCGAGGAGTCCGTGATCGGCTGGAAAGAGTTCGAGATGGAAGTGGTGCGCGACCAC
>JANXVW010000220.1 GCA_025351455.1 Betaproteobacteria bacterium | reverse complement strand
TCGGATAGATATGCTCCTCCATGAAAGAGATCAACCGTTTCTGGAGGTCCTTTACCTTCTGTGTATGCTCGAAATCCATTCCCGTCCTCTGGCGCGTGCTTCGCGTTGGGTTTTACGTTCGTCTCGCGCTTTCGCCCGCGGCACAGGGGCGGTGAACGCAGAAAGCCCGCGCATTTTACTATCCGCCCGAGGCGCGCGGTAATTTCCTGCAAGCCGGTCCGCAAGTGGTATGTTCCGGCACCAACCTTTATATCGATTCAGGCTTGAAGCCGAAGACCTGCTTTACCCATGCAGCATTCCGGATAACGGAACCATCCAGCCGTGATCGCGTGATGCGTCAACCCTTTATCTCCTGGCAGACCGATTCATGAAGCGCCTGGTTCTGGTTGGCGGGGGGCATGCGCATCTGTCGGTCCTCGAAACACTGGATCGCGAAAAACCACCCGGCGTCGAAACCGTACTGGTCACGCCCTCGCGGTTCCAGGTCTACTCCGGCATGGTGCCGGGCTGGATGGCCGGACACTATGGCCGGTCGCAGTGCCAGATCGATTTGCATCCACTGGCGCAGTCGGCCCGTATCCAGTTGGTGCCGGAGCGGATCACGGCGGTGGATGCCGGCAAGCGTTGCGTTCGAATGGCGGATGGACGGCAGCTCGACTATGACCTGCTGTCCCTGGACGTCGGCAGCGAGACGGATGTGTCGTCGCTGGAAGCGGCCGGCGACAAACTCCTGCCGGTCAAGCCGCTGGACAATTTTTTCGAGGCCTGGCCGAAAATCGTGGACGACGCACGCGGAAAACCCGGATACCGGCTGGCAGTCGTCGGAGGCGGTGCGGCCGGAGTGGAACTCGCGCTCGCAGCGCGATTCGGGTTTTCACGGGCCGGCGCCGACCGCCAGGTGGATTTGGTCGTCTCCGAATCAGGGTTTCTGATCGGGCATGCCCGGAGCGTCAAGCAGCGCGTCGCGCGATACCTGGCGCAAGCGGGCGTGATCGTCCACTACTTGCAGGGATCGGGGACGCAAGCGGGCCTCATGTTATCCGACGGAAAGCCGCTGCCCGCGGACCGCGTGCTCGCGGCGACCGGAGCGCGCGCGCCGCGCTGGCTCTCGTCCTCCGGGTTGAAGCTCGATGCGCGCGGGTACATCGCCGTCGACGAATTTTTCCGCAGCGAGTCGCACGCAGAGGTTTTTGCAGCGGGTGACGTCAGCGCGAGACAGGATGTTGCCGTGGGCCGTTCCGGGGTGCACGCGGTGTATTCCGGTCCTGTCCTCGCCGCGAATCTGCTGGCGGCGATACTAGGCGGCGCGATGCGAACTTACCTGCCCCGCCGCCACTCTTTGTACTTGCTGGCATGCGGCCCACGCTATGCCATAGCCTCATGGGGGCGCTGGAGCGCCGAAGGCAAATGGGTGTGGCACTGGAAAGACAGGATCGACCGGGCCTTTGTGCGGCGGTTCGAAAAGCCGAAGGCCGGGACATGAAACGCCGGCGGCGCGCCGGCAAGAGCGACCGATGCACGACGGGCCGCGCCTCGGGTCCTTGCGGTCTCGGGGCATACTCTGGCAATCTGCCAGCCGTTCATGTGCAACAGGGCAACGCCGGAATGAAGCAACCGTAACAACCTGCCAACGAATTGCGACCATACGATTTCAGCACTCACCCCCGCACCGCCGGGTCTCTTCACCAAATATTAAGGATATACATGCGCGCGACCCTGCCCCTGCTCGAGAAAACCGGATTTCCCGCCTTGCGCCGCAAGCAACTCACGACGCTGCAGGTCAACCTGGGTTATCGCTGCAACCAGACTTGCGTGCATTGCCACGTCAACGCGGGGCCCACGCGCACCGAGATGATGGATTCGCAAACCCTCGCGCTGATCCCCCGGGTGCTGGAAGCACGGGAACTGACGACGCTCGACCTGACCGGCGGCGCACCAGAACTGCATGAGGGCTTTCGCGACCTCGTATGCTCGGCACGCGAACTGGGCGTCAGCGTCATCGACCGGTGCAATCTGACGATCCTGTTCGAGCCCGGACAGGAAGGACTGGCCGATTTTCTGGCCGGGCATCAGGTCGATGTGGTGGCGTCGCTGCCGTGCTACTCACTGGAAAACGTGGACAAGCAACGCGGCAAAGGCGTATTCGACAAGAGCGTCGCAGCGCTGCAAAAACTCAACGCCCTGGGTTACGGGCGCGAGGGATCGGGCCTCACGCTCAACCTCGTCTACAACCCCCAGGGCCCGTCGCTGCCGCCCGAGCAACGCAAGCTGCAGGCCACGTACAAGCGCGAATTATTCGAGCACTTCGGCATCGTGTTCAACGAACTTTTTACGCTGGCGAACATGCCGATCCAGCGCTTCGGCTCGATGCTGATTTCCAAAGGCCAGTTCAACGATTACATGCGCCTGCTCGAGGAAAACTTCGCCGCGGCAAACCTCGATAACGTAATGTGCCGCAGTCTGGTGAGTGTCGACTGGGAAGGCTATCTCTACGATTGCGACTTCAACCAGATGCTCGGCCTGGCACTGCCGGGAGACCGGATCGACGCAACCGGCCGGCCGCACCTGCGCGATTTGCTGCGCGAAGACCTCGCGGACCGCTCGATCCGGGTCGCGGATCATTGTTTCGGCTGCACGGCCGGACAAGGCAGCAGCTGCGGCGGCGCGCTGAACGACTGAGGTAAACTTGAAAAAAATACTGATCGTTGTCGCAATCGTTGCGCTAGGCGTCGCATTTTTTGCGCTGGACCTCCATCACGTCCTGACGCTGGAAGGCCTCAAATCCGGCAAGGTGCAGTTCGAGGCCTGGCGCACCTCGTCGCCCGTCCTGGTGTCCCTCGCCTTCTTCGTCATCTATGTGATCGTCACCGCGCTGTCGCTCCCCGGTGCGGCAGTAATGACGTTGGCGGCCGGCGCGCTGTTCGGCCTGCTTTGGGGCACCGTACTCGTTTCGTTCGCCTCCAGCATCGGCGCCACGCTGGCGTTCCTGGCCTCGCGTTACCTGTTGCGCGATTCGGTGCAGCGGCGCTTCGGCGATCGGCTGAAAGCCGTCAACGATGGCATTGCCAGGGATGGCGCGCTGTACCTGCTCACGTTGCGGCTGGTCCCGCTATTCCCTTTCTTTCTGATCAATCTGTTGATGGGACTGACCTCGCTGCCCACGCGCACCTATTACCTGGTGAGCCAGGTGGGAATGCTCGCGGGCACCCTGGTCTATGTGAATGCCGGAACGCAACTGGCGCGCATCGACAGTCTCTCCGGCATCGTCTCGCCGGGGCTGCTGCTGTCGTTCGCGCTGCTTGGCATATTCCCCTGGATTTCCAAGCGCTTCATCTCGGCACTGCAACGCCGTCGCGTGTACAAGAAGTGGCATCGTCCGCGGCAGTTCGATCGCAACCTGGTGGTGATCGGCGCGGGCTCGGCCGGCCTGGTCACCGCTTATATTGGCGCCGTGGTTAAGGCCAAGGTGACGCTGATCGAATCGCACAAGATGGGCGGCGATTGCCTGAACTTCGGCTGCGTGCCAAGCAAGGCGCTGATCCGGAGCGCCAAACTCGCCCATCAGATGCGGCATGCCGGACACTATGGGCTGGAAGCCACCAAACCTGAATTCAGTTTCCGCAAGGTGATGGCACGGGTGCACGAAGTCATCCGGACCATCGAGCCGCATGACAGCGTGGAACGTTACACGTCGCTGGGCGTGGAAGTGTTGCAGGGTTACGCGCGCATCGTCGATCCGTGGACGGTCGAGGTTGCACTGAACGATGGGACGAAACGCAAACTGACTACGCGCAGCATTGTGATTGCCACCGGCGGCAGCCCGGTCGTCCCGCCCTTGCCTGGCCTGGACGACGCGGGCTATGTGACCAGCGATACGCTCTGGGACGAATTCGCCAAACTCGATGCGCCGCCGGCACGGCTGGTCGTGCTCGGCGGCGGACCGATCGGGTGCGAGCTGGCGCAGTGCTTTGCGCGCCTGGGTTCCAAGGTCACGCAAGTCGAAATGGGATCCCGCATCATGTTCCGCGAGGATGCGGAAATCTCCGCCCTCGCGCAAGCGGCGCTGACCCGCGACGGCGTCACTGTGCTCACGGATCATAAAGCCTTGCGCTGCGAGCGCGAGGACGGGCGCAAGTTCATCGTCGTCGGCCATGGGACTGGCGAGCAGCGCATCGAGTTCGACGCGCTGCTGTGCGCGGTTGGCCGCTCGGCGAGACTGACCGGCTACGGGCTCGAAGAGCTGGGCATCGAAACGAAGCGCACGGTGCAGACCAACGAATACCTGGAAACGCTCTACCCCAACATCTTTGCCGCGGGGGACGTGGCGGGCCCCTACCAGTTCACCCACGTCGCCGCGCACCAGGCATGGTATGCCGCGGTCAACGCGCTGTTCGGCGACTTCAAAAAATTCAAGGCCGATTACTCGGTCATTCCGTGGGCCACGTTCATCGATCCGGAAGTCGCGCGCGTCGGGCTCAATGAACAGGAAGCGCGTGAAAAAAACATTGCCTATGAAGTCACCCGCTACGGCATCGACGACCTCGACCGCGCGATAGCCGATGGCTCGGCCGAGGGCTTCGTCAAGGTATTGACCGTCCCGGGCAAGGATCGCATCCTCGGCGTCACCATCGTCGGCGAGCATTCTGGCGACCTGCTGATCGAGTTCGTGCTGGCAATGAAACACGGCCTGGGACTCAACAAGATCCTCGGCACCATCCACACCTATCCGACCATGGCCGAAGCCAACAAATATGCCGCCGGAGAATGGAAACGAGCGCACGCGCCGCAAAAGCTTCTGGCGTGGCTGGAAAAATTCCATTCCTGGCGCAGGGGAACCGCAACATGAAAAAAATCGCCCTTGTCATTTTCCTTGCCCTGCAAAGTGCGTTTGCGCACGCCGCCGCCTTCGATCAAACAGCGTGGGACGCCTTGCTCAAGAAGCATGTCATCCCGCTGCGCAACGGCCAGGCCACGCAGGTCGATTACGCCGGATTTTCCGCCGACCGCGGCCAGCTCAAGAAATATCTGGCCGCCGTATCGGCCGTCGCGCCCGCCGAATTCGATCATTGGGACCGGCCCGCACAGCTCGCGTTCCTGATCAACGCCTACAACGCCAATACGGTTGAACTCATCCTGACCGCTTATCCTGACCTCGCCTCGATCAAGGACCTGGGCTCGGTGCTGCGCTCGCCGTGGAAAAAGCGTTTCATCCCGTTGCTTGGCGAAACCCGTTCGCTCGATGACATCGAGCACGGCCTGATCCGCGAAGCAGGCCATTACGCCGAGCCGCGCATTCATTTTGCCGTCAACTGCGCCAGCGTCGGCTGCCCGGCTTTGCGGTCGGAGGCTTACGCCGCCGAACGGCTGGACGCGCAATTGGAAGACGCGGCCCGGTCGTTCCTGTCGGACCGCACGCGCAACCGCGTCGAGGCCAACGCGCTGAAGGTCTCGAGCATCTTCAAATGGTATCGGGGCGATTTCGAAAAAGGCTGGCGCGGGACGAACACCCTTGCCGGTTTTTTCGTGCTCTATCGCCAGCCGCTTGAGCTCGAGGACCAGGCGGTCGATCTCCTGAAGGCGGGAAAAATGCATATCGACTTCCTCGACTACGACTGGCGGTTGAATTCGAAGGACAGCCGCAAGCAATGAAGCTCTCGGTTATCGTGCCGTTGCTGAACGAATCTGCGGAATTGCCCGGCCTGCTGGACCGTTTATTTCCCCTTGTGCGCAATGGCGTCGAAGTCATCATCGCCGATGGCGTCAGCGATGACGGTTGTGCGGACATCGCCGAGCGCGCCGGCTTCCTCGTGGTCCGCGCGCTACGCGGCCGGGCCAGGCAAATGAATGCCGGGGCCGCTCTTGCCACCGGTGACGTGCTGCTGTTCCTGCACGCCGATACCCGGTTGCCCGATGCAGCGGAAACGACCCTGGTGCAGGCGCTGGCGGACAGCGGGCGCGTGTGGGGACGCTTCGATGTCCGGATCTGCGGCCGCCCGCGCATGTTGCGCGTCGTGAGCCATCTGATGAATCTGCGTTCGCGCGTGACCGGGATCGCCACCGGCGACCAGGCCATGTTCGTCACCCGCGCGGCCTTCGATGCCGTCGGCGGATTTCCAGACCAGCCGCTGATGGAAGACATCGAACTGTCCAGGCAGTTGCGGAAACGCTCGAGGCCGGTTTGCATCGCCCGATGCGTGACGACGTCCGGCCGCCGCTGGGAAAGGCGCGGGGTCTGGCGCACCATCCTGCTGATGTGGCGGTTGCGCTGGGGCTACTGGCGCGGCGTCCCGGTCCAGCAACTGGCCGACGCTTACCGATGAACCCCGTTCGCATCGTCATTTTCGCAAAGGCGCCCGTGGCGGGGCTGGCCAAGACTCGCTTGATCCCGGCGCTGGGCGCGCAAGGCGCCGCCGACCTCGCGCGACGCATGCTGGACCACACGCTGGCGCAAGCTCTGGCGGCCGAAGTCGGACCGGTGGAACTTTGCGTCACCCCTTCCCCCGGCGATGTGGCGTGGCAAAACGTGGTCGTCGCAAAATCCGTCGCGTGGTCGGATCAGGGTGACGGCAACCTGGGCGAACGCATGGCGCGGGCGGTCCAGCGCGTGACCGGCGCGGGCGAATCGCTCCTGCTCATCGGCACCGACTGCCCGGCCCTCGATGCCGCTGTCTTGCGTAGCGCGGCCAGCTCCCTGCAACAGTTCGATGCCACCCTTGTGCCGACCGCGGATGGCGGCTACGTGTTGCTGGGGCTGAACGGCTTTCATGCGTCCCTGTTCGAGGGCATCGAATGGAGCACCGGCAGCGTCGCCGCAGAAACACGGCGCCGCATGGCGCGATTGGGATGGAATGTCCGCGACAATCCGACCGTCCACGATATCGACGATCCAGCCGACCTGGAATGGCTGCCCGAGGGCTGGCCGGGCGCTTTTCGGAATCAGGAACCGGCGAACGCAGCGTAGTTGCCGCTGCGTTCATGAAAATCACGAGGGACAAACCAGACTTTGCGCTGGTACAAAGCCGCTTTCAGGCCGACAATTGCCGGGCTGCGACTGTAGCGGGCGAACCGCTACGGGGCAACAAGACAAACTTCTGGAGGTACTGCAATGACAAACAAACTACTGGCATCCGTATTGATGGCAGGTCTGCTGGGCCTGGGCACGCAAGCCGTGTTCGCGGCCGGCGAAGAAGTTCAGGGCATCAAGGTCAACAAGGGCACAGGCGCTGCCGGCGACGGCAACACCGTGGCGATGAAGGGCAGTCCCCTTGCGCTGAGCGGGACGGCGATCAAGCTCGGCGAGCCGCTTCCGTCTGCAATGGTCACCGGCGGCAACCTCGGCCCGGTCGACATTGCCACCGGCAACGGTAAAGTCCGTATCATCAGCGTGGTCCCGTCGGTCGATACACCGACCTGTGAAGCCCAGACCCACCAGCTGAGCGAGAAGGACCGCAAGCTCGCCGAACAAGTCGAGATGATCACCATCAGCATGGACCTGCCGTTCGCGCAACAACGCTTCGCCAAGGAAGCCAAGATCAAGAACATCACCTTCTACTCGGACTACAGGACGGGACAATTCGGCAAGAACAACGGCCTGATGATCGACCCGCTGCATCTGCTGGCCCGGGCCGTCATCGTGACCGACAAAAACAACATCGTGCGTTACATCCAGATCGTGCCGGAAGTAACCGAACTGCCTGACATGGCGGCGGCGATGAGCGCGGCGAAGGCCTTGCTCTAAGTCCTGACCCGTCAGTGGAATGCGAAGCCCCGCGATTGCGGGGCTTCTTTTTTATACTCATCAAAATGAACTGTTCTGTGATCTGCACCCTGAAACGCCTGGCCTGCAACGGCAGCCTGGCCTTGCTGGTACTGGCAGGCGCCGCGGCAGAATCCGCCGAGACCACCGGTTCCGCCATCACTCCGTTCTCCGCCGGATCGTCCGGCTCGGCGTTTCCGACGCCCTGGCGGAGCGTTACGCTGCCGAAGGCAAAACGCCCCACGCAATACACCCTGGTCGCCGACGAGGCAACGGTCGTCCTGCGCGCGCAAGCGAACGCCTCGATGGCAACCCTTGTGCACCCGCTCAAGGTCGACCCGAACCATCTTTCGTTCATCAGCTGGCGCTGGAAAATAAGCAATCTGCTGAGCAAGGCCGATATCAACACCAAGTCCGGCGACGATTTTCCGGCTCGCGTGTATGTCCTGTTCGACTACGACATCGGCAAGCTTTCCCTGTCGCAACGGATAAAAATCTTCCTGGCGCGCAAGCTCTACGCGATGGAAGTGCCGGGCGCCGCGCTGTGTTACGTGTGGGACGGCAAGGCGCCCGTCGGAACATCGGCATGGAGTCCGTACACCGACCGGGTTCGCGTGATCGTCGTGGAAAGCGGAGCGGCGAACGTCGGTCGCTGGCGGGAAGCCGAGCGCGACCTCGTCGCGGATTTCCGTGCGGCGTTTGGCGAAGAGCCTCCGCCGATTTCTGGGGTGGCCGTGGCGAGCGATACCGATAATACCGGGGAGTCGGTTACGGCAATGTTCGGGGATATCAGGCTATCCGCGCGGCGGCGAGAGGGTCGCTGAAGTGGATTATTCGGTTGAACCCGGGGGGTTCTCGAAGTACCCTTCTTCTCCGCCAATAAAAAAGCGACCCATGCGGTCGCTTTTTTATTGGCGGAGAAGGAGTCATTAAACTTTCTATCCAGCACAGTCCAACGAAGTCCAAAGTTTGACTGGCAACCGTCTGATGTGACATAAGAATCGCGGAATGTCACTCCAGAGCAGTACACAACGGTTCATTGAAATCCGCCTTCAATGTATGGGTAGGAGTATGGGTAGACAACTCAATCGGCTATCGACCAAGACTGTAGCAACAAAAAAGCAAGCGGGAATGTATTGCGACGGCGGCGGGCTTTATCTCCAGGTCGCACCGTCGGGCAGCAAGTCCTGGATCTTCCGCTACCGCTCGCCCCGCACGAAGAAACTTCGGGACATGGGCCTGGGCCCGGTTCACTCCGTTGGACTGCCCAAAGCCCGAGAGAAGGCAGCAGCGCACCGTGCCGCCCTCCAGAGCGGCCTCGACCCTATCGAAGTGCGGGAGGAAGAAAACCGGCGCAAGGCCGTCGAGGCTGCGAAATTCGTGACGTTTTCCCAGTGCGCGGCTTCCTGCATCGAGTCTCACAAGGTGGGGTGGAGAAACGCTAAGCACGCCGAACAGTGGGTCAATACGATCAAGACCTACGCCGAGCCGGCAATCGGCCCCTTGCCCGTTCAGGACGTGGACACGGGGTTGGTCCTGCGAATCCTGGAACCCATCTGGGCAAGCAAACCCGAAACCGCCAGCCGCGTCAGAGGCCGAATCGAAAACATTCTGGATTGGGCCAAGGCGCGGGGCTAC
>JANXVW010000169.1 GCA_025351455.1 Betaproteobacteria bacterium | reverse complement strand
GCAATCGCCCGGTGCATTACCGGTACGGCCTGGTCCGGTCCGGCGTTCTTCGGCATTGACTAGGGCCTGTTAACACAACCTGAGACCTTCGACGATCAACGCGAAATGAATGAAGGCCACGAACATCACGTCGAGTTTCTCAAATCGGGAGAAGATGCGCCGGAAGCCTTTGAGCCGGCGGAACAGGCGCTCGATCTCATTTCGCCGCTTGTACATCTCGCGGTTGTACTCCCAGGGCGTGATCCGATTCGACTTCGGGGGCACGACTGGGATGAAACCCAGGTCCAATGCCAGTTGCCGGGTCTCGTCACCCTCGTAGGCTCGGTCCATCAGCAAATGAATCGGCCAAAGGGGCTTGCCCAGCCGCTTCAGGAGCGCACGGCCCTCGGGCGCATCGTGCCCTTGGCCTGGCGAGAGCGCGAAGGTGATGGCGGTTCGAGCATCCGCGGCAACCAGATGAATCTTGGTTGTCCATCCACCGCGAGACTTGCCAATGGCTTGTGGGCCGTTTTTTTTAGCGCCCCGGTCCCATCGGGATGAACCTTCACCATGGTGCTGTCCAGCGATACCGCCTCGATCTTGATGCGCACGATCTGGGCTTGCTGCAGATGCCCGAACACCCGGTCGAGTACACCGCTCTTGCTCCAGCGGTTCATGCGCGTATAGATCGTGTGCCAATTGCCGAAGCGCCTGGGAAGCCCTCGCCACTTGCAGCCTTGCTCGGCCACGTACAGGATGGCATTCAGAACGCTGAGGTTGGTCAGACTCACGTTGCCCCGTTGCTTGGGCAAGCAGTGCTCGATTTGTTCGTACTGGGCTCGGGTGATTTCCATACCCGAATTGTAATTGAGTATTGAGCATTAGTGTTAACACGCCCTAGATTGATTCGGGTTGTCTCACGGCAATTCGCTCTCAAGGGAACTGTTCGGTTTTCGAAAAAACGTTCCGCTATTCGAAAGACATGCCTTCGTTTGTCAGAGGTGCGCTCTCGAAAGGGGACTATAGGCTGGATCTGGACAGAGGGCAGTCGGACGCACAGAATGGGCACGATAGATGAAGGAAACGTAACAAATGCCTAATTAGAGATCATCGTTTTGGAGCGCTAGCATGGCCACAAAGAAAAGTACCAAATCGCCCAAGAAACGCGCGCCGCGGAATGAAGCGCAAGCTGAAACTTCTCGCGCAAAGTTTCCCCGTCACGCAGTTGGAAAAGCGCTCCGCGTAGCGAGGGCCATTCTTGAACAGAACGCCGGGAAAGCTTGTACCCCAGCCGAGGCCGCTGCATTTGTCGGCGTTGGTCCCGGTGGGCCGTTCAATGTTGAAATCGGATCCGCAACGAAGTATGGATTCCTCGAACGGCCACAGCCGGGTCAGATACAGCCTACGGCACTAGCGAAAAAGATCATTCGCCCTCAGTCATCGGGCGACGAGCTCGAGGGCTATCGGGAAGCTGTCCTGAACGCCCCAGACATCGCTGAGGTCTATAAGCACTATCGCGGTGAAAATCTCCCCGACGATCAGTTCTTCAAAAACACCATTGTAGAAACCTACAAGATCCCAGCTGACAGCTTCCTGGAATTCAAGCAAGTCTTCCTTGAGTCGTTGGAAACCGCTCAACTGCTCACTAAGCATGGCGACAAGCTTCGCGTCGTCGATGTCTCGGCGGATGAAACAGCAACATCGGCCCCATCAGAGCGCATTAAGAAGCTTGGAAAGGCAGCCAACATAAGTGCCAACGACTCGTGCTTTGTCATGCAGCCGTTCGCCCTCCCGTTAGGTGACTACTACGAGAAAATCTACAAGCCAGCTATCGAGAAGGCAGGACTTAAGGCGGTTCGAGCAGACGCCGACATCTTCGGAACCGGGAAAATCATGGATCAAGTATGGTTAGGCATAAACGCGGCAAAGGTACTGGTGGCAGAGCTCACGAGTCGAAATCCGAATGTCTTCTATGAATTGGGCTTGGCGCATGCATTGAGGAAACCCGTCGTCCTTGTTTCATCGCGTGAAGAGGATGTTCCATTCGATCTCCAACACATCCGCGTCATTTACTACGACGTGACCGATCCTTTCTGGGGATCCAAGCTGATCGAAAAGGTCGCGGAGAATGTGCTGTCGGCAATACAAAATCCAGAGGAGGCCGTATTTCGAAGTGGAGAGGACCGCAAATGAGGATCACTAATATAGCGTTTGATGTCCGCTCCCTGAAGCCAATCGGTCCGCTTGGGGTCGGCAGGCGTAGTCGTTAGAGAACCGAGGTGGAAGAAAAGGTCGGACTGGCTATCAAAGCTAGGACGGACAATAACGCACGATATGGCGTTCAGCCATGCTTCAGGTGGGTAAGGGGCGGCAGCGGCCTAGCGTGGCGTACGTCGCGTTATACGCCGTTTGCGAAGGTATTCTTTAAGTGGTCTTGCCTTGACCTCCGCTAGTACACCATCAAGGATGCTCATCGGCTCTATGCCGATAGCCTGTGCCACCTTCAAATATTCCACCACATCCAAGCGGCGCTCGCCGTTCTCGTACTTGGAAACAAAGTTTTGTTTGCGATTAAGTTTGGAGGCTAGTGCCTGCTGCGTAAGCCGACGCGTCGTCCGAGCGCTCTTTAAGCGTCTCAGGAACTCCTGATATTCCGGCGTGCGAGTAGATGCCAAGTCGGTGGCCCATCAAACGGTGCCACCTTAATTAAACCGGTTTTAGGATTATCCCAAAAAGTGATATATTGCTAACGCACTGCAAAGGGTCTAAAAAATTAAGA
>JANXVW010000118.1 GCA_025351455.1 Betaproteobacteria bacterium | reverse complement strand
GTTTCGAAGGCGCCATCGCGGGCGCGGCGCTCGTGGGTGTTACCAGCGCCGCCTTGCCCTGGGCCATCAAGCCGGTCGTGGCAGACGTTCTCGTCTTCGTGATCGCCATCGCGATCGTGAAAGTCCGGCCGCAAGGCCTTTTATCAAAGTGGAGGAGCTGACAATGACAATCGATGATCGCAATCACCCGCCGTCCGCTTCGCGGCGGCTTTTCGTCCAACGCGCCAGCCTGCTGTCGGGCATGATCGCCCTGGGCGGCGGCAGTTATCTGCTGAATCCGAAGGGGGCATGGGCCGCTGATCCCATCAAGGTCGGCGTCGCCACCGACCTGACCGGGCCGATCAGTTGGGGTGGCATTCCCAATTCGCAAGTGGCGAAAATGGTGATCGAACAGATCAACAAGAATGGCGGCGTGCTCGGTCGGCCGCTGCAGATGATCCTCGAGGACACCGCCACCAACGAACAGCTTGCGGTCACCAAGGTGCGCAAGCTGGTGACGCAGGACAAGGTGGACGTGGTCTTCGGCGGCATCACCAGTTCCATGCGCAACGCCATCAAGGACACCATCGTCAACCGCGGCAAGACGCTCTACATCTATCCGCAGCTATACGAAGGCAAGGAATGCACGCCTTACCTGTTCTGCACCGGGCCCACACCGGCGCAGCAATGCGACACTTTCATCCCCTGGCTGATCAAGAACGGCGGCAAGAAATTCTACCTCCCGTCCGCCGACTACGTCTGGCCGCACGTGCTCAACGAGTACGCCCGCAAGACGATCGTCAAGAACGGCGGCGAGGTTATCGGCGAGGAATATTTCCCGGTTGACCACAATGAATACAGCGCCACGGTCAACAAGATTATGTCGAGCGGCGTCAACGTTGTGTTCAACACGACCATTCCTCCCGGGGTTGCTGCGTTTTTCAAGCAACTCAACGAAGCCGGCTTCCAGAAAAAAGGCGGCAGATTGGCGTGCGTGTACTACGACGAGAATACGCTGGGTATCACGCCGGCGCATGAGATCGAAGGGCTCGCGAGCTGCCTGGATTATTTCAAGGCGGTCAACGACCCGTTCGGCAATCAGTTGCAAGCTGAATACGGAAAGCTCTACGGTGAAAAAAACCCGTTCACCGCGGGCAGCGGCGCGACGGGCATGTACCGCGGGATCAAGCTGTGGGAAGCAGCGGTGAAGGAAGCCAAGAGCGTCAAGCGCGAACCCGTGGCTGCGGCGCTGGATCACGCCAAGATCAGCGACGGTCCGGGCGGAGGCTGCGAAATGGTTCCCGGCACCCGCCACGTGAAGATGAACATGTACACCGCGGTATCCAAGGGCGGCAAATACGAGATCGTCGAAAAGAGCAAGGGTCCGGTATTGCCGGCCGAGTGCGGCTGATCGTTCGCCTGGTTCGCAATGCAATGTTCACCGCAAAGGCGCAAAGGTCGCAAGGGAAGGGCGTGAAGAATATTTGTTCATGAGCAGAGGTTGCGCGTGCGTGCACCGACAACAATCGGCAATCGTATAGTCGCGGACACAGTGTTTATTCATGCCCTGCGTCTTTCCTTCTCGTCCTTTCGCGTCTTTGCGGTGAGAACGTCGGTCTAATTTCGTAGACAGATCATGCCCCCCGCAACAGCATCAACCTCGAAGCGTCGCGTGATCCCCTGGATCGAAGGGATCCTGCTCGTCCTGTTCCTGCTATTGCCGCTGGCGGTAGACGATTTCTGGGTGCTGTTCGTCACCCGCGCATTCATCCTCGGGCTGCTGGCCCTGTCTTTCGATCTGGTGTGGGGCTATGCCGGAATTCTTTCCTTCGGCCAGGCGCTGTTCTTCGGAGTGGCCGGCTACTGCTGCGCGCTGCTCGCCACCAAGGCGGGCATTACGTCGATCCTGGTTCTGCTTCCGGTCGCCGCGCTGGCCGGACTGGTGGTCTCGTTGATGCTCGCCTTCCTCGTCATCCTCGGCAAGCGCGTGCCCACCACCGTTTTCGTGGCCCTCGGAACCCTGACCGGATCGTACGTGGTGGAGCGGCTTGCGCGCGGCTGGTCTTATGTCGGCGGACAGAACGGCATTCCGTCGCTGCCGCGGCTGACCCTGTTCGGCCATGAAATCGCGGAAGGGCCGGTCTACTATTATTTCGCGCTGGCGATCCTCGCGCTGATCTACCTGGGCCTGCGCTGGCTCACACGCTCCCAGTTCGGCCTGGTCCTCGCCGGCATCCGCGAACAGGAGGCGCGCATCACGTTCTTCGGCTACCACGTGCAGAACTACAAGGGCGTGGTGTTCGCCATCGCCGGCTTGATCGCGGGCATAAGCGGCGGGTTGTATGCATTTCACGAAGGCTACGTCGGCCCCGGGCAGCTCGGTCCCGTGTTGTCGACGCAAGTGGTGCTCTATGTGCTGTTCGGCGGGGTTGGCACCCTGATCGGCGGCATCATCGGCGTATCGATGATCGACCTGTTCAGCTATTACCTGTCGCAGATCTGGGAGACCGGCTGGCCGATCGTACTGGGCCTGCTGCTGCTGATCGTGGTGATGTTCAAGCCGACCGGATTGATCGGATTCCTGGTGACGGCGCGCGAGCGCGTCGGTTCCTTCGGCCGGTTCGCGCCGGAACTGAAGGACGCCAAAAAACCGCAGGCTGCGGCGACCGAGACGCCATGAATCCCACGTCCGGAGCATCGAGCGTGCTCGAAGTGCGTGGCGTGAAAAAAATCTACGCCACGCTGACCGCGCTCGGCGGCGTCGATCTCACCGTCACCGAGCGCTCGTTCCACGGTCTGATCGGTCCGAACGGTTCAGGAAAAAGCACCCTGCTCAAATCCATTGCCGGTGCCGAAACGCCGACCGAAGGCACCGTTGGCTTCCTCGGCAACGACATCACGCAAGCCACCCCGGCGGAACGCTCGCGCGCGGGCATGAGCCTGAAATTCCAGATCACCAGCATCCTGCCGATGCTGAGCGTCTACGATAATGTGCTGCTCGCGGTGCAGGCGCAGGATTCGATGCTGGCATTGTTACTGTCGCGCACGCGTGAGCCCCTGCACCACCGCATCATGGACATGCTGGTGCAGTTTCGCCTCGACTATCGCCCCGACGAACTGGCCGGCGCGCTGTCGCACGGCCAGCAGCAATGGCTGGAAATCGCGATGGCGCTTGCGCGCGAACCGAAGCTGCTGCTGCTCGACGAACCCACCGCGGGCATGAGCCCGCAGGAGCGGCGCGCGACCGGCAAGCTGCTCGCTCCGATCAGGGAACGCTGCTCGCTATTGATCGTCGAACATGACCTGGATTTCATCCGCGACATCTGCGACACGCTGACCGTGCTCGACCAGGGACTGGTCGTCGACAGCGGACCAACGCAAATCGTACAGAACAGCGCAAAGGTCAAGGAGGCCTATTTCCATGCCTGACATCGGCGCACCGCTGCTGGAAGCGGCGGACCTGTGCACTTACTACGGCACCAGCCAGGCGCTGTTCGACGTCTCGATCAAGGTCCCGTCGCGCGGCGGTGTGGCCATCCTCGGACGCAACGGCGCCGGCAAGACCACGCTGCTTAAAACGCTCTCGGGCGACCTCAAGCCGGCGCGCGGCTCGATCCGCTTCGACAACGTCGAGGCCACCAGACTGCGCACCGAACAGCGCGTGCGCAAGGGCATCGGCTACGTGCCGCAGGAACACGGCGTGTTCGCCAAGCTCACGGTCCGGGAAAACCTGCTGGTCGGTGCGATGGCCACCGCCGACGGCGAAGAAGGCATCGAGGAAGTTCTCGCCCTGTTCCCGAAGCTCGGCGAGCGCATGGCGCAACAGGCGGGCACGTTATCCGGCGGCGAACGCAAGATGCTCGCCATCAGCCGCGCGCTGCTGGCGCACCCCTACCTGCTGATGCTGGACGAGCCGACCGAGGGCGTATGGCATGGCGTCGTCGACGAGATCGCGGAACGGCTCCATCAGCTGGCGCAGAAGATCGCGGTGGTCATCGTCGAGCAACACCTGAAACTCGCACTGGGCGTTTCGCAGTATTGTTATGTGATGGATCGCGGCCGCATTGCGCTTTGCGGAGAATCAAACACGATCCGCGACGATCCGGAGCTGGTCCGTCTGCTCGCACCCTGATTTACGATCGGGGATTTTTTTTAAAATAACCAGAAGGAGGTCATCATGGTGCAGTATCCGACACCGGAACAGATCTGGGACGCCGCCGAGGAAGTCGGCCTGGCCCTGACCGAGGACGACGTGAAATCCTATGCCGGGCTGATCAAACCCAACATCGACGCCTACAACATGGTCGATGCCATGCCCGACTACCTGCCCATCGTGAAGTATCCGCGCACGCCGGGCTATTTTCCGGACCCTTCGGAGAATACGCGCAATGCCTGGTATGTGAGGACATCGATCAAGGGTGCATCATCGGGACCGCTCAAAGGAAAAAAAGTCGCCGTGAAGGATAACGTCATGGTGGCGGGCGTGCCGATGATGAACGGCAATTCGATCCTCGAGGGCTACGTGCCGGAAATCGACGCGACCGTCGTCGCGCGCCTGCTCGATGCGGGAGCGGAAATCATCGGCAAGACGCATTGCGAATCGTATTGCATCTCCGGCGGCAGCCACACCGGCGCCAAGGGCGCGGTGCATAACCCGTACAAGATGGGATTCTCCGCCGGTGGCTCGTCGTCCGGCAGCGGCGTCACTGTCGCGCTCGGCGAAGCCGATATCGCGCTGGGCGGCGATCAGGGAGGATCCATCCGCATGCCCTCCTCGTGGTGCGGCATCTACGGCATGAAGCCCACCCATGGCCTGGTACCCTACACGGGCATCATGCCGATCGAGATCACCATCGATCACATCGGTCCGATGACCGGCACGGTGACGGACAACGCGCTGATGCTCGAAGTCATCGCCGGGCCCGACGGCTACGACCCGCGGCAGTATGGCGCGCCGAAGAAAGTGAAGTACTCGAAGATGCTCGACGGCGGTGTCAAGGACCTCAAGATCGGCATCGTCAAGGAAGGCTTCGGCCGGCCGGAATCGGAGGCTGCTTCCGACGCCAAGGTGAAGAAAGCCGCGGAGTTGTACAAGAAGCTCGGCGCGACGGTGGAGGAAATCTCCATTCCCGCGCATCTGCTCGGTCCGGTGCTATGGACGCCGATCGGGGTCGAGGGTATTACGCAGACGATGATGTTCGGCGACGGTTACGGCCTGAGCCGTCCGGATCTCTACGTGACCAGCCTGATCGACAAGCTGCACGGCTGGCAGTTGCGCGCGAACGAACTGTCGGAAACGACCAAGGTCCTCACGACGCTCGGCGTGTACATCAAGAAATATCATGGCAGCCATTACTACGGCAAGGCGATGAACATCACCAAGCGGCTGATCGAAGCCTACGACGCCGAGCTGGCGAAATATGACCTCCTGCTGATGCCGACCATGCCGATGAAATCCCAGCCGCTGCCCGCGCCCGGCTGCTCGCGCGAGGAATATTTCGTGCGCGCGCTCGAGATGATCGGCAACACCTGCCCGTTCGACATCACGCATCACCCGGCCATGACCGTGCCCTGCGGTTTCGTCGATGGCCTGCCGATCGGCATGATGCTGATCGGCAAACATCACGACGAAGCGACGATCTATCGCGCCGCGTATGCTTTCGAGCAATCGGGGGATTGGAAAAAAATGTGATTGGTGATTGGTAACTGGTAATTGGCGACCCCTACCTAGTAAAATCGGTCTACGTCGCTGAGCAAAGAAGGGAATCGCAGTTGCGATTCCCTTCTTGCTTTTTACCAATCACCAATTACCAGTCACCAATCACTGCGTTCATGACCTCCCGCCAAATGCTGACGCTGCTGATCACGCTGTGCGCCGGGGTTTTCCTCGTCACATCGGCCGGGGCGAGCATGGCGCCGTTCCTGAACGCGATCAGCCGCGACCTGTCGACCACCTTGCCCGCCGTCGCGCATCTGTTTTCGCTTCAGGCACTCACCTGGGGAACCGCGTCGCTGATCGCCGGCGTGATCGCGGACCGTTTCGGACGGCGCATGATCCTGGTCGGCGGTATTTTCCTGATAGGGTTGATGCGGCTGGGATTCGCGACGTCGGACAGCTATGGCGCGGCGGTGACATGGCAGGTTCTGAGCGGCATCGGCGGCGGATGCTTCATGGGGTTGGTCTATGCCGTGGTGTCCGAGCACTCCGCGCCTGAAATTCGCGGGCGCGCAATGAGCTGGGTCATCACCGGCCAGTCGCTGTCCCTGGTTCTCGGCGTGCCGCTGGTCACTCTGCTGGGTACGCTCGGCGGTTGGCGCGGTGCCATCGCGACCCACGGCGCCTTCGTGCTGTTGTGCGCGATTGCCGTGAGGCTGGCCACCCCCGCTGATCCGCCGTTGCATCCGCACGCGCAGCGCCCGAAGCCACCCTACGCCCTGCTGTTCAAACCGAAGCTGATGGCGCTGCTCGCGGCCGGCACCACTGAGCGCCTGTGCTTCGCGATTGTCGCGATTTTTCTGCCCACTTATCTGCAGCACACCTACGACACGCCGTTCGGCACCTTGGCTCTCGTACTCGGATTGGTCGCGGCCGGCAACCTGATCGGTAACATCATCGGGGGACGCATCGCCGACCGCACGCGTTCCCGGGCGCGCGTTTTCGCCATCGGTTCCGCGCTGACCGCATTGGTCGCGCTGCCGTTGCTCACCTGGCATCCCGGCATCACGACCTCGGTCGCGCTGGGATTCGTCTATTCCCTGGTGAATGCCGCGGGACGCCCGTCGCTGATGGCCACGCTGGCCGAAGTGCCGAGCGAAATTCGCAGCGCGCTCTTCGGCCTGAACATCACCATGGCCAGCCTCGGCTGGTTGATGGCCGGCTCCGTCGGTGGCTCGCTCATCGCCGCTGGCGGATTTTCAGGGTTGGGAATGTTCGCCGCAGGAACGGCGGCGCTTGGCTGCGCGCTGGCGCTGTTCAGCGCCAGGAGGCCGTGATTGGTGATTGGTGATTGGTGAAAAGAATAAGGCTTTAGGACTTACACCAATTACCAATTACCAATCACCAGTCACCAGTCACCAGTCACCAGTCACCAATTACCAATTACCAATTACCAATCACCAATCACCAATCACCAATCACCCGCAGTAACGCATTCGCGTTACTGCGCCGTCCAGCCGCCGTCTATGGAGTAGGCGGCGCCCGTGATCGACGCGGCCGCATCACCCGCCAGGAACACGGTCAGCGCGGCGATCTCTTCTATTTTCACGAATTCCTTCGACGGTTGGCGTTCGAGGATGACGTTGTTGATCGCATCTTCGCGCGAAATGCCGCGCTCCTTTGCGCGATCCTGGATCTGGGTTTCCACCAGCGGCGTGAGCACATATCCGGGACACACCGCATTGCAGGTGATGCCCTTGCCGGCCACTTCGAGCGCGACGCTTTTGGTCAGCCCGACCAGGCCGTGCTTGGCGGCGACGTAAGCCGATTTGAAAGGCGACGCGACCAGCCCGTGCGCTGACGCGATGTTGATGATGCGTCCCCAGTTGCGCGCTCTCATTCCCGGCAGCGCGATGCGGATCGCGTGAAACGCGGAGGAAAGATTGATCGCGAGAATCTGGTCCCATTTCTCCACCGGGAATTCATCCACCGGCGCGACATGCTGGACGCCGGCATTGTTCACCAATACATCCACCGAGCCGAACCGGCGCGCCACCTGGTCCACCATGGCGGCGACTTCCAGCGGCTTGGCCATGTCCGCGGACGAATACAGCACGGTGACTTTGTGTTCGGCAGCCAGGGCCGCGCGGAGCTTTTCGATTTGGGTGGCGTCACCGAAACCGTTGAGCATGACGTTGCAGCCCTGTGCCGCCAACGAACGCGCGATGCCGAGCCCGATGCCGCTGGTGGAGCCGGTGACAATGGCGGATTTGCCTTTCAACATATTTGCTGCTCTTTCAAAAATATAATTCAGTGTAACAGACGGGTCAGCCCGTTTTACCCAGATTACTTACGAAGCCTGCGATCGCCGCGACGGTTGCATCCTTCTGTATGCTCTGGTGCGGCGAATGCGCGCAATCGGGCAGCATGAGGATCTCGACCGGCCCCGACACCTGGCGCGCAATCGCCTCGACTTGCGCCACCGTGCCATATTGGTCCTCCTCGCCCTGGATCAGCAGCACGGGACAGCGAATGTCTGCGAGGCAGCCTTCGATGTTCCAGCCCCGGAAGTCCGGATGCAGCCAGATATCGTTCCATCCCCGGAACGTCGCGTCGGGGTCGTCGTGGTAGCGGCCCAGCCGTTGCGCGAGGTCGGTATTCTGAAACGTCCTTTTCGCTTCGGCGATGCTTCGCACGGTGATGTCTTCGACGAACACATGCGGCGCCATCGCGACCACGCCGCGCACCGGGCGCTTGCCGGCCCCCGCATGGATCAGCGCAATCGACGCGCCGTCGCTGTGGCCGATCAGAATCGGTGTTTCGATGCCAAGTTGGCCCAGAACTTCGGGCAACACGTCGAGTGCCTCGCGATGCATGTAGTCAACTGCGCGCGGCGCGGCCAGCTTGGCCGACTTGCCATAACCGAGGCGCGAGTACACGAGCGCAGGACAGTTGGCCGCCTCCGCGACCTGCCTGGGAAATTGCTTCCACAAGGCGACGGACCCGAGGCCTTCATGCAGGAACACCAGGGTCGGAACGGAAGCAACATGCGCCCCGGCACGGTCGCCGGGCAGATGAATCTGGTATTCGAGGCGATGGCCGCCGGCTTTCAGGAAATCCACGGATCGGGCTCGGGAATCGGAGAGCCGCGATGTTAACCCAGCGCAGCGGCCATGGCCTAGATACCCAGATGGCGCTGCAACGCTTCCGGATCGCGTTTCAGATCGGCGGCGGTGCCTTGCATCACGACGCGCCCTTTTACCAGAACAATGTTCCGGTCTGTCATCGACGCGACCGCCGAGAAATTCTTGTCGACGATGATCGTCGACAGGCCGGCGGCGCGCAGTTGCCTGAGGATTGCCCAGATTTCACGCGCGACGAGCGGCGCCAGTCCCTCGGTCGCTTCGTCCAGGATGAGCACATCCGGATTGGTCAAAAGCGCGCGGCCGATGGTGAGCATCTGCTGCTCGCCGCCGGACAGTTGCTGGCCGCCGTGGCCAAGGCGCTCGGCAAGCCGCGGAAACACGGACAATACCCGCGGCAAGGTCCAGCCGCGTTGGCCATCGCTTCCGGGACGCGCCGCCATGACCAGGTTTTCCTCGACGCTCAAGTCTGCAAAGATGCCGCGCCCCTCGGGAACGTAGGCGATGCCGGCGCGTGCAATGCGATGCGGCGCCGCATGCGTCATGTTCACGCCGCGCACTTTCACCTCCCCTGCCTGGGGCGGCAGCAGTCCGAGAATACTGCGTAGCAACGTCGTTTTTCCCATACCGTTGCGTCCCATCAGCCCGACCGCCTCGCCGCGACGCAGTACGAGATCGACGCCATGCAATACATGGCTCGCGCCGTAGTACGCGTGAATCCCTCTAGCTTCGATCAGCACATTAGACATAAGGAAAACCCGACGCAGAGGCGCAGAGAACGGTAAGCAAATCCTTGCTGGCGTTCTCCATTGCCCTGCGTAGAAGGTTATCAGTCGCTGCCACGGATGATCCGACAGGGAAAGTAGGCCTTACCACTGAACATTCTCTTGGTCTATCTCTGCGTCCTCCGCGTCCTCTGCGGATCTGCGTTGGGTGTAGGTTCTAGTCACTAACAACCCCCAAATAAGCCTCCTGTACGGCGCGGCTGGCGCGGATTTGTGAGGGTGGACCGGACTCGAGCACGCGGCCGTTGACCATGACCGTGAGTACGTCGGCGAGGGCGAAAACGGCGTCCATGTCGTGCTC
>JANXVW010000059.1 GCA_025351455.1 Betaproteobacteria bacterium | reverse complement strand
CGCGCGTTCCTCGTCGGGTACCGCAGATCCGCGCGGGGACTTGCATCGGTACCGGCGGACGAGAAGTCCCTGCAGTCCGCCATCGCACTGTGTTTGATAGAGAGGGCATTGCAGGATCTGAATCATGAAATGGAGAATCGTCCGGAATGGATCAACGTACCGATACGCCAGTTGTTGAAGACCTTCGCGTTCGCGTAAAACCCGCGGCGCGGCCTGTCACCGCGGTCTGGCCGGGGCGCTCCCATCCGAGGGGTACGCACTGGGACGGCGAGGGCGTTAATTTCGCGCTGTTCAGCGAGAACGCCGAGAAAGTCGAACTGTGCCTGTTCGACGAGCGCGGGCGGCGGGAAATCCAGCGCATCGCGTTCAGGGAACGCACCGACGAGATCTGGCATTGCTATCTGCCGGAGGCACGCCCGGGCCTGCTCTACGGCTACCGGGTTTACGGGCCTTATCAACCCGGGCAGGGGCACCGCTTCAACCCGCATAAGCTGTTGCTCGATCCCTACGCACGCAGCATCGACGGCGGGCTGCGCTGGAGCGACGCGCATTTTGGCTACACCATCGGCGGCAAGCGCGAGGATTTGTCGTTCGACCGGCGTGACAGCGCGAACGGCATGCCGAAGAGCAAGGTCATCGACAGCGCTTTTAGCTGGGGCGATGATCGCAGCCCCGATATTGCGTGGGCCGACATGGTGATTTACGAAGTGCATGTCGGCGGTTTTACCCGGCTGCATCCGGACGTGCCTCCCGCTTTGCGCGGCAGCTTCGCCGGGCTGGCCTGCCCGGCGGTGGTCGACCACCTGGTCCGCCTGGGCGTCACGACCATCGAGCTGATGCCGGTGCACGCGTTTGTCGACGACCGCAACCTGGTCGAACGCGGGCTGAGCAACTACTGGGGCTACAACACGATCGGCTTCTTTGCGCCGGATAAACGGTACTGCGCATCCGGCAAGGTCGACGAGTTCAAGACGATGGTAAAGACCCTGCATAGCGCCGGCATGGAAGTCATCCTCGACGTTGTCTATAACCATACCGCAGAGGGCAATCAGTGCGGCCCGACGCTGTGTTTCCGCGGAATCGACAACGCCTCCTATTACCGGCTGGTGAACGATAACAAGCGCTACTACCAGGACTACACCGGCTGCGGCAACACGCTGAACATGCAGCATCCGCGCGTGCTCCAGCTGATCATGGATTCGCTGCGCTACTGGGTCATGGAAATGCACGTCGACGGATTCCGCTTCGACCTCGCCGCGTCGCTGGCGCGGGAGCTGCACGAAGTGGATCGCCTGGGCGCATTCTTCGACATCCTGCGCCAGGACCCGGTGCTCTCCCAGGTCAAGCTGATCGCCGAACCGTGGGACTTAGGCGAGGGCGGCTACCAGGTCGGCAATTTTCCGGTGGGCTGGGCCGAGTGGAACGACAAGTACCGCGACACGATGCGCGCTTACTGGAAGGGCGACGGTGGATTGATCGGCGAGTTCGCGCGCCGCCTGACCGGATCGAATGACCTGTACGGCCACAACGGCCGCACGCCGAGCGCGAGCATCAATTTCATCACGGCCCATGACGGTTTCACGTTGCACGACCTGGTGTCCTACAACGACAAACACAACGAAGGCAACGGCGAAGAAGGCCGTGACGGCAGTGACAACAATTTGTCCTGGAACTGCGGAGCCGAGGGACCGACCGAGGTCGCCGCGGTCGGCGTGCTGCGCGAAAGGCAGAAACGCAACATGATCGCCACGCTGCTGCTCTCGCAAGGCGTGCCGATGCTGTTGGCCGGCGATGAGATCGGACGCACCCAGCAGGGCAACAACAACGCCTATTGCCAGGACAACGAAATCGCATGGACGGACTGGAACGTCGACATTGCAGGCAAGCAGACGATGGAGTTCGTGACGCGCATGATCGCAATGCGCCGCGACCATCCGATCTTCCGGCGGCGGGCATTCTTCCAGGGTGAGGCCGTGGGCGGCGCCGCGGACAAGGACATCGTCTGGCTCAAGCCCGACGGCGCGGAAATGACGGCGGCGGAGTGGGACAAGGAATTCGCGCGCTGCCTGGGGGTCTTCCTGTCCGGCGAGTCGTTGCAGGAAACCGACAGGCGCGGGCGTCCGATCCACGATGCGAGCTTCCTGCTGCTGTTCAACGCACACCACGATACCATCGGCTTTCGCTTGCCGGACTTTGGACACAGCGTCGAGTGGTTCCCGCAGATCGATACGGCGTTCGAGACGGGCAGGCCGCAACTGCGCGCGGTGCCGGGCGGCAACGAGTATCCATTGCAGGGACGCTCGCTCGTGCTGTTGCGCCGGATCGACGCCAATCCATGAAGCGGCATCACCACATGCCGTTTGGCGCCGAGTTAAACGGCCGCGGCGTCGTGCGCTTCCAGCTCTGGGCACCGGGTGCCTCCACGGTCAGACTGGACCTGACGCTCGAGCGCGGACCGATGCGGATTCCGATGCCTGCCACCGGCGAGGGTTGGTATACGCTGGCGCTGAACGCAATCCCGGCCGGGACGCCTTACTCCTTTCGCATCGACGACCGCATCGACGTGCCCGACCCGGCCTCGCGCTACAACCCGGGGGACGTGCATGCGCCAAGCGTGGTCATCGATCCCCATGCCTTCGAGTGGCCGGACCAGGACTGGCGCGGCCGGCCGTGGGAAGAGGCGGTGATCTACGAATTGCATATCGGCGCTTTCACGCCGCAGGGAACGTTCGACTCCGCCATCGAGCGCCTGGACTACCTGGTGCGCCTGGGCGTGACCGCGATTGAGCTCATGCCGGTTGCGGATTTTCCCGGGCGACGCAACTGGGGATACGACGGCGTTTTGCCGTTCGCGCCCGATGCTTCCTATGGCAGCCCGGATGATCTGAAGAGCCTGGTGGCCGCAACCCATGCGCGCGGCCTCATGGTTATTCTCGACGTGGTCTACAACCATTTCGGGCCGGAGGGAAATTATCTGCCGACGTATGCGCCGCAATTCTTCAATCCTGCGCATTCCACTCCCTGGGGGGCGGCAATCAATTTCGACGGCGAGCGCTCGCGCGTCGTACGCGACTTCTTTATCCATAACGCGCTCTATTGGCTCGACGAATTCCATTTCGATGGGCTGCGCCTGGATGCGGTGCAAGCCATCGTCGATGATTCGACGCCGGATTTCGTGTCGGAACTATTGGCTGCCGTGCGCTACGGGCCGGGACTGGAACGGCAGGTGCACCTGATCCTGGAAAACGATCGCAATGAAGCCAGCCGTCTGGTGCGCAATGACCGCGGCCAGCCGCGTTACGCCACCGCACAGTGGAACGATGATTTTCATCATGCAATGCACGTGCTCGCCACCGGCGAAGCCGAGGGCTACTACTCGGATCACACGCATCAGCCGTTGCAACTGCTGGGCCGCACGCTGGCGGAGGGCTTCAGCTATCAGGGCGAAGAGTCTGCCTACCGCAAGGGGCGCAAGCGGGGTGAGGCGACCGCGGGCCTGCCGCTGACGGCGTTCGTCAATTTTTTGCAGAACCATGACCAGATCGGCAATCGCGCGACCGGCGAACGCCTGTCGGCGTTGACGCCTGCGCCTGTGTTGCGCCTGGAAATCGTCTGCCTGCTCCTGGCGCCGTCGATCCCGATGCTGTTCATGGGCGAGGAATTTGCCGCCGGCACGCCTTTTCTGTTTTTCTGCGACTTCGAACCCGACCTGGCTTCGAAGGTCGTCCACGGCCGGCGTTCGGAGTATGCCGAGTTTGAGCAGTTCCGCACACCGGCGGGTCAGGCTTCCATTCCAGATCCGGGTGCGCAAGCGACGTTCACCGCATCGAAGCTGGACTGGAACGAGATTGCGATGACGAAAGGCGTTGACTGGCACAGCCTGTACAGCCATCTGCTCGAGTTGCGGCGCCGGGTGATCGTGCCGCATCTGGGCGGCGCGCTGCGGGAAGCGAAGTACAAGGTCGAAGGCCAGCGGCTGATGGTGGATTGGACCCTGGGGGACGGCGCACGGCTGCATCTGCGCGCCAATTTTTCGGATTCGGCCTGGATGCAAGTACCCCTTGCGCCCGGCACCATAATTTTTCCCGAAGCAGGGCAAGCCGGCGAGGTTGGATTGTCGGCGTGGTCGGCCTGGTGGGCCCTGGAACAAAATCGTGAATGAGGCCAGGCGCACCGGTTCGGCGGGCGCGGCAATGAAGCCGGGAACCCCCGGCGTAGCCGATGATTTGCCGCGCACCCTGCCCGGACCTGCGCTGCTGCGCCCGCCGAGGTCACGCATCCCGCGCGCGACCTACCGCCTGCAACTGCACGCGGGCTTCCGGTTTATCGATGCCATGGCGATCGTGCCTTACCTTGCGGACCTTGGCATCAGTCACGTCTACTGCTCGCCGTATCTGCGCGCCCGGTCCGGAAGCACGCACGGCTATGACATCGTCGATCATCAATCGCTGAATCCCGAAATCGGCACACGTGACGAACTCGATGCATTCGTGGGGTGTTTGCACAGGCATGGGATGGGTCAGATCCTCGACGTGGTGCCGAACCACATGGGGATCATGGGCGCGGACAACGCGTGGTGGCTCGATGTGCTGGAGAACGGGCCGGCCTCGATCTACGCGGACTTCTTCGATATCGACTGGCATCCCGCCGATCCGGATCTGGAAAACCGGGTACTGGTGGCGATACTGGGTGACCATTATGGCGCCCTGCTGGCGCGAGGGGAACTTACGCTGGCATTCGATGCGACCGCGGGGCAATTCCGCGTCCACTATGCCGAACACCGCTTTCCCATCGATCCGCGCGAGTACCCGCGCATCCTGACCCACGTTCTGAGTGCGGCATCCACGCTGTTCGTGCCGCCTGAAGCGCTTGGCGAGCTGACGGCGATGATGTCCGCGTTCGCGGGATTGGCGCCACGCGGCGGCCTGTCGGCGGAGCGCATAGCGGCGCGCAACGCGGCGAAGGAGGACTTGAAGCGCAGGCTGGCCACTGTGGTGGATTCGCGCACATCGGTGCGCAGGGCGATGGACCTGGCGGTCGCGTCTTTTAACGGGCGACAGGGCGATGCCGCGAGTTTCGATTTACTGCACGATTTGCTGGAGTCCCAGGCCTACCGGCTCGCCTACTGGCGCGTGGCATCGGACGAAATCAACTATCGCCGCTTTTTCGACATCAATGACCTGGCTGCCTTGCGGATGGAGAACGAGCCGGTATTCGAGGCGACTCATAAACTGGTGTTCGAACTGGTGTCGGCCGGCATGGTGGACGCACTGCGCATCGATCATCCCGACGGGCTGCTCGATCCCGCAGCGTACTTCCAGCGCCTGCAAGACCGGCTGCGCGCCCTGGCGCCGCCGGCAGTGCCCGGCATCGAGGCCGTCAACGAGCCACTCTATGTCAGCGTAGAAAAAATCATCGCGCCATTCGAAGCCATGCCGGAAAGCTGGGCGGTCAGCGGCACCACAGGCTATCGCTTTGCCAACGTCGTCAATGGCCTGTTCGTCGATTCGGCCGCAGAATCGCGGATCACGCGCATCTATCAGGCCTTCGTCGGAGACAATGCCGCGTTCGCGGAAGTCGCACAGCGCTCGAAGCAACTGATCCTGCGTGGCGCCCTGGCGAGCGAATTGACGGTGCTGACCAATCGCCTGATGCGCCTCGCCCGCGCCGACCGGTCCACGCGGGATTTCACGCTCAACACGCTGCGCCGCGCCCTGACGGATGTCATCGTTGCGTTTCCAGTCTACCGCACCTACATCGCGGATGAAGTGGCGCCGGAAGACAGGCGCTACATCGAATGGGCCATAGGACTTGCACGCGGGCACAGCCGCACCGTCGATACCAGCGTCTTCGATTTCATCAAATCGGCTGTTCTGGGCGAGGCATCGGCCGGCAATCCGTCGCTGACCGCGGAGGCCTCGCTTTTCGCGCGCAAGTTCCAGCAGTTGACCGCGCCGGTGATGGCAAAGGGCGTGGAGGACACCAGTTTTTATGTCTACAACCGGCTCATTTCGTTGAACGACGTCGGCGGCGATCCGGCGACGTTCGGCTATGGCGTGAATGCGTTTCACGGTGCCAGTTCCGATCGGGCGCAAAAGTGGCCGCATACCATGCTGGCGACGTCGACCCACGATAACAAGCGCTCGGAAGACGTGCGCGCGCGCATTGATGCGATTTCGGAAGCGCCGGACGCGTGGCGATTGCAGCTGCGCCGCTGGAGTCGCATGAACCGGGCAAGGAAACGCGAGGTCGACGATGAAGCGGCGCCGTCGCGCAATGATGAATACCTGCTCTACCAGACACTGATCGGCAGCTTCCCCGCCGGCGACCTCGAAGAACCGGCGTTGGCGGACTATCGGCGTCGCGTCGAACAATACATGCTCAAAGCCATCCGCGAGGCCAAAGTCCACACGAGCTGGGTCAATAACAACGAAGCTTATGAATCTGCCGTCATGCAATTCGTGCAGGCGCTGCTGGCGGATTCGGGCAGCAATCTTTTCCTGGAAGAATTCCGTGTGGCGGCCAGGAAACTGATCTGGCTGGGCATGCTCAACAGCTTGTCGATGACATTGCTGAAGTTGACTTCGCCCGGCGTGCCGGACATTTATCAGGGCAATGAACTGTGGGATTTTTCCCTGGCCGACCCGGACAACCGTCGTCCGGTCGACTATGCGCTGCGGCGGCGGCTGTTGGCGGCACTCGAATCGCCGCGGCTGGAACATTTGTTCGACCATCCCAACGATGGCCGGACAAAGCTTTATTTCGTGAAGCATCTGCTCGCCGTGCGCAAGGCGCGGCCGGGGCTGTTCCTGTACGGCGGCTACACGCCGCTGCAGGCGCAGGGGGAGCGGGCGGGAAACATTGTGGCTTATGCGCGGCGCCACCAGGGCGCGGGCCTGATTGTCATCGCAGGCAGGATGTTTTCCTCGATGGGAATCGAAATGGGCATGATTCCCTGCGGGACCGGAACATGGCGCGACACGCGTGTCGATATTCCGTTCCTGCAGGAGGGCACAGTGCTGCGCAATGTACTCACGAACCGCGTGTGCCGCCTGCAGTACGGCAGCGTGCTGGTCGCCGATGCACAGGATGTGCTTCCTGGAGCGGCGCTCGTCTATGAAGAAGGCGAGGCCCCGGCCCAATCCTGAGCAGATGTGGAAATTGCGCGCTGGCTGTGCCGGGAGTGGGCGCGCGCGGTGCATCGGTAAAGAAACGTGCGGAGAAGGAATGACCGGGCAACCGGTAAGTTGTTCGGGGGAAAATATGACGCAACCGCTGCATGCGCCCCTGCAAACACAGGGTACGGTTGCTGCTTATACCTCCACGATGGATTAACTCGGAGGCGGCCCGTGCATTTCGAACTGATGTCCGATTCCTGGCCAGGTCCAGCCGTCTTTGCGGCGCTTGCCTTGCTGGTGGTGGCGGTATCGTTCCGCATCGCATTGGCATTGGTCAAGCGGGTGCTGCGTACGCGGGTGATGGCGCAAACGCTGCTGGAGTGCGCCGAGGATCCCGCACGCCTTCTGCTGTCCCTGCTCGCCCTTCAGGCGGTCTGGCAGGCCGCGCCTGAATCGCTCTACCTGATCGGCGCTGTTCGCCATCTCACCCTCGTTCTGCTGATCGCGGCGATCACCTGGCTGATCGCGCGCATCATTGCCGCAGCCGGCCAAATCGTGGTGCTCATGCATCCCGTCGATGTGGCGGACAACCTGTATGCGCGTGGAATCCATACGCAGACGCGCGTGCTGGCCCGCACCTTGATGCTTTTCGCGCTGGTATTCGGCATTGCCTGCGCGTTGATCACGTTTCCGAGCGTGCGCCAGATCGGCACCGGTCTGCTCGCGTCCGCGGGGCTTGCCGGACTGGTTATCGGATTCGCGGCCAAGCCTTTGCTCGGCAATCTGCTGGCAGGCCTGCAGATCGCCCTGACCCAGCCTATCCGGCTCGACGACGTCGTGATCGTGGAGGGGGAATCCGGGCGGATTGAGGAAATCACCAGTGCCTACGTTGTGGTCGCCCTGTGGGACGAACGGCGCATGATCATGCCCCTGCAGTGGTTCATCGAGCATCCGTTCCAGAACTGGACGCGCAAGTCGGCGCAGATCCTGGGGTCGGTGTTTCTATGGGTGGACTTCGGTTTCCCGGTGGAGCCACTGCGCCACGAGCTGGCCCGGCTGTGCGAAGGCAATCCGAATTGGGACGGCCGCGTCTGTGGAATTCAGGTCACGGAAACGAGCGAGCGCGCAGTGCAATTGAGGGTGCTGGTCAGCTCAGGTTCTGCATCGCGGAATTGGGACCTGCGCTGCTTCGTGCGCGAGCGCTTGATCGATTTCGTCGCGCGCGACTATCCGGCCTATTTTCCGAAATTCAGGACGGACACGCCAATGACCGCGCGGCAACGCGACAATGCCGTCGTAAGCTGAAGCCAGCCATGAGCGAAAATCAGATTTTCAAGCCGTCGCCCAACGCGACCCTCTCCAGGCAGGCGCCGACGAAGGACGCTTCATGCTGTTCTGCCTTCACCGGCTCATCGAAGACCTTGAAAACCGCCTCGCTGAGGAATTTCTCGTCGCTGGCATCCTGCACAAACCAACGCATGGACGGCGGATAGGATTGGATCATCATCAAGTCCTCGACGAGCCTGTTGACGAAAAATTCGCGCGTAATGCCGTTGTCGCGCGCGAGTGCGGCATTGCGGATGAATTCGCCGCCTTCGTTGCATTCGTTTTTTGTCAGCGAATGCGCCATGCCCTGGACGGCCCACATGTTGCCCAGGACGAAGAGCCCGATTGCACAGGCCAGCCTTCGGTTCATCATGGTCTCCTTGTTTCTCAACCGCGACCCTGCGCGAATCGCCACGCAGCCGGACGGCAAACCGCTGCTCGCGCATTGCGTTCTGCTACACTGATTTTGCGTTGCGTCACGATATTTTCTACCTTACATTCAGAGGGCCGCAATGATTAAAAGTTTCTTGCTCGCATGCATGGTACTCGCATCCTCATTGGCGCATGCCGACCGATTCACGCAGATGAACCAGACCGAGTTGTGCGTCTATACCACCCAGTTGCAGGTTGCGGCTTACTACTTCTTCGAACAAGGCAAGCCACGCGAGGAAGTCAGCATCAAGTGGCATGGCGACGAAACGCCGAACGAAATCGACTTCGTTACGAACATCGTTGCGGAAGCCTATGCTTGGTTGACAAACTGGAAAGGCAGCAGCAACGCAATGCTCCCGGCGCAGTCTTTCGGGGACATGGTGTACCAGGCATGCATGAGCAAAAAGGATTCGTGATCGCCGTGGCGATCGCGGCATTGATTTTTTCGTGTGATGCCGCGGCGCAGAAGGATGCCGCGGAGAAGGCGAAAGAAGGCGGGATCGACCACTGGATCGAATACTACAAGGCCGGGCAGCGCAAGCCGGCGGCTACGCCGCCGCCGCAACCCACGCCGCCGCCAGCGGGCAAGGGCACGCTTGGCCCTTCGACTGGGGGCAAGACTAACTAAGAAGGCGGTACTCATCACAGAGGCGCGGATACCCTACGTGTGTAACACGTCGGGTATCCGTGCCTCTGCGGTGAGATTTCCTAAGGCACTGGCGGCCGTGGCTCAGCCGTTGCAGACTGTGGCGATCATGCTCACGAACGTCGGGTCGGTCGGATCGCGATACAGCGACGCTTTCTCGATCTCGCCGGACCACACCGTGGCGCCGGTGCCGATTTCACCGGCAGTCATCGTCCATTGCTCGAAACCAAGGCTGCGGTCCTCGCAACGCACGGCGTACAGCATGATCTCGGACTTGTGCGGAAACGCCGTGTCGCCAACCGTCTGGACCTGGCTGAAGCTGCGCAGCACTCGCGCCTTTTTCAGATTGCCCACTTCATAAATGCTGGTGCGGTCGACAAACACCGTTTCATTGCCCTCATGACCCACAGTGCTCCATTCTTCGGCAAAAGCGCCGGTGGCCATCAGTAAGAGCGCAGCTGCGACCCATTTTGCTGTTTTCATCTCGTTTCCCTTCAATTCAGTCGAATTGGCAACAGAAATTGTTGCATGGCAGCAAATGTAGGTCTTTCCAGCCCAAACAAGAAGTCCGCAACTCGCATATGATTCATGCCGTGGAAGCATGAGTGAGGACGCAAATGGACCGATTCACGGCAATGGGATTATTTGTGCGCATCGTCGAGACGGGCAGCTTTTCGGCGGTGGCGCGCGAGATGAACATGACGCAACCGACTGTCAGTAAACAACTGACGGCGCTCGAGCGGCAACTGAAAACGCGACTGCTCAATCGCAGCACCCGGCAGTTGTCCCTGACGGAGGCAGGTTCGGCCTACTTCGAGAGTTCGAAACGCATCCTCGATATGGTGAATGAAGCGGAGGCCAACCTCGGTGTGCTGCAGACGCAGTTGACCGGTGTGCTGCGCATCAATTCCTCCATCGGCCTGGGCCAGATGTATCTGGGCCCGCTGGTGCTGAAATTCCAGGCCATGCACCCGGGCCTGATGATTGACCTGGCTTTCGCCGACCGCTTCGTGGACCTGGTGGAAGAGGGCGTCGATGTGGCGATTCGCATCGGCCGGCTCATGGATTCGAATCTTGCGGCGCGGCGCATCGGCACCTCCGAGCGCTGCATCATCGCGACACCGGCCTACCTGAAAAAAAACGGAACGCCGAAAACGCCACAAGACCTCGTGGACCACAACTGCATCCTGTACGCCTATCTGTCCACGGGCAATGAATGGATTTTCCACGGCAAGGACGGCGAAATCCGCGTCCGGGTTTCGGGCACCTTGCGCGCGAACAATGGCGAGGCGATCAGGACAGCGGTCATGGCCGATCTGGGCATCGCGGCGAGTCCCGCGTGGTTGATCGAGGACGACCTCAAGTCGGGCAAAATCCAGGAAATACTGCGCGACTTCGCGCCGCCCCCTGCGGAAATCAATGCCGTCTATCCGTCGGCGCGGCACGTGTCCGCCAAGGTCCGTGCCTTCACGGAATTCCTCAAGACCGAATTCGAGAAAATTCCGGCCGTGCGCGTTCGTTAGTTCCGCGGGGAATAGCCGGAGGCCGGTCGCAGCCTTGGTGCGAATCAGGCAGTAACTGTTTCGTTTGCGGAAAAATCCAGTTCGACTCGCGCGCCGCTCGGATCAAAACAGAACAACTGCCACACGCCCGAGTCGGGCTGCTTGCGCAAATCGTACTTGATGCCGTTCGACTTGAGCTTGGCCACGACGCCAGGTAAATCGGAGGCGGAAAATGCCATGTGGTCGAGCACGCCGGCGGGCGGCTCCGGCAATGGGCGGCCCGCAACGACATGCAGTATCGGCTGAGCGCCGGCGTACAGCCATGTGCCCGGAAAACCCAGCGGCGGGCGATAGCCTTCTTTGAGGCCGAGGATGCCGACATAAAAATTGCGCGTGGCGTCGAGGTCCTTCGTCAACACCGTAAAGTGATTCATTGCGTCGATGGCCATTTGAAGCTCCGTAACTGTCGTGACTACGTGAAAACGAGCGAAGAGTAGTTTCAGTGAAGACTGACCTTTAGGTCATGTCGCAACTACTATCGTATCTAACGTGCCGGATTTTACGACAGTCACGCAGTCACGATAGTCACGGCGTCCCTCACGCAATCTTCTGTTTCGCTTCATCGGTCAGAATGTGCTGCCGCTTGTCGAGCCACCATCCGTACTGCACCGGCCAGTCTTCATACTCGCCTTGTGCGCCGAGCGCGACTTGCGCATGCAGGGCCCAATTCGGGTTGTAAAGCGACTGGCGGCCGATGGCGATGAGATCCGCCTGGCCGTCCTTGAGTATCTGTTCCGCCTGCGGGCCGTCGAGGATCAATCCGACCGCCATGGTCTTGATGGCGGTTTCTTTCTTCAACCGTTCCGCGAATGGCACCTGGAACCCGGGGCTGCGCTTGATGCGGGCCGCGGTTGCGGAACCGAGCAAGCCGCCGGACGAACAGTCGATCACGTCCGCGCCGCGAGCGGCCAGTTCTTTTGCCAGCGTCACCGAGTCATCCAGCGTCCAGCCGCCTTCGATGCCGTCTACCGATGAGATGCGCACGAACAGCGGCTTGTCTTGCGGCCACGCGGCACGCAGGATCTCAGCGAGCTCGAGCGTGTAACGCATGCGACCCTTCAAGTCGCCGCCATACTGATCGGTGCGCTTGTTGGATAGCGGCGAGAGAAACTCGTGGCCGAGATAGCCATGCGCCGAATGCATTTCTATGACTTCAAACCCTGCGGCAAGAGAGCGTATTGCAGCATCGCGCCAGCGTGCCTGCACGCTGCGGATGTCGTCCAGGCTGAGTTCTTGCGGCACCAGCCAGCCGGTGTCCATCGGGATCGCACTCGGTGCGACGACCCTCCATGTGCCTTCCCCGCGAGCGCGATCGGTATCGTTGATCGGGCCATTGCCATGCCAAGGCCTTTGCATCGAGGCCTTGCGGCCGGCGTGGGCAAGTTGAATGGCCGGGACCGCGCCATTGGCCTTGATGAAATCGGTAATCCGTTTGTAGGGCGCGACATGCGCGTCGGACCAGATGCCCAGATCGCCGTAGGTGATGCGGCCTTCGGGTTCGACGGCGGCGGCCTCGGTAAAGATCAGGCCGGCACCGCCCGTCGCCATTTTGCCGAGATGGACGAAATGCCAATCATCGGGCATGCCGTCGCGCGCAGAGTACTGGCACATCGGCGATATGACGACACGGTTCTTGAGAGTGACGCCGCGAAGGATGAGCGGCGAAAACAACAGGGGTCTGGATGCCATTGAATTCCTCTTGACGGGACGATTGCGAGACGACGACGCGGGGTTCTGGGAACGTAAATCTAGGGATTGCGCGCAATCATGTCCAGCGCTTGCGCGGCATAGGGCCTATGCGCCGGGTGAATCAGGTACGCGGACGGGTATGCACGTGATACTGGTGGGATCGGGGACCATGGCTGTGATCGTGGCCGTGGTCATCCATTTCCACGGGCACGATATTGACTTTGCCGTGGCGTACTTCGCGCACGGCCATGAGTTCATTCGCGAACTTGCTCACCTCCCCGGTGGCGCCGCGAAGAATGACGGTCTCCAGGCAGTTGTCGTGGTCCAGGTGGACGTGCATCGATGACAGCACGAGGTGATGGTGCTGGTGTTGCAGATCGGTGAGGCGCTCGGTCAGGTCGCGGGCGTGATGGCTGTAGACGTAGGAGAGCGAAGCGACGCAATAAGGCGCTTCCTGTTTTTCCAGGCGCGCCGATTCGAGCTCCGTCCTGAGCATGTCGCGCACCGCTTCCGAACGGTTCTGATACCCCTTCTGGCCAATCAATTCATCGAACTGCTTTGCCAGATCTTCATTCAGTGAAATGGTGAAGCGATCCATCGGGATGTCCTCTTATATGTTCCGGGTGAGATATTACCCAAAAACGTAGGAAACGAGACCGGTGAAGCCCAGGATTTCACCCAAGGGGTTTACAGGAAACCTGTGGCAATTTATATTATGATAAATATTAAAGTCTTCTCACATAATAAAATGTTAAATAATATATAGATAAACAGTATTTCCTATAATTACTGGTAATTTTCCTACCCGAGGGGCGCGGTGGCGCTATCAATTAAAAAAGCACTAAAGGGGAGGGTCCTTGCCCGCGCGACGGGGGCCCTTGGCGCGTCAGTCATCAGCCTGGCCATCTTTTCAACCACAGCAAATTCAGCCGAGCCGGCGCCGACCGTGCCCGAAGTGGAAGTCATTGGCAACTACGACACCGAAGTCGGATCGTCGGAAGCGGCCAGCGAAGGAGCGGTGACATCAAGGCGCGTTGTCACGCGCCCGATCACTCGTCCAGGGGAGGTCTTGGAATTTATTCCTGGCGTGATCATCAGCCAGCACAGCGGCGAGGGAAAAGCCAACCAGTATTTCTTGCGTGGCTACAATCTGGACCATGGTACCGACCTATCCATTTCCGTCGCCGGCGTACCCGTCAATCTGCGCACGCATGCCCACGGGCAAGGATGGGCAGACCTGAACTTAATATTCGTGCTGGTTATCTCCTGGAGAAAAACTTGAGACTGAGCATGGACGTGCTGAATCTGTTCGACCGCGAGGCCAGTAACATTGATTATTTCTATACGTCGCGCCTTCCGGGAGAACCCCTCGCCGGTGT
>JANXVW010000258.1 GCA_025351455.1 Betaproteobacteria bacterium | reverse complement strand
GATGGAGCGCCAGGGTTTCCATGTGCCTTTGCTGATCGGCGGGGCGACGACTTCGCGCGTGCATACTGCGGTGAAAATCGAACCGAACTATTCCGGTACGACCGTGTGGGTGCCCGATGCGTCGCGCAGCGTCGGCGTATGTACCAGCCTCCTGTCAAAGGAGTTGCGCGATGACTTCATGCGCAAGGTCAAGGACGAGGCGGAAAAGACACGCAGCCAGCACAAGGGCAAGAAGGGACAAGGGCCACACTACCCGATCGCCGAGGCGCGCCGGCACGGCCTGAAAACGGACTGGAAAACCTACGTGCCGCCGGTGCCGGCGATGACCGGCGTAAAGGTGTTCCGCGACTATCCGCTCGCACAGATCGCGGAGGTGATCGACTGGACACCGTTCTTCCAGACCTGGGAACTGGCGGGGCGTTATCCGGCCATCCTGCAGGACAAGGTCGTTGGCGAAGCCGCGCGCAACCTTTTCGATGACGCGAAAAAAATGCTGGCGCGGATCATTGCCGAGAAATGGCTCGGCGCCGCGGCTGTGATCGGCTTGTTTCCAGCCAATAGCGTCGGCGACGATGTCAAGGTTTACGCGGATGAATCGCGCGACCAGATCGTCACGTCCTTCCATTTCCTGCGGCAGCAAATGGTCAAACCGCTGGACAAACCGAACCAATGCCTGGCCGACCTGGTGGCGCCAAAGGCCAGTGGCGTACGCGACTACATCGGCGCCTTTGCCGTCACAGCCGGGATCGGCATCGACGAGCGCGTCGCCGGGTACGAGAAGAAGCACGACGACTACAACGCGATCATGCTCAAGGCGCTGGCCGACCGCCTGGCGGAGGCCTTTGCGGAGCTCATGCACCTGCGCGTGCGCCGCGAATTCTGGGGTTACGCCCGCGACGAGGCGTTGAGCGTCGAGGAGTTAGTGGGCGAAAAATATCGCGGCATCCGCCCCGCGCCCGGCTATCCAGCCTGCCCGGAACATACCGAGAAAGGCCTGCTGTTCGCCTTGCTGAACGCCCCCGCCGAGGTGGGCATCACGTTGACGGAATCGTTTGCCATGCTGCCGACTGCGGCGGTGAGCGGATTTTATTTCTCCCATCCCGAGGCGCAGTACTTCGCGGTGGCCAAGATCGATCGCGATCAGGTCGAAGACTATGCGCGTCGCAAAGGCGTGAGCGTGCAGGAAATAGAGCGCTGGCTCGCGCCCAACCTATCCTACGAGCCGGACGCAAAGCTTGCGGCGTAGCCGGGCCGTGTGCGGGACCTTCCGCAGTCGCCACGGATGCAGAGTCCGGAGGTAACATGACACCCGGTAGATCCGGCGGAAGCAGGTGAAAATGCGGCGATCAGATTCAGCGGCATCGGGCAGGGTCGTATCGGTGGCGCGGGTGTCACTGGCCATGCTCCTGCTTGCTGCCGGCGCGGCGAGCGCGGAGCGGCTGCACAAGTACACCGTCGCCATCGATGCCGACCTGTCCACGCTGAACGTTCGCGCCTGTTTCGACGGCGCCGCGCCTGCCACCCTTTCGGCCGAATCCCTGGATGCCACGCTGGCGCTGACCGAATTTCGCGTGGAGCGCAGCCGGAAATCCATCGAGCCCAGCGGCTCGATCAGCCTGAAGTCCGTGCCCGAGAATGGGTGTGTCGTTTATCGGGTCGACGTTTCCCGGCCGATCAGGCAGCACGACCGCACCGGAGACAAGATCCATCACCTCGGCAAAGACCTTTTGACTTCGGTCGGCATCTGGTTCTGGCGTCCGGAAAAACTCGACGTGGATGAAGACATCGACATCACGTTTGTTCTTCCCGAAGGCATCGCCGTTTCGGTGCCCTGGGCGCCGGTCGCGCCGCACGGCGATCGCGCCGTATTCCGTACCGGGCGCAGTCCTTACGACTGGCCGGCCTCGGTGGCGTTCGGCCGCTTCAAGGAAAGGGAAATCCACGTCGGTGGCGCGCGATTGCGGCTGGCGGTGCTGGACGCAACGCCGGCCGCGGACGTCGAGAAAATGCAAGCCTGGATTCAGGATTCCGCGCGCATGGTGGCGGAACTTTATGGACATTTTCCGCAATCCCAGGCGCAGATTCTGGTCGTGCCCGGCGCGCGCGGCAACGAGCCGACGCCGTGGGCCTACGTGGTTCGCGGCGGCAGTCCCGCCGCGCATTTCTTCATCAACCAGCGGCGGCCCATGAAGGAATTTTTCGAAGACTGGACCGCGGTGCATGAGCTTTCGCACCTGCTGTTGCCTTATGTAAATTCCGACGACATCTGGCTGTCTGAGGGCGTGGCGACGTACTACCAGAACGTATTGCGCGCGCGCGGCGGGCGCATGACAGCCTCCGAAGCGTGGCACCGCCTGCATGCAGGCTTCGTGCGCGGCATGGGCAGCGCACATGGACTGACGCTTGCGCAGGCGACCGAGAGCATGTATCGGGACGACACTTACATGCGCGTCTACTGGGAAGGCGCAGCCATGTTGCTGATCGCCGACGTGCGGTTGCGGCAGATCACGGCGGGCAAGCAGTCGCTGGACACCGCGCTGGCGGCGTTGAACGAATGCTGCACGACGGCCGATCGTGCCTGGAGCGCGCGGCAATTGTTCGACAAACTCGACGAAGTGACGGGCACGGGAATTTTCGGCGAGATCTACGACCAGCATGTTGCGTCGAAGAATTTTCCCGACCTGACGCAAACTTACAAGGCGCTTGGCATCTCGATCGGTCCCGGCGGCATCGAATTTTCCGCTGAAGAAAGGGAAGCGCGTCTGCGCGATGCGGTCATGGGCGCCGCCGCGGTTGCGAGCGAGGAGGAGTGAATGGCCAGTGCGTTGATTGCTTACCTGCACTACGTCGCGATGATGTCGATTGCCGTCATTCTCGTCGTCGAGTACATGATCTGCATGCCGGGCATGACCGGCGCTCGCATTCGCCAACTGGCGCGCCTCGATTTGTTTTACATGATCGCGGCGATACTGGCACTGGGCAGCGGCGCAGCACGCGTCGTCTGGTACGGCAAGGGCGCGGCGTTCTATCTGCATAATCCGGTGTTCTACGTCAAACTCGCGCTGTTCGTCGCAGTGGGCCTGATATCCGTTCCCCCCACGCTGCAATATCTGCGCTGGCTGCGCGGTGTCAAAGCCGGTGCAGCCAATGTGGCGGCGGATTACCAGGTGCAGAGGGTGCGCCGGCTTGTCCTCGTGGAACTGGTCCTGTTCGCCTTCATTCCCCTGATGGCCACGCTCATGGCGCGCGGCATCGGCATTCAGACCGTGATCCAGTGACCCGGCTACTTCTTGCGTCGCTCGTCACGGTGGCCGCGGCGCTGCTCTACGCGCCAGTCCAGGCGGCATCCGTGCACCGCTATGAAGTCAGTGTGGACCCGTCGCTCGAGCGGGTTGCGGTGCGCGCATGTTTCGATGGCAATGCGCCGGAAGCGCTGGTCGCGGAGTCCGATGGCGCCAGGTTCTATCTGGAGTCGATGCGCATCGGTGAACGGCTGATCGAACCGGCGGGCGATAAGGTGATTCTCGGCGCAACCGGTGTAAACACCTGCCTGGACTATCAGGTGAAGCTGCAACCATCTCAAACGAACGTGCAGGCAGGGGGACCGGAGACCCGTCGGATTGGACGCAACATGCTGACTTCGATCGGCGACTGGCTATGGCGTCCGCAGGAGCCGGGGGCGGCCATCGAACTGACTTTCCGCTTGCCATCAGGTGTGGAAGTCTCGGCGCCATGGCAACGTAAGACGGGAAGCGAAGGGCGACCGGTCTTTCTTGCGGGTGCTACGCCCTATAACTGGCCCGGCATAGTGGCCTTCGGACATTTCACCCCGCGGGATATCGAAGTGCCGGGCGCTGTTCTGCACGTGGCCGTGCTCAACGCGCCCGAAGCAAGGCAGGCGCAACTCGAGAAGTGGATCGAGAACACAGCCCGCAACGTGACATTGCTTTATGGCCGTTTTCCGGTCGCGTCGCTGCAGGTCGTGGTGGCGCCGACGCCGCGCGGCCGCGGGCCCGTTCCGTGGGCCTACGTTGCACGGGGCGGCGGTCCCGCCGTGCATCTGTTCATCAACATGGCCCGCCCGGCGGAGGACTTCGAGCGCGACTGGAGCCTGACTCACGAAATGTCGCACCTCTTTCTGCCCTATGTCGTTTCCCGTGACGCCTGGCTCTACGAGGGCATCCCGACGTATCTGCAGAACGTGTTGATGGCGCGCGGCGGCGCGATCAGCGTGGAGCAGGCCTGGCAACGCATGCGGTCGGGGTTTCAGAGCGGCGAGCGCACCGCGCCGGAATTGAATCTTGCGCGTGCCAACGAACGCGTGGCCAATGGCGTCTATCTGCGCGTGTATTGGGCAGGAGCGGCGATGATGCTTGACGCAGACCTGCGGTTGCGCGAACAGACCGGCGGCAAGCAGTCGCTCGGCGGCGCGCTGGAACAACTGTCGTACTGCTGCGCCGCGGAAGCGCGGCGCTGGAGCGCGCAGGAAATCATCGCGCGGCTCGACGAACTGACCGGCACCTCGATATTCGGCGACCTCGTCCGCGCGCAGTTCGAAAGCAACGGCTACCCGGACTACGAGGCGGTCTTCAAGCGTGCGGGCATCAAGGTCGAGGGCATGCAGGTGGAGTTCGACGCGGCGGCGCCGTGGGCGGCGGAACGTGACGCGCTGATGCGTTCTTCGGCCGTCGCGCCGCGTTGAGTGCTGGGCTCGTCACCCTTTCGAGCGTTCCGATCGTACCGATCGATCAGGGGCGAAGGATTCGGCTACCATGGGCGCCTTTCCCGAATCGCCAGCGATGAATTCCGAAGAGATCTGCTTCCTGCCGGCCCATGAACTGGTGCGCCGCATCCGTTCGCGCGAACTGTCCGCCGTCGAGGTCATGGATGCGCATATCGCGCAGATCGAACGGGTGAATCCGGCAGTCAATGCCATCGTAACCTTCCTGCCCGACCTGGCGCGCACCGGTGCAAGGGCGGTGGATGCGGCGCTTGCGCGCGGCGATGACCCCGGTCCGCTGGCGGGATTGCCGGTGGCGCACAAGGACCTGGCCGTGACCAGGGGCATCCGCACCACCTTTGGCTCGCCGATTTACAGGGACTTCGTGCCGGACGTCGATACGATTGTCGTCGAACGGTTAAAGAAGGCCGGCGCGATCACCATCGGCAAGACCAATGTTCCGGAATTCGGCGCCGGTTCGCAGACCTTCAATCCGCTTTTCGGCGCGACCCGCAATCCTTATGACCTGGACAAGACCCCCGGCGGCAGCAGTGGCGGCGCCGCGGCCGCATTGGCATGCGGACTGATACCGATTGCCGACGGCTCCGATCTGGGGGGCAGCCTGCGCAACCCGGCCAGTTTCTGCAACGTCGCCGGGCTGCGTCCATCGCCGGGCCGCGTGCCGAACTGGCCCAGCCTTTCCGCCTGGTTCCCCATGGGGGTCGTGGGCCCGATGGCGCGCACGGTGCAGGATATTGCGCTGACGATGTCGGCCATTGCGGGCCCGGACCCGCGCGCGCCCACCTCGCTGCAGGATCCGGCAGTGCTGTTCAATCGCCCGCTCGCCCGGGATTTCAAGGGTGCGCGCATTGCCTGGAGCCGCGACCTGGGCGGGCTGCCGTTCGAACCCGAAGTCAGCGAAATCACCGAGAAGCAACGCGGCATCTTCACGGAACTGGGCTGCGTCGTGGAAGACGCCACGCCGGACCTGCGCGATGCGGACAATATATTCGGCGTCATGCGCGCGTGGAACATGGAGTTGTCGTATGGCCAATTGCTCAAGAGCAAGCGCGACCAGATGAAGGACACGGTCATCTGGAACATCGAGCAGGGTTCGCGGCTCACCGGCCCGCAAGTCGGTGCGGCGGAAGTACAGTGCACGCAGTTGTTCCATCGCATGCGCGAGTTCATGGGGAAATTCGATTTCCTTGTCGCACCGGTCGTCCAGGTCCTGCCGTTCGCTGTCGAGGTGCCCTACCCAACCGAAATCAACGGCGTCAAGCTCGATACTTACATCGACTGGATGCGTTCCTGTTCCCGCATCACTGTAACCGGCGCACCGGCGGTGTCCGTGCCTTGCGGATTCAGCCGCAAAGGGCTACCGGTCGGCCTGCAGATCGTCGGCCGCCTCCAGGACGATTTCGGCGTGTTGCAAATCGCCCACGCTTTCGAGCAGGCCACTGCGCTCTGGAAATTGCGGCCCGCTGTTGCCCACAACAATTCATGACTTTCGGGAAATCAGCCATGCATCCTCGTTTCATGTTTTTCTCCGGCATCCTTGCCGTATTTTTTCTCGCCGCTGCCGCCGTCCCCTCGTCTGCCGGGGATCCGCCGGCGCAGAAGCCTGTGGTGCGCAAAGACCGGATATTCATCAAGGACATCGAAGGCATCTGGATCAATGAAGCCTACCTGAGCGTGCTGGCGGCGCTGAAGAGTCCGCATGCCGCCGCAAAAAAAACGCCGCCGGTGGTCATTGCAATCCGGCGCGACGGCCGTGCCTATCCGATCGTGGTGACCGATTTCAACAAGGCCTCGCTGCAAGCAGTGCTGGACGTGGAACCCGATGGCAAGCCGGGCTCTTACCGGCTGGTGGTCGGTGCCGACGACAAGCCGGTCTCGAGCAGCGAAGTGAAATTCATCCGCTTCGAAGCGACCAGGAACGCCCAGGGCAAACTCGACCGGCTGCGCTTTGCCGAGCCTGACTTCATGAAGGGCAAGTGGGCAGATTATGTACCGCTGGCGGGCGAATTAAGCCCGCAGTTGAACCGCTTCGTCATTGCCGGGAAATATGGCGACGAAAAAGGCCGGACCTGGACCTTCAGCGAAGCCGGCGAAGCGACGTGGCCGGAACAGAAGTTCAATTACGAATTGTCCCTGAACGACCCGGGAGCCAGTTGCGATTACCTGCAAAGCGAAAGCGCGGCCAAAGGGGAGGCAGACAAGAAGGGCGACGACAGGAAGCGTTACGGCTACGGCTGGAAAGCCGGCAAGCTGTCGATTTTTGCGGCGCGCCTGGCAGGGAAAAAGGTGGTTTGCGATGCCAAGCCGCTTGCCGTGTTGACGCCGCAATAACACCAACCGCCGTTTTTTGCCGTAAATCAATCGACGTTGTACACCGTCGTGAAGGAATGGCGTTTAATAGGGGGTCGGCGTCGCGGCGCCGGTACTTACCAATCACCATCCAATAACCATAACAGGGAGGAATCATGAAACGGCTTTCTGGTCTGCTTCTTGGTTTTGCAATTCTGGGCGTCACCGGCGCCATGCCGGCGCTGGCCGGGGACTGTGGCGGTCCGGTGACTGCCGACGAGGCGCTGGCGTCGGAGGACGCGCGCTACGCAGCCCAGATGGGCGACGATTACGGCGCGCTGCAAAAGCTGCTCGGCAATGATCTCGTCTACATCCATTCGTCCGCCGTGGTGGACACCAAGGCGAGCTACATCGATTCGATGAAGTCCGGCACGGTCAAATATCGCGTCATGCGGCGCAGCGACGTCACGGTGCGCACCTACGGCTGCGTGGCGATCATCTCCGGCCTGGGAAATTTCGACGTGACCGTCAAGGGCCAGGACATGGCGGTGGAAATCCGATTCCACAGCATCTGGGCCAAGCGCGACAACGGCCTGGAATTCATTTCCTGGGAGGCGACACGCACGCCGGTTAAGCAGTAGTTGGCGGCGCCGGGACGGCGCCCGGCAGTCAGGGCGGGGCTTGGCATCCAAGCCCCGTTTTATTTTCTGCGGCTGCGTCATGGGCGAAATGCAAACATGCAGTATCCTTTGCCGCATCTTTAGATCCGGTTTGAGCGATGGCCAAGTCCGCGAGGAAAAAGAAGCGAACGCAAAGCGTGCAGGAGGCCCTCGAGCAGGTCAGGGCCCTGCTGCAGAAGCACACGATCGTGGAGAACATGGTCCACAAGCAGGACATGCCCCGCCATGATCTGGTGGAGTCGCTCGTCCACAAACAGAATCTCGCCGAGCTGCAAAACAAGCTCGACCAGCTCCATCCTGCCGACGTCGCCTACATCCTGGAAGCGCTGCCGCTCGAAGAGCGCCTCGTCATCTGGGACCTGGTCAAGGCCGAGCGCGACGGCGAAATCCTGCTCGAGGTCTCGGATTCGGTGCGCGAGACACTCATCGAGAACATGGATGCGCACGAGCTGGTGGCCGCCGCGGAACAGCTCGATACCGATGAAATCGCCGACCTGGTTCCCGACCTGCCGCAGGACGTGGTCGATGACGTGTTGCATTCGATGTCCGTCGAGGAGCGCGAGCAGTTGCGTGCCGCCATGTCCTATGCGGAGGACTCGGTCGGCGCGCTAATGGATTTCGACATGGTGTCGGTGCGCGATGACGTCAGCCTCGAAGTGGTTCTGCGTTACCTGCGCCGCATGGATGAGCTTCCCGACCATACCGACCAGGTGTTCGTGGTGGATCGCGACGACGTCATCAAGGGGGTCCTGCCGATCAATCGCCTGATCGTGACCGATCCGGAGGTGCTGGTCGGTTCCGTGATGAACACCGGGTACATCACGCTGACACCGGACGACAAGGCGCAGCAGGCGGCGCAATCGTTCGAGCGCTACGACCTCGTGTCCGCTCCGGTGGTCGACCAAAGCAACCGGCTTGTCGGGCGCGTAACCGTGGACGTGGTCGTTGACTTCATCCGCGAGCGAAACGAGGCCGAGCAACTCAGCCATGCCGGCTTGCTCGAGGAAGAAGATATTTTCGCTTCGGTGTGGAAGAGTGCCAAGAACCGCTGGTTGTGGCTGGCGGTCAATCTGGGCACCGCTTTCTTTGCTTCCCGCGTGATCGGCGCCTTTGAAGGAACGATCGAGAAACTGGTGGCGCTGGCCACGTTGATGCCCATCGTAGCGGGCATTGCCGGCAACTCCGGCAACCAGACCACGACGTTGATCATTCGCTCCCTGGCGCTCGGCCAGGTGACGCCGGACAACGCGCGCCGCCTGATCGGGAAGGAACTGGCCATCAGCCTGCTCAACGGAGTGGTGTGGGGTGGCGTGGCGGGGATATTCGCCTATCTTCTCTATCGCAGCATGCCACTGAGCCTGGTCATGACCAGCGCAATGCTGCTTAACCTGGTGGTGGGCGCGCTGGTCGGCATGATGGTGCCGCTGGCGATGCAGAAATTGGGCAGGGACCCGGCGATCGGTTCCAGCGTATTGCTGACCTTCACCACGGACAGCATGGGGTTTTTCATTTTCCTCGGCCTGGCCACCGTCTTTCTGATCTGACGCATCCGTAGCCGGCCGCATCCCGTATATATTTGGTCCCAGGCCTTCCAACATTTCAAGTCGGCCGCCGTCTTATTTTAAGGTTCAAAAGTCGGATACGACTCAGGCACCGTTACCGAGGAGTTCGATCATGCTGATTCGACGTTCATCCGGGATCAAATCTTACGAAATCACCGACCGCGACGCGTTTCTTAAGCGGCGCGAATTCATGCGCGCTGCCGCCGGCCTCGGCATCGTCGGCGGACTTTACAGCGCCGGCATGGTGATGTCCGGCAAAGCGCACGCCGGGACCAGGTTGCCGGGAGTGACGAAGAGCGCTTACACCGTGAACGACCCGTTGACGCCATTGGAAGCCATTACCAGCTACAACAATTACTACGAGTTCGGCACCGACAAGGACGACCCGGCCAGGCAGGCCGGCAAGCTGAAAACCCGACCGTGGCAGGTCAAGGTGGAAGGCGAGATCAAAAAGCCGAAGGTATACGACATCGACGAACTCCTGAAACTCGCGCCTCTGGAAGAGCGCGTCTACCGCATGCGTTGCGTGGAAGGCTGGTCGATGGTGATTCCCTGGGTCGGTTTTCCGCTGGCGGAACTGATCAAGCGCGTCGAACCGACCGGCAATGCGAAGTTCATCGAATTCGTCACGCTGCTCGACCCTGCGCAAATGCCGGGCCAAGGCGTGCGCGTGCTGCAGTGGCCGTATGTGGAAGGCCTGCGCATGGACGAAGCCATGCATCCGTTGACGCTGCTCACACTGGGACTTTACGGCGAAGCACTGCCGAACCAGAACGGCGCGCCCGTGCGGGTGGTGGTGCCATGGAAATACGGGTTCAAGAGCGCCAAGGCGATCGTGAAAATCCGCTTTACCGAGCAGCAGCCGAAGACCTCGTGGGAACTGGCCGGACCGGGCGAATACGGCTTCTATTCCAACGTCAACCCCACGGTCGACCATCCGCGCTGGAGCCAGGCCAAGGAACGCCGCATCGAAAAAGGCTCCGTACTCGATTCGCTGTTCGACAAGAAGCGCGACACGCTGATGTTCAACGGTTATGGCGACCAGGTCGCGCAGCTCTACGCCGGCATGGACCTCAAGAAAAACTTCTAATTCAAAATATTCACCGCAAAGACGCAAAGCGGCGCAAAGGAAAGTCCAAAAATTATGAGAGTGGGATGAGGACAAATAACGTCCAGGTGGCGACCGGTACCATGTAATGCCTGCTTGTACGTACTTTTTCCTTTGCGCTCTTTGCGTCTTCGCGGTGAGATTGTTTTTGCCCAAATGCAACCTAAATCGGAACAGATAAAGTGGATTAAGGTTGCGGCATTCGTAGCCTGCCTGGTGCCACTCGGGCATCTGGTCTGGCAGGGATTTCGCAACCGGTTGGGCGCGAACCCTGTCGAATACATCACCCACTCCACCGGCTGGTGGACGCTGGCATTTGTCCTGATCACCCTGTGCGTGACTCCGTTGAGACGGATCGCGGGACAGCCTTGGCTGTTACGTCTGCGGCGCATGCTGGGTTTGTTCGCGTTTTTTTATGCCACCTTGCACTTCGTCACTTACATCTGGCTCGACCAGGCCTTCGATTGGAAGGACATCGTCAAGGACATCGGCAAGCGCCCGTTCATCATGCTGGGATTTGCCGCGTTCGTACTCCTCATTCCACTGGCGGTCACTTCGACCAACAAGATGGTGAAACGCCTCGGCGCGAGACGCTGGAAGTGGCTGCATCGGTTGATCTATGGGCTGTCTGCGCTGGGCGTGGCGCATTTCTGGTGGCTGGTCAAGAAAGATACCACCGAGCCGTTTGCCTTTGCGGTGCTGCTCGCCGCGCTGCTCATCGTTCGGCTGCTTTACCTGTTGCGCCAGCAGCGGCAGTCCCGGCTTGCACCCGCGAACTCTCAGGTCGCCTGATCCTGCCGCAGCGTCTGGTCGTCGCGCGCGGCGGTGAATATGCCGAGCAGAAGCAGCACGAAACCGGCAAACTGCAGTGCGCTGAATTGTTCGCCGAAGAAAAAATAAGCCAGCAGAGCCGACCCGACCGGTTCACCCAGGATTGCAATGGCGACGAAAGTCGCCGTCAGCCGCCGCAGCGCCCAATTGAACGTGGTGTGACCGATCAACTGCGGACCGAGCGCAAGCGCGATCATGAATATCCAGGCAGCTCCGGGCAGTGATCTGAAGGAAATGCCGGTTGCGATGCTCGCGCTCACGAGCAGGATTGCGGCTGTCGAATAGGCGAGCCAGATATACGCGAGCAGCGACACGCGGGCCCGTATTGCCCTTCCTGCCAGCAGATAACCGGAGGCGGCTATTGCGCCCACGAGGGCCAAAACGTTACCGAGCATCGGCGCCGAGCCGGGGCCTGGGGCTCGGCCTGCATCGGCGGCAAACACCAGCACGCTTCCAATGAACGTCAGCACGATGCCGGCGACCGCCGTGCCGCCGGGGCGTTCGCGCAAAAGGATAGCCGAGGCAAGCGCAACCCACAGCGGATTGGTTGTGACCAGCGCGGTACTGCTGGCAACCGAAGTGTGTTCGAGAGAAGTGATCCAGGCCCAGAAATGTACTGCCAGCAACGCGCCTGACAGCAGGCAGAGTCCCAACTCGCGCCGGCCCAATCGCAGCATTTCGCCGCCGGCGCGCAACCAGGCGAAAGGCGCGATTACGGCTGCGGCGGCGCCAAGTCGGACGGCGGCAATAGCCAAGGAAGACGCACCCTCTGCGTGGGCGAAGCGAATCACGATGGCGGCGAACGAAACAATGACGACGCCGAAGCCGAGAACGAGAAAGGGAAGTGCGCGGGCGGGCATGGCGCGTTATATCACGCGCGCCCGCCGCTCAAGGATTCAGTGGAGTTTTTCCGGAAAAGCCGGCGTACCCGGAATGGCCATTACATCGATGCCCTCTTCCTTCAGTTGGCCGACTTCCTGATTCGACGCCGTGCCGCGGATCGCGCGCTCCGGCGATTCCTTGTAGAAGATCCTGCGCGCTTCCTTGGGAAAGCGGTGGCCGACGTCTTCGGTGTGGCTCAGCACGTGCTCGATGAACTTCTTCTTGAGCGCCTGGGCGGCATTGGCGACGGAGACCATTTGCGATTCGTCGGCCTGCCTGTTGCCCGAGCGCGTATTCACATAGGGAGCCGAAAGCTGGCGCGTGACGCCGACCGAACCGCAGACCGGGCAGGCGATATCACCGGCCTTCGCCTGCAGGTCGAAGTCGTCAGCAGAACCGAACCACCCTTCAAACGGATGGTTGTTGTCGCACGCCAGATCGAAAACGATCATGTTGTCTCCAGCCGCAAATACGCGGCGGCATGAAGTTTAACATCCGTAACGGCAGCATCCACTTGGATAGAGGCCGCAAGCGCCTGATAGTTCCGGCAGATATCACGGACTCGAGGTCCAATCCCCGCGCCTGACCCGATAAACGATCCGCAAGCCGCAAGAATGACGGCGCAAGGCTCAGGGCAGCGGCCGCTCCCCGGCGAACAATTGCTCGATGCGTTCGCGTTCCCGGATCAGATGCATTGTGCCGCCGTCGACCATGACTTCGGCGGCCCGTGCCCGGCTGTTGTAGTTGGAGCTCATGGTCATGCCATAGGCGCCGGCCGACATGACCGCAAGCAGGTCGCCTTGGTTCAACGCGAGTTCGCGGTCGCGCGCCAGGAAATCGCCTGTTTCGCATACCGGGCCGACGATCTCGTAGTGCCTGGGTCGGGCGGTTGATGGCCTGACCTTGCGGACGTCGTGGTAAGCGTCGTACAGCGCCGGGCGGATCAGGTCGTTCATGGCGGCGTCGACCACTGCGAAGTTGCGCGCGTCGCCGTGCTTGAGATACTCCACGCGCGTCAACAGCAACCCGGCGTTGCCGACCAGTGAGCGCCCGGGTTCGAGCAGGATCTGCTGGCGGCGCTCGCCGACGCAATCGAGCAGCGCCTTTACGTACGCATCGGGCGGCGGCGGCATTTCGTCGCGATAGCGGATGCCCAGCCCGCCGCCCAGATCCAGATGCTTGAGCTCGATGCCTTCGGCGGCGAGCCTGTCCACCAGCTCCAATACTTTCCCGAATGCATCGATGAAAGGTGCGAGTTCGGTCAACTGCGAGCCGATGTGGCAGTCGATGCCGACGACTTCCAGATCGCGCAGCGCGTGAGCCTTGCGATAGACGCGCAGCGCCTCGCCAAAGGCAACGCCGAACTTGTTCTCCTTCATGCCCGTCGAGATATAAGGATGCGTTTTGGCGTCGACGTCGGGGTTGACGCGAATGCTCACCGGGGCCTTGCGGTTTGATTCACGCGCGACGTCGTTGAGCCTTTCCAGCTCGCTTTCCGACTCGACGTTGAAGCACATGACGCCGGCGGCGAGTGCCTGGCGCATGTCGTCGCGGGACTTGCCCACGCCGGAGAACACGACCTTGCCGGGATCGCCGCCGGCTGCGATCACGCGCGCCAGCTCGCCCCCCGAGACGATGTCGAAGCCGCTGCCCAGCCGCGCGAACACATTCAGGATGGCAAGATTCGAATTCGCCTTCATCGCGTAGCAGATCAGGTGCGCACGACTTCCGAAAGCCTGGTCATAGCTGCGGTAAGCGCGTTCGAGCATCGCGCGTGAATAAACGAAGCAGGGCGTGCCGAATTGCGCGGCGATTTGCGACAACGCGACGTCTTCGGCGAAAAGTTCGCCGTTGCGGAGGGAAAAAGCATTCACTTCTCGATGGTTCCTTCTTCGGTTTTTCTCGGCTCGTGCTTCTTCGGCTTGTCGCTGTCCTTCGGCAGGTAAAGTGATCCCTTCTGCCCGCAAGCGGACACGAGCAAGGCAAGCACGATCAGGATGCAGAAGCGGCGCATGGAGGACACCGGGACGGAGGTTGAGTTTAGCACGGCGAATTGTCTTAACAGACTAACTCAAACCCTCACCGCAAAGGCGCAAAGGACGCGAAGTAAGGTCAAAGGAAAAAAACATTCGAAAGCGAAATTTTGCATGGTCATCCACTTTGGCATCACGCCCATTTGTCCCAACTAGATGCTTTCCTTCGCGTCCTTTGCGTCTTTGCGGTGGGAGCTGCTTTTTCGTAGTTCAGCAGGCGATAGGTTAGATGTCCATGTAGTAGAGGCCCATGCGATTGAGTTCAGCGCAGGCTTCGCGATAGTGGGGCGCTACGGACGCGACGATTTTCCAGAAGCGCCGCGAGTGGTTCATCTCGAGGAGGTGGGCGAGTTCATGGACGACGACATAGTCGATGGTCGGCTGGGCGGCCTGGATGAGCCGCCAGTTCAGCCGGACTTCGCGCCTGGCATTGCAACTGCCCCAGCGTGTCCGCGCACTGGAAAGGAACAGACGGGGTACGGGGACCTCCAGCCTGGGCGCCAATGCGCCGATCCGGTCGATGAAATTCGCCAGCGCATGGCGGCGGTACCATTTGACCACCGCGGCTTTTACCGAATCCGTGTGGGTGGGATCCGCGAGCGAGATTTGCAAGCGGTCTCCGTCCCGCAGAGTGGCCAGGCTCGCAATCGTGTCCTGGGTCAGTTCCAGGCTCAGGTCGCGGCCGAGGTACCTGATCCGGTCGTCTTGTGTCCAGGTCTGTTTGCGCGCCGGAAATGCGTTCCAGACATCCAGCTTCTTCAGTACCCAGTCTTCGGCGTCGCGGATGACGCCGACGATACGCCGCTCCGAACTGCGCCATGGCGCGCTGACCGTCAGGCCATGCTCGTCCACGGTCAGCACGATGCTGCGGCGCTGCTGGCTGCGTTTCAGGCGGTAGGCGACATCGCGGTCGCGCAGCCGGATGCTCTTCGGCTCGGAAACCGCGGTGACCGGGAACAGATCGCTTATAAGCGAGCGTTCCCGAGGCGGGTGACTTCGTTTTCTATCCAGTCTTCTGCTTTCCGGTTCACGTCGTCCGGGGCCATGCCTGCCGGATCGATCACCGGGCCGATGCTCACGGTGATGGTCCCGGGATATTTTACGAAGGAATTTCTGCCCCAGACGGTTCCCGCATTATGCGCGATCGGCAGCACGGGCGCGCCGGTCTTGCTGGCCAGCCATGCGCCGCCAAGATGATAGCGGCCGCGTTTGCCTGGCGCGATGCGCGTGCCTTCGGGGAATACGACGATCCACCAGCCGTCGGACAAACGGCTTCGGCCCTGCTCCAGCGTTTGCTTGAGCGCGCGCGTGGCTGAGCCGCGGTCGATCGCAATCGGACTCATCATCGCCAGGCCCCAACCGAAGAACGGCACGCGCAGCAATTCGCGTTTGAGCACCCAGACCTGCGGCGGAAGAATAACTTGATACGCCAGCGTTTCCCAGGCCGACTGGTGCTTGGACAAGACGATGCATGGGTCGCGCGGAAAATTCTCGCGCCCGATCACGCGGTATCGCACGCCGCAAATCGCCCATGCCATGCCGATGACCAGATGCGACCAGGCCGTGATGATGCGATAGCGCGTGATCGGCTTGAAGGGGAAAGTGAGCAGCGAGATGACGGCGAAAATCACCGTGACGGCGAAGCGCAGGACTTCGTAGATGACCGAGCGCAAGAATGCCGCCGCCTTCATGCAACGATGTGGCGTACCGCCTCGGCCAGATCCGCGAACACCGGTGTTCCCTCGGGCAGTCCGCCGGCTGTCTGGGTCTTGGTGCCCTTGCCGGTCAGCACCAGCATCGGTTGCGCGCCCACGCTCGCCGCGGCCTGCAGGTCACGCAGGGAATCGCCGACGCTGGGCACGCCGGCGAGATCGACGTTGAAGCGCTGCGATATGTCGATGAACATGCCCGCCTTCGGCTTGCGGCAATCGCAATTCGCCTCTGCGGAATGCGGGCAGTAAAACAAGGCGTCGATGCGTCCGCCTACCTGCGCGAGGACGCGGTACATCTTGTCGTTGATCGCGTTCAGCGCGCCCATGTCGAGCAACCCGCGTCCGATGCCCGACTGGTTGGAAGCGACCACCACCCGGTAGCCCGCGTGGTTGAGCTTCGCGATCGACTCCAGGCTGCCCGGGATGGGCTTCCACTCCGAGGGGTTCTTGATGAACTGATCGCTATCCTGGTTGATGACGCCGTCGCGATCGAGGATGACCAGTTTCATGGGAAGGTGAACGGTGAACGGTGAACGGCGAACGGGAAAACCGAACCAACTTTAGTCATGATTTTGCCGTTCACCGTTCACTGTTTCCTGTTCACGCATCATCATGCGGCAAGCTTGGAGATGTCGGCGACCTGGTTCATCAGGGCATGCAGTTCCCGCAAGAGCGCTACCCGGTTGCCACGGACCTTGGGGTCTTCCGCCATGACCATAACGTCGTTGAAAAAGGTATCAACCGGCTCTTTCGCCTGCGCCAATACCTTGAGGCTTCCGGCATAGTCGTTTACTGCGAACCGCGCGGCGACGTCCGGCCGGACTTTTTCGACGACGCTGGCGAGGGCTTTTTCGGCGGGCTCAACGAGCAAACTGGGATCGATCTTGACGACGGCATCATCCGTCTTTTTCAGGATATTGCCGATGCGTTTGTTGGCCGCGGCCAATGACGCGGCTTCCGGCAGGGCGCCGAATTCGATCACGGCATTCACGCGGGCCGCGATCTGGTCCAGCGGCGGCTGCAGGGCAATGACGGCATCCACGGCAGTGCGTTCGAAGGTGAGGGCCAGTTGATTGCGATAGCGCTCAAAGACAAATTCCGTGATCGGAAGGGTGATGTCCTTGCCCAGCGTGCCGGGTTTATACAGATTCAGGGCTTCTTCGATCAGCTCCGGCAATTGCAGCGCGAGAGGCTTGCCTTCGATTCTGGATACGGACCCGAGTAATTCGAACGCGCTGATCAGTCCGAGCGCGGCACGCCGCAAACCGAAGGGATCTTTGTCGCCGGTAGGTTGCAGGCCGATGCCCCAGATTCCGACAAGCGTTTCCGTGCGATCTGCAACGAACAGGCACATGCTCACCAGGTTTGCCGGATCCGAATGCTCATCCATGCGAATCCGGTACTGGTCCCCGATCGCGTCGGCGACCTTTGCATCCTCCCCGTCAGCCAGCGCATAGTAGCGGCCCATGATGCCCTGCAGCTCCGGAAACTCGCCGACCATGTTGGTGACGAGGTCCGCCTTTGCTAGTAACGCCGCGCGGTCCGCCAGCGAGGCATCAGCGCCGATTTTCTGCGCGACGATTCTGGCCAATGTGCGGACGCGTTCAACGCGGTCGAGCTGGCTGCCCAGCTTGTTGTGATAGACGACGCCGCCCAGTTGCGCGACGCGGTCGGCCAGCTTCGTCTTCTTGTCGGTTTCGAAGAAAAACCGCGCGTCGGCCAGCCGCGGCCTGACCACGCGCTGGTTGCCCTCGACGATGTTCTTCGAGTTGGCAACGCGCATGTTGGACACGATCAGGAAATTGTTCGTCAGCTTGCCGCCCGCGTCGAACAACGGAAAGTACTTCTGGTTCTGGCGCATGGTCAGGATCAGGCATTCCTGCGGGACACTCAGGAATCCGGGTTCGAATTCGCCGATGTAGACCGTGGGATATTCGACCAGGGCGGTGACTTCATCGAGCAGCGGCGTGTAGTCGGCATCCGGCCCGAGCGATGAATTGAGCGCCTGCGCCTTCTCCGAGAGCTGCCTGGCAACCTCGGCCTTGCGCTTGTCGAAATCGGCAATGACCTCGCCCTCGTTCTCGAGCCTCGCCTCGTACTCGTCGGCACGCTCCAGGGAAATGTCCTTCGTGCCTTTGAAGCGATGCCCGTGGGTCATGCGGCCGGCAGCCAGGCCCAACGCCGAAACGCTCAGCACCTTGTTGCCATGCAAGGCAACAAGGCCGTGCGCGGGCCGCACAAACTTGACTGTCGTCGTCCCATCGGCCAGCTGATAGCTCATGACCTTCGGGATGGGCAGTTTCGCGATCGCCTCTTCGATCGCCTTGGCCAGCGCCTGTTCGAGCGATTGGCCCACGGCCACGGTGCGCAAGTAAACGCTGTCGGCCTTGCCGTCCGGCTTGATCGCCAGCGAATCCGTACCGACCCGCGTATTGACGGGCACATCGGCAAGTTGTTCGCGCCCCATTCCCGCCAGCTTCTTGCGCAGGGCATCGCTCCATCCGCCGTCTTCCTTGCGCGAGACGGCGACCGGCATGAGTTTCTGTTCGAGCGGGCGGTCCACTCCCTTGGGCAGGACGGAGTGGATGTAAACCGCGAGGCGTCGCGGTGTCGCGAATGCTTTCGCCTTGGAAGTGGCGTCCAGCAGGCCGCTGCCCTTGAGTCCTTCGACAATGCCCCCGGCAAAAGCATCGCCCAGGCGCTTGAGCGCTTTCGGCGGCAGTTCTTCGGTGAACAGTTCGACCAGGAGGTTGGCGCTCATGCCGCCCCCCTTTCTTTTTCCGCCAGGGCCGCCTTCATGGCTTCAACGTCGACACCGAGTTTTTGCAGCTGCTCAGGTTTGCTCATCGGGAAGCCGTTGCGCACCCGCGAATCGAAGTAAGCCTGCGACACGCTGCGCGCGAGATTGCGGATGCGGCCGATGTAGGCCGCGCGCTCGGTAACGGAAATCGCGCCGCGTGCATCGAGCAGGTTGAATGTGTGTGCGGCTTTCAGCACCATTTCGTAGGCGGGGAGCGCCAGTTGCGCGGCCCTCAGGCGTTTGGCTTCGGACTCATAATCGTTGAAATGCTGGAACAGCACCGCCGTATTGGACTGCTCGAAGTTGTACGTCGACTGTTCGACTTCATTCTGGTGGTAGACGTCGCGGTAGGTGAGTCCCGGCGTCCAGACTAGGTCGAATACGTTCTCGACGCCTTGCAGATACATCGCCAGGCGTTCAATGCCGTAGGTGATCTCGCCGGTGATCGGTTTGCAGTCGAGGCCGCCGACCTGCTGGAAGTAGGTGAATTGCGTGACTTCCATGCCGTCGAGCCAGACCTCCCAGCCCAGTCCCCATGCGCCGAGCGTCGGATTCTCCCAGTCGTCTTCGACGAAACGGATGTCGTGCACCTGCGGATCGATGCCGAGCGCGCGCAGCGAATCCAGGTAAAGGTCGATGATGTCGCGCGGCGACGGTTTCAGCACCACCTGGAACTGGTAGTAGTGCTGCATGCGATTCGGGTTCTCGCCATAACGGCCGTCCTTTGGACGGCGCGACGGCTGCACATAGGCGGCACGCCAGGGTTCGGGTCCGATGGCGCGCAGAAACGTCGCGGTGTGCGAAGTCCCGGCGCCGACTTCCATGTCGTAGGGTTGCAGGATCGCGCAGCCACGCTCACCCCAGTAGCGCTGCAGCGTTAGAATCACTTCCTGGAAGTTCAACATCGATGAATTCTGCGAAAAATTCGGGACTTGAGCGTCCCGAAGGAAAGCCTGAATTGTACTCAAAACCGCCCGCATTAACGAGGATGGTCCAATGACGCCGCGACTGTTCGCCCCGCTGTTTGCGCTGGTACTGCCTCTGTGGTTGCCCGTCGTCGCTGCATCCGGGGAAGTGGCCGCGCCATGGGGAACGGCGAAGGTCGTCGAAAAGACCTACAGCAGGCAGAAAGTGGTTTACGACGTGGCGGTCAAGACCGTGGCACAACTTGAAAATGTGCTGGACCGGGCCAGTTTTCTTTCCGCAATCAACGATGCCGATCCGTTCGACAGCAAGATCGTCATCGTCCTGCACGGGGATGAGATCAATTTCTTCGCCGTCCGCAATGTCGAAAAATACCGCGGGCTGATGCAGCGTGCGCAAAGCTTGACAGTCGGCGGCATCATCGACATCCGCATGTGCCGGGTATCGGCCCATCGCCGCGGTTTAGAGCCCACCGACATCCACGGCTTCATCACCATGGTGCCGATGGCGGACGCGGAAATCATCGACCTGCAGAAGCAGGGCTTCGCCTACATGCAGTGATCTTGCAATCAGGTGTATTAGATTGTCCTGTGAGGAGGAGGCAGTTGGGCGCAAGGTTCAAAAAGCACTCACCGCCAAGGACCCCAGGGACGCGAAGGAACGTCAAGGAACGTCAAGGGATAGTAAGGGCACTAAGGACAATTCCGTGACCTGGGGCCAGCAGGCATTGTCTCCCGTCGAGATTTGTTTTGTCCGGTTTTCCTTCGCGTCCCTGGCGTCCCTGGCGGTGCGTTTTATTGCTTCGTGGTTCAAGTGCCGTATTTAGGTCGATCCGCCGGCAGCGGTGCCCGCATCAGCGGACGCGAACGGCGCGGGCAATAGCGAGCGGGATCAGGAGCATTGCCAGCGCCAGCACGAGGACGCCGGCGTTGCCGATGACGATGTAAGGCGTGCTGCCTTGATAACCACGGACTTGGCCGCTGACCGACGTCGTGCTGAATTCTGGCGCCGAGGCAACGATGCGTCCGGCGGGATCGATGATGGCCGTCACGCCGGTATTGGTTGCGCGCAACATCGGCCGCCCGGTTTCCAGCGCGCGCATTTGCGCGATCTGCAGGTGCTGGCGCGACGCAATCGTATCGCCCCACCACGCGTCATTGGTGAAATTCGCCAGCATCGTCGCTTCGGGCAGCTGGCGGATGATTTCTTCGCCGAACGCGTCTTCATAGCAGATATTGACGGCGACTTTCTGCCCGGCCACCTGCATCGGTTTCTGTACGGACGCGCCGTGCGAAAAATCCGACATGGGTATGCGCAGCAGGTTCATGATCCAGCCCAGCACCGGCCGCAGCGGAAAATAATCGCCGAACGGAACCAGGTGGTGCTTGCGGTAAGTCTGCGATGCTGCCGTGCCAATGCTCATCACGCTGTTGTAGTAATTTCCGGACGGATCGGCCTCCGGGACGCCATACAGGATGTCACCTCCATTGCGTGCCGCCACGCCGGCTAGCGCCTTCAGGTATTCCGGCGGAACTTCGACATTAAGCATGGGCAACGCCGTCTCCGGCATGACGATCAATTTGCTCTCGGCGTGTCGCGCCAGTTCAAGATAGGTTTCCAGCGTGGCCACGGCGCGTTCGGGCCGCCATTTCATTTCCTGCGGAATGTTTCCTTGCAGCAATGTCACGCTGGTCGGCTCGCCCGGCACCGGCTGCGTCCATTGATGCATCTTCAGAGCGGCACCGGCAAGCACCAGCGCGGCGGCAACGCAGACGCCCACGATGAAGCCGCGTGGCTTCGGCGAAGCATGCCGCAGGATAAAACCGTCGATGGTGCTGGCCATCGCACCCGCGATCGCCGCGATGACCAGAGACACGCCGAATACGCCCAGCAAGGGCGCATAACCCGCCAGCGGACTCGACGGAACTTGCGAGTAGCCCAGGGAGAGCCAGGGGAAGCCGGAGAGCATCCAGCTGCGCAGCCACTCCGACACTGCCCACAGTGCGGGAAACAACAGCATCAGAGTAACCGGCATGCTCGCGCGCATGCGCTGCAGAACCGCGCAAGCCAGTGCCGGATAGCATGCCTGGATGAGGCAGAAGAGCAGGGTGAACAAAGCCGCGACCGGCACCTCCATGCCGCCATAAACATGCAGGCTGACATAGACCCAGCTCACGCCAGTGAGGAACAGCCCTGCGCCGAAGCCAAAGCCGACCACCGCCGCCGATGTGGTCGACTGGCAGCGCAGCCAGATCAGCAGCAGTGCCGCCAGCGCGACGGGTGGGATGATGTAGAGCTCAAACGGCGCGAAGCCGAGTACGCAAATTGCGCCGAGCGCGAAGGTCGCGAGGAAAAGGCGCAGGAAAGTCAGCGGGCGGCCGGAACGGATGGCTGCGGATAACTCAGGCCGCACTCTCCGTCCTGACTTTCTCGACCAGCAGCGCGTGCAACCTGCGGCTGTCGGCGCGCACAACCTTGATGTTCAGGTCGCCGACGCGGAACTGTTCGCCGCGTTTCGGCAGCCTGCCCAGGTGGGACAGCACCAGACCGCCCACGGTATCGAAATCCTCGTCGCTGAAATCGGTGCCGAAGGTCCGGTTGAAATCGTCGATCTCGGTCTGCGCCTTGACGCGGAACTGGCCGTTGCGGTCGAGGATGATGTTGGCCTCGGTCTCGTCGAAGTCGAATTCGTCCTCGATTTCGCCGACGATCTGTTCGAGCACGTCCTCGATCGTAACCAGGCCAGCCACGCCGCCGTATTCGTCCACCACGATCGCGATGTGGTTGCGGTTGCTGCGGAAATCCTTGAGAAGCACGTTGAGCCGCTTCGATTCGGGGATGAACACCGCGGGCCGCAGACGGTCCCGCACATTGAATTCCTCACCGGCGTAATAACTCAGCAAATCCTTGGCGAGCAGGATGCCGATGACGTCGTCCTTGTTTTCGCCGACGACGGGAAAGCGCGAATGACCGGTTTCGATGACCCAGGGGATGAACTTCTCGGGGGTATCGCCGATGTCGATCACGTCCATCTGTGCGCGCGGGATCATGATGTCGCGCGCCTGCATTTCGGATACCTGCATGACGCCTTCGATCATCGCCAGCGCATCTGCGTCCAGCAGATTGCGCTCGTAGGAACGCTGCAGCAGTTCGATGAGCTGCTCGCGGTCTTCCGGCTCGCGCATCAGCAGCGCGCCGAGCCGTTCCAGCAAAGTCGGTTTATGCGGTTCGTCTTCTTCCATTTTCAATTCAGTGAACGGTAATCAGCGAACAGCGATCGGTAGCGGGCACGTCGTGCCCGTCATGGCGAATGCCCAGTTGCGATCGGCATTATTCGGTTCACCGTTCACCGATTACTGCTCACCGTAAGGATGAGCATACCCGAGCTTCATGACAATTTCTGCCTCGAGCGCTTCCATGACTCCGGCATCGTCGCTGTTTTCATGGTCAAACCCCTGCAGATGCAGCATTCCGTGCACAACCAGATGCGCGTAATGGGCTTCGACGGGTTTGCGCTGCCTGCGTGCCTCCTGCGCAACCACGGGCACACAAAGGACGATGTCGCCGGACAGCGGCGCGATGTCGGGGTAGGCAAACGTCAGGACGTTGGTTGCATAGTCCCTGCCGCGAAAGTCGCGATTGAGTTTTCGGGCCTCCCGCGCACCGACCAACCTGAGTGTGACCTGCGCGTCGGTCAGCAAAGTTGCTTTCGCCCAGGTTCGTATGCGCTGCCGCGATGGCAGGCCGTTCGCGGCAACGCCGTATTGGACCGACAGCGCGAGCCCGGCAGGTGGCTTGCGCACGGGTTTGAAACCTGCTCGCGCCATTGCGTTCAGTCCGCTTTGCTCGCCTGGTGCCGTTCGTAAGCCTGAACGATGCGCTGGACCAGTGGGTGGCGGACCACGTCATCGGCAAGAAACCGGGTGAACGCGATGCCGCGCACTTCGCCGAGGATCATGGCGGCTTCCACCAGGCCGCTTTTCTGGCTTTTCGCAAGGTCGATCTGGGTCACGTCACCGGTCACGACCGCGCGGCTGCCGAAGCCGATGCGCGTCAGGAACATTTTCATTTGTTCCGGCGTCGTGTTCTGTGCCTCGTCGAGGATGATGAAGGAATGATTCAGCGTACGCCCGCGCATGAAGGCCAGAGGTGCGATCTCGATTGCGGCGCGCTCGAACAGTTTGGCGACCTTCTCGAAACCCATGAGGTCGTAGAGCGCATCGTAGAGCGGACGCAGGTAAGGATCGACTTTCTGCGCCATGTCCCCCGGCAGGAAGCCAAGCCGTTCTCCGGCCTCGACGGCCGGGCGCACGAGCACGATGCGCTTGACGGTGTCGCGCTCGAACGCATCGACGGCGCAGGCGACGGCGAGATAAGTCTTGCCAGTGCCGGCCGGGCCGATGCCGAAAGTAATGTCGTGTTCCCTGATCTGGCGGATGTACTGGATCTGGCGCGGAGTGCGGCCGTGCAGATCGCGGCGCCGGGTTTGCAGTACCAGCGAATCGTCTCCCGCGGCACGGGTTGCGGCACCGGTGATCTCGATCAGCCCAAGCTGGATTTCCTCCAGTCCGATGCTTTGTCCGGCCTGCTGGTAGAAACGCTGCAAGGCTTCGGCTGCCAGCCGCGACGGCTCGGGCTGGCCGGAAATGCTGAAATGTTCGCCGCGGCGCGCGATCGACACGTCGAATGCGCTTTCGATCTGCTTGAGATTCTCGTCGAGCGCCCCGGACAAATTGGCGAGCCGCTCGTTGTCGACCGGCGTAAAGGAGAGTTCCAGGGGATTCAAGCGGGCTCTGTCACCAGTACTTCGCCGCGCAGCGTATGGGCCAGCGCGGCGGTGATGCGGACGTCGACAAGCTGGCCGACCAGCCGGCGCGGGCCGGAGAAGTTGACCGTCCGGTTGTTGCTGGTGCGGCCTGCCAGTTCGCGGGGATTCTTGCGCGAAGCACCTTCGACAAGGATGCGTTCAATGCCACCCACCATGCGCGCGCTGATGCCTTTCGCGCTTGCGTCGATGGCGACCTGCAGCCGCGCCAGCCGCGCCTGCTTGATTTCCAGCGGCACCGGGTCGGCGAAGCTGGCAGCCGGCGTCCCGGGGCGCGGGCTGTACATGAAACTGTAGCTGTCGTCGAAGCCGATGTCCTCGACAAGTTTCATCGTCTGCTCGAAATCGTGTTCCGTTTCTCCCGGAAAGCCGACGATGAAATCCGATGCGATGGAAACGCCGGGCCGGGCGGCGCGCAGGCGCCGGATGATTGACCTGTATTCGAGCGCGGTATAGCCGCGCTTCATCGCCGCCAGTATCCGGTCGGAGCCCGATTGCACGGGAAGGTGCACGTGATCGACCAGTTGGGGCAGCCGCCGGTAGGAGTCGACCAGGCGTTGCGAAAATTCCCGCGGATGCGATGTCGTGTAGCGCAGCCGTTCGATGCCGGGCATTTCCGCTAGATACTCCAGCAGCAACGCGAAATCCGCCGTTTCGCCGTCGTTCATCGTGCCGCGGTACGCGTTGACATTCTGACCCAGCAGCGTGATCTCCCTAACACCTTGTTCCGCCAGGCCGGCGATTTCCGTGAGCACATCGTCGAACGGCCGGGAAACTTCCTCGCCTCGAGTGTAAGGCACGACGCAGAAACTGCAGTATTTGCTGCAGCCTTCCATGATCGATACGAAAGCGGTGCAGCCGTCGACTTTCGCCGGCGGCATGGCGTCGAATTTTTCAATTTCCGGGAAGGAGATGTCGACCTGCGAGCGGCCGCTGCGCTGCCGCGCCTCGATCAGTTGCGGCAGGCGGTGCAGGGTCTGCGGACCGAACACGACATCCACATAAGGCGCGCGCTCCACGATGACGGCCCCTTCCTGGCTTGCCACGCAACCCCCCACGCCGATGATGAGGTCCGGGCGCGCCTGTTTCAGCTCACGCAGGCGGCCAAGGGCGTGAAACACGCGTTCCTGCGCGTTTTCACGCACCGAGCAGGTATTGAACAGAATGACGTCGGCTTGCGCGGGATCCTCGGTTTTTTCGAATGCCGCGGATGCTCCCATGACGTCGGCCATTTTGGCCGAGTCGTACTCGTTCATCTGGCAGCCGTAAGTGCGGATATAGAGCTTCTTCATTCGCTGACGTCTATCTCGTTTGCGGCTTCGGCGGGGGCTTCGGCAGCGGGTGCTGCGCCGCTTCTTCGTCGCTCAGCAGCCATACACTGGCCAAATCGCCCCTGGTGTCGAGGGTGTACATGATCGGTGCGGCCTGGGTCTGCAGAGACGCCGGCATGATGATCCGGTTGTGCTGGTTGAAAATGCGGCTGCCCGGTGAGAGGCGCAAGACCTTGTCGCCGATCTTGTCGCCGATTTTCATCGCCGGATATTCAAACGCCTTCATGTCGCCGCGCGTTGCCTGCGCCGGAAAGTTGCGCTCCGCGCGGGCATGCGTTACGCAGGCCAGGGCCAGAAACGAGGCGAGGAGGGCGAACAGGAATTTTTTCATGGTCAACGCTCCGCAATGCGACGGCAACCCGACGGCGCCGGACCGAACGATTGCTGGAAAGGGGTTGCACGCATTGTATCGCGCCGACAAAAAAGAGGGCCTGCATCGCTGCAAATCCCTCTTTTCCATCGCGGCGCGCTTGCGTGGTGGTGATAGGTGGACTTGAACCACCGACCCCAGCATTATGAGTGCTGTGCTCTAACCAACTGAGCTATATCACCGGAAACCTGGATGTTCGTTCCTTGCGGAGAGGGGCGGATGGCGCACACCGGGGGAGTCTTGCGGTTACCCGGCGGCGAAATGCTGAAAAATGAAACCAGCCGCGCTTTCCTTAGGACCGGCGCGGCTTCCCACCCCCTGCAACAGGGTGCGGAAGATTACTGACGCCCCCCCGCCTTGTCAAGGCAAGGCCGGGGGCGTCGGCGTTGCCGCAACCTGTAGACTTTGCACATGAATGTCGACATCGCGATTGTCGGAGGAGGACCGGTCGGCGCAAGCCTGGCGCGGGCATTGGCGACGGCCGGGCTCAGCCTCGCATTGGTGGAACCGAAGACCCCACGGCCCTTGCCGGCCGCGGGATTTGATCAGCGGGTGTACGCGCTGAACGGCCATAGCCGCCGCTTCCTTGAACGCTGCGGGATCTGGCAGGGTTTGTCGCTGGAACGCATCGCGCCGGTTCGCGAAATGCGGGTGTTCGGGGATGACGCATCGAAAATCGAGTTCAGCGCGTATCGCAGTGGCGTTGCCGAACTCGCCACGATCGTCGAGGAAGCCAATCTCCGGCAGGCATTGCAATCGGCGCTGAAAGCCCAACTCAATCTCTCCTTATTCTCCGGCGTCGAATGCGTTGGCGCGCAATGGGGCGACCGGGGCGTGGCGCTTTCGCTGTCGGACGGAAGGCGGATTGACGCGCGTCTGGTGGTTGCGGCGGACGGGCCGGATTCTGCGTTGCGCAACGCAGCCGGCATTACGGCCCGGGTCCACGAGTACGCCCACACCGGGGTGGTCGCGAATTTCAGGACCGAGCGCGCGCATCGCGATACGGCCTACCAGTGGTTTCTGCACAGCGGGGTACTGGCCCTGCTGCCGTTACCCGGAAATCACGTATCCATGGTCTGGTCCGCAGCCGACGCCGATGCACGCGAACTGCTGGGTGCCAGTGACGAGGAACTGGCGCAGAGGGTGGCACAGGCCAGTTCCGGCCTATTCGGCAAGCTGCAGCCAGTCAGCCCGACTGCGGGTTTTCCGCTGCGGCGCATGCGCGCCTCGCGGCTCATCGCACCCCGTCTTGCCCTGATAGGGGACACTGCCCATAATGTGCATCCGCTCGCGGGGCAGGGGCTCAATCTAGGGTTCGGCGATGTTCAGGCGCTGGCGGACGTGCTGGCTGCGCGCGGCATGGAAAAAGACGTCGGCGCGGTTTCCTTGTTGCGGCGCTTTGAACGCAGCAGAGGCGAAGATCTCCTGGTCATGGAAGCGGTAACTGACGGGTTGAAGGCGCTTTTCGAGAGCAACCTGCCCGGGGTCGAGCGGTTGCGCAACGCGGGCCTGCGCCTCGCCAACCGGATTTCTCCATTAAAGCGATTGCTCGTGAAACGAGCCTTGGGGTAAGCGGTCCAACGATGCCATTCATCGTCCACAGAGGTTTTGCCGGTAAATCATGGTTACTCGTATCCTGACTGTCCTGTCTTGCATGCTGGCGTTGTTAAGCGGTGTCGCTTGTGCCGACGAAGCTTCTATCCGCGCCGAGTTCCTCAAGAAATATCCCCAGGCCAACATCGAGAGCATCACCAAGATGCCTTTCCTCGGCCTGTATGAAATGCTGGTCGACGGCGAAGTGCTGTACGCCGATGCGGACTTCAATTACCTCGTCGTAGGCAGCATCATCGAGACCAAGACGAAGACCAACCTCACCGATGCCCGCCAGCGCGAGATCGAAGACAAGAAACTAAAGAGCCTCGCTTTTCCCTTCGAACAGCTTCCGTTCGAACTGGCTATCAAGAAAGTCAAGGGTGACGGCAGCCGCAAGGTGGCCGTGTTCTCCGATCCCGACTGCCCGTTCTGCCGCAAGCTGGAAAAGGATCTCGACAAGATCACCGACGTGACCATCTACATCTTTCTGTTCCCGATCGAGCAGTTGCATCCGAAGGCCCCCGAGATGTCGCGGGCGATCTGGTGCGCGCCCGATCGCGTGAAAGCGTGGGACGAGTACATGCTCAAAGGCGTGGCGCCGAAATCCGCGAAATGCGACAACCCGGTGGACAAGCTGGTTGCCTTCGGACAGTCTAAGAAAATCAACGGCACGCCGACGATTTTCTTTGCCGACGGCAAGCGCGTGCCGGGGGCTATTCCCGCCGAGCGTTTCGAAGAATTGCTCAGTAAGGCCGGCGGCCCCGGCAAGTCGTAAAACGGCGTTGCGCGCCGACGCCGAAGCTCTAGAATTGGGGCATCGGCGTAACCGGCTTGGAGGCGGTGCGTGCGCAGAGTCCGGCAATCTTCAACTGGTCTGTCGTGGGCGATGGACAGCCGCATGCCGGCGGCTGTTGCGCTTTCTGCTGCGCTTCACGTATATCTGATCTACGGGTTCTCGCTGCCGGCGCAATCCGGACCCGCCGCGCGGGCAGCGGCCATCAACGCGCGACTGGCTCCGTCGCCGCCCGCCGCAACCCCGCGCCAAACAAATGCACCCGAACGTAGCCACGTGCCGGAACCTGTCCGGCGCGCCGTGTTGCCGGTATCGCTTGACGTTGCGGAGCCTCTGGCGGCGTCGAAGGCGGCGCCGCTCGCGGCCGAACCTGAAAATGTGGTTGCTGCAAGCGACGCCACCGCGATTCCGACTATTCCGGATCCGGTTCACTACCCGGCCAGGGATCTCGATATCTATCCGCACGCGTTGAATCCGATCAGTCCCGTGTATCCGCAGGCTGCACGTGACGCGCAAGTGTCCGGTTCGGTGACGCTGTTGGTGTTGATCGACGAAGCCGGACGCGTCCTGGGCACGTCGGTGGCGGATGCCGCGCCCGGCGGCGTTTTCGAGCAGGCCGCGCAGCAGGCGGTGGCGAGTTCCGCCTTTTATCCGGCCCAGAAAGACGGGCATGCAGTGCGCAGCCGGATTTTGGTCAAACTCGAGTTCGATCCTGCCGTGGCGGACGCCGCGCAATGATCAAGGCGGTTTTGGCGGTAATCCGCGTGGATACAGGATCCACATCCTGCCGCTTTGGCGCATGCGTCCGGCCGACTGTCCCGCCTCATCGCCGAACCCCCAGAAAAAATCCGCACGCACCGCACCCTTGATGGCCGTGCCGGTGTCCTGGGCAACGACGAGGCGGTTCAGCGGACGCGTCGACAAGGGTACGGTCGTGGACAGGAATACCGGCGCGCCGAGCGGGGTCGCCATGGCATCGACCGCAATGCTGCGCCCGGGCGTCAGCGGCACGCCCTGCGCGCCGATCGGACCGAGCGGCGAGGCCGGCAGCTCGCGGAAGAACACGTAGGCCGGATTCTGTTGCAGTAACGCCGCCAGTCTGGTCGGGTTCTTCGCGGCCCACAGTTTGATTCCCTGCATCGAAGCCCTGTCCACGCTGAGTTCGCCGCGTTCGACCAGAATCTTGCCGATTGATTTGTAGGGATGGCCGTTATGGTCGGCGAAGCCGACACGGACGGTCTCGCCCCCCGGTAGCCTGACGCGTCCCGAGCCCTGCACGTGCAGGAAAAACAGTTCGACCGGATCGTCAACCCAGAGGATTTCCCGGCCGCGCACCGGCGCCAGGCCGCGTTCGATTTCCGCGCGGGTGTAATACGGGACGATTTTCTTGTCCTGCATGCGTCCCCGCAGGCGGATTCCCTTGAGGTCGGGATTGCTCCCGGCCAAATCGATCGCCAGGAGGTCGGGGGGAACGCTGTAGATCGGAAAACGGTAACCGCGACCGAACATGCGGCTGCCATGCAGAAGCGGTTCGTAATAACCGGTCACCAGGCCTTCAGTGCCGCCGTCCGCGTTGTGCACCAGCCAGGGCGCGAAAGCGGATTCGAAGAACTGCCGCGCGGCCATGGCATCGCCTTTGCGGATTTGCGCCGCCGCGGTGCAAGCCGAAATCCAGTCGGTCGCGGCCTTCAGGACATCGCAGGAAAGCAGGAAGGCAGGCAGGGCCTCGGCCAGATTGTCGTTGTTCCATTCCGGCAATGCCACCCAGTCCTGCAGCTCATAGTTGCGCGACTGCGCCGGCTCCGGTGAAGCGACGATCACCGGCTCGGGCACAGATGCGGGGTGAGGCTCGGGCGGCGGCGGCGAGGACGGCGACGGGGCGGGTTCGGGGAAAGTCTGCGCTGGTGGCGCGGTGTTGGGATTGGTTACACTCGCGCAACCGCCGGCGACTGCCGCGCAAAACGCGAGCGCCAGCCATTTTCCTCTCAGCATAAGGTGACAGTGCATGAAGTTTCAGCGCGACGAGTATAACAAAGCGACACCCGTGGTTTCGGGCTTGCCTCGATGATCTGGCTTGCACTCGAGGCGGTGTTATCCCTGATCCTGTTCGGCCTCATCATCTGGTGGACGCTGCCGCGCAAGCGCGATCAGGACCACGGCAAAAAAAAATAAGACGGGGGATCAAACGGCGCTGCGGTGGGCGGGACGGCAATGTCAGTGCAGCACGCGCGGCGCGGTCAGCGTGAACTCCGGTATCGGCGCATCGAAAGCTGTCCCGTCTTCAGCCATCATCTGGTAGCTGCCGCGCATGGTGCCCACCGGCGTCGGTATCGCGGTGGCGCTGGTGTATTCGTAGCTTTGCTGCGGCTTGAGCAGCGGTTGTTCGCCGACCACGCCGAGCCCGCGTATTTCCTGGGCCCGGTTTTCGGCATCGGTTACGATCCAGTGGCGCGAGACCAGCCGGGCGGCGACGCTGCCCGAATTGACGATCGTGACGGTGTACGCGAAAACGTAGCGGTTGTTGGCTTCGTCGGACTGCCCGGGAATATGGGTCGTCTTTACCGTCACCGTGATGTCGTATTTCTTTCGTTCGGCCACCGCCGCATTTGACCTGAATACCGGGCAGGCGGCAAGGCCGAAAACGGTACAATGCCGCGGTCCTTACCGACGGCAACCCGAACATGTATCGCACCGACGGCAACCCGAACATGTATCGCATTGCACCGAGCATCCTTTCCGCTGACTTCGCCAGACTGGGGGAGGAGGTGCAGTCCGTCATCGCCGCAGGGGCGGACATGGTGCACTTCGACGTGATGGACAACCACTACGTGCCGAATCTCACGATCGGTCCGATGGTGTGCGAAGCGATCCGGCCGCTGACAAAAGCGGTAATCGACGTGCACCTGATGGTCAAACCGGTCGATCGCATCATTCCGGATTTCGCCAGGGCCGGAGCCAACATCATCAGCTTCCATCCTGAGGCATCCGACCACGTCGACCGCACGATCGGGCTGATCAAGGAATGCGGTTGCAAGGCCGGCATGGTGTTCAATCCGGCCACACCCTTGTCCTGGCTGGATTACACGCTGGATAAACTCGACCTGGTCCTGATCATGTCCGTCAATCCCGGCTTCGGCGGACAGAAATTCATCCCGGCGGCACTCGGCAAATTGCGTGCGGTGCGCGAACGCATCCAGAAATCCGGCCGCGAGGTCTGGCTCGAAGTCGACGGCGGCGTCAAGGTCGACAACATCGCCGAGATCGCCCACGCTGGCGCGGACACTTTCGTTGCCGGCACTGCAATTTTCGGCACCAAGGACTACAAGGCCACCATTACCGCCATGCGCACCGAGTTGTCGAAGACAAGATCCTAACCCTGCAGGACAACCCTTTCACCGCAAAGGACGCCAAGGACGCGAAGGAAAAACAAAAGCATAAGAACATTCCCGCGAAAAAACCTGCGATTGGTGGTTAATATTGTCTCGCAGGCCTGCTGTGTCCCCAAACTTATTTTCTTTTCTATGGGCTTCCTTCGCGTCCTTCGCGTCCTTTGCGGTGAGCGTGCCGTTTGAACTTTCCGATCGAGATTAAGGCGATAGCCTTCGACCTGGACGGCACGCTGGTCGAGACCTTGCCGGACTTGCACGAATCCGCGGTTCGCATGCTCGCGCAAATCGGCCGGCCCCCCGTACCTGAATCGGTGGTGAGGGCTTATGTCGGCGACGGTGTCGACCGCCTGGTCAAGCGGCTGCTGACCGGAACCCCCGGTGGCGAGCCCGATGCCGCGTCGTTCGAAAAAGCCGCCGAGAATTTTCGCAACCATTACGCAGCCGTGCTGACGCGCGCATCCCGCCCGTTTGCCGGTGCCACTTTCACACTCCAAATCCTGCGGCAGCGCGGGTTCAAGCTTGCCTGCGTGACGAACAAACCCACCCGCTTCACGGATCCGTTGCTGGAACGGCTGGCCCTGACGGGCAATCTGGACCTGGTATTGAGCGGGGACAGCCTGCCCCGCAAGAAGCCCGACCCGTTGCCGCTTTTGCATGTCGCCAGCGCGTTCGGCATCGAGCCGGGACAACTGTTAATGGTCGGGGATTCGCCGGTCGATACTGCGGCAGCCCGGGCGGCCGGTTGCCCCGTGTTCTGCGTGCCCTACGGCTACCGCGGCACGCTGGCGGTGCAAGAGCTTGATTGCGATGCTATAGTACCCACGCTTCCCGACTTGCTGGATCTGATCAAACTTGCGCGTTCATGAACTCGTCGAAACTTGAAAACATGGGAATGGAAATTCGGGCCGGTTGGCGCTGGTGGTGCCAATCTGCGTCCTGGCGCCGCGCCTGACGCGACG
>JANXVW010000323.1 GCA_025351455.1 Betaproteobacteria bacterium | reverse complement strand
GGCGCTCAACAACCAGACCGCGCTGCTCAAGGTAGTCGACAACGTCGTCTATTTCAATGTTCAAGCACAAACGACTTCGGGCACTAGCGGCTCGCCCGCAGTTACAACATTCAATACCACTGCGCAGACGGTTCCAGTAGGGGTCATCGTCAGCCTCACACCGCAGATTAATGACTCAGGGATGGTCAATATTACGGTTCGGCCGACGATTTCGCGCATAACCAGCTTCGTGAACGATCCGAATCCGTCGCTGCAGGTAGACGCGACCGGTAAGGCGCTGACCAATCCGATTCAGAACCAGGTCCCCCAGATCCAGGTAAGAGAAATGGAATCTGTCCTCCAGGTTGGTAGTGGACAGACCGTAATTCTTGGCGGGCTGATGCAGGACAATGTGCAACGCGACAGGGATCAGGTTCCGGGTCTTGGATCCATTCCGAGGGTGGGTGAGGCATTCAGCTTCCGTAACGAAAAAGTCAGCAAAACCGAGCTGGTGATTTTCCTGAAGCCCACGGTTATCACCAACCCGTCCCTGGACAGCGATGAACTGAAGTTCTTCCAGCGCTTCCTCCCCGCTGTGGACAAAACCGGCAAGAACCCATGAGCCTCCTGTTGCAGGCCCTGCAAAAGGCGGCAAAGAGTCGCGAAGAAGGCGAAGATGAGCCGGGGGCCGCCCCTCCTGCGGCAGGTGAACTCACGCTCGACCCGATGCAGTCCGAACCGACGCTGCAGGAAGAAATGCCGGACAGCCGGCCGACGCCAGCGCAGGCGGCGACGGTAGTGCAAGCGGGCCGCACACCTGGTTTCGATCCCATCGACTACGTGCGCGACCATCAGATGATCGTTTTCCTCGCGCTGGCTTTGCTGATCGCCTTCGGATATGGCGCCTACGTTTATATTCAGATTTCCAATCCCGGCCTGTTCCGCTCATCGCCGCGCCCGGTGCCGAGCGCCGCGCCGCTCGCGTCAGCATCGACACCAACAACACCAACGGCCGCGGTAAACCCGCCGGTGGCAGCCAAAATCTCCGGGATGCCGGCGACCACCTCCGAAACGGCCGTCGCGCCCGCTCATTCGGTGTTCGATGAGCCTGCTGCGCTCGCGCCGCGCGACCCTGTAGCCAAACCGGTTCGACTGCGGCGCGTAGCAAGCACGGCGGAGGCTGCGGTGAACGCCAGCGTCGATTCGCCTGTCGAGACTGTCGTAGTCAAATCATCGAGTGATCCTTCGCGCATTTCCGTGTTCCGCCAGCCAGCCACGGTGGAGCCGGTCAATCCGACACTGATGCAAGCTTACCAAGCCCTCCAAAGCGGCGATTTTGCGAAGGCCAGTACCCTGTATCAGCAAGTACTGGACATGGAACCGAGAAGCGTGGATGCGCTGCTTGGTTTGGGCGCCATAGCCGCGAAGGAAGGCAGGATCGAACAAGCCGCGCAGCATTACCAGCGCGCGCTCGAATTGGAACCGCGTAACGCTTTTGCCCAGGGCGGACTTATTGCGATCATCGGCGGGGCGGACCGGCAAGGCAGCGAATCCCGCCTCAAACTGTTGATCGCTCGCGAACCGTCGTCTTTCCTTTATTTCACGCTGGGCAACCTCTATGCCGAACAGGGTCAGTGGCCGGGCGCCGAGCAGGCTTACTTTCAGGCTTACCAGCAGCAGCCGGACAACCCCGATTACGCGTTCAATCTTGCTGTCGGCCTCGAACACCTTGGGCAGACCCGCTTGGCGCTCGACCACTATCGCAAGGCACTCGACCTGTCCTTCAAGAAAGGCCACGCCAGCTTTGATCAGAGCCTTGTCATCCAGCGCGTCGGCCAGCTTTCCACTCGCGTAGAGCAGTGAGTTAGCCCAGATGTCCGAGCAGCGCAAGAAGCTTCGTCTGGGAGAATTACTGGTTCAGCAAGGCCTGATTACCCAGGATCAGCTTCGAATTGCGCTAACCGAGCAGAAAACCCAGAACATGCCGATCGGGCGGCTTCTGGTCAGGCTCGGATTTGTTACCGAAGCGGTCATCCGCGACATCATGGCGCGGACCATCGGTCAGGAGAGCATCGACCTGACCCAGGTTCTGGTGGATGCCGAAGCGCTACGGCTGGTGCCGCAGGAATTCGCCCGCCGCCACCGGCTGCTTCCAATTGCTTACGACGCCGACCAAAACCTTCTCATCGTCGCCATCACCGAGGTATTCAACGTGGTGGCGCTGGATCAATTGCGCGCCACGCTTGGGCAGAACATCCAGCTCAAAACAGTGCTGGCGGGCCAGGCTCAGCTCGACGAGTTTATCGATCAGTTCTACGGCTTCGAGCTCTCAGTGGACGGCATTCTGCGCGAAATTGAAACGGGTGAGATCGACTACCAAAGCATCCAGGCGGTTGGCGACGAGTACACCCAACCTATCGTTCGTCTGGTCGGGGCGCTGCTGGTGGACGCGGTCAAACGTGGCTCGTCCGATATCCATTTCGAACCGGAATTCGCGTTTCTGCGCATCCGCTACCGCATCGACGGTGTACTGGAGCAGATACGCAGCCTGCATAAGAACTACTGGCCGGGCATCGCCGTCAGGATCAAAGTCATCAGCGGAATGAACATCGCCGAAACGCGAGCGCCGCAAGACGGGCGACTTTCACTCAACCTCAATGGCCGCCCGGTGGATTTTCGTGTGTCCTCCCAGCCCACGATCTGGGGCGAGAACATTGTGCTGCGGGTACTGGATCGTGAGAAGTCGATCATCAACCTGGAGCAGATGAAACTACCCCGGTCTGTCATGGCCAAGCTCAATCTCATGCTGGCCAGGCCGGAGGGAATTCTTGTGCTGACCGGTCCGACCGGCAGCGGTAAGACGACGACGCTGTATTCACTGCTCGCCAAACTTAATGTCGAGTCCGTGAACATCATGACCCTCGAGGATCCGGTTGAATATCCGGTGGCGATGATGCGCCAGACGTCGGTGAGCGAAACCGCAAAAATGGATTTCGGCAACGGCATCCGCTCAATCATGCGTCAGGACCCGGATATCATACTGGTAGGCGAAATTCGCGACCGCGATACCGCAGAGATGGCGTTTCGCGCGGCAATGACCGGCCACCAGGTATTTACCACACTGCATACCAATTCGGCGCTGGGCGCATTCCCGCGCTTGCTGGATATCGGCATTCTCCCCGACATCATGGCCGGCAACATTATCGGCATCATCGCGCAGCGATTGGCCCGTTTACTTTGCCAGCATTGCAAGGAAGCCTACACGCCGTCACCGGAAGAGCGCCAATTGCTCGGCATCGAGACGGACAGCGCGGCGAAAATCTTTCGCCCGGTGGGTTGTAGCCGCTGTAACCATCGGGGCTATCGGGGCCGCACCGCGATCATGGAGATCCTGCACATGGACGCCGACATGGACGAATTAGTCGCTCGGCGGGCGACGCCGCGCGAACTTCGCGAAGCGGCGGCCGCAAAAAATTTCCGCTCCCTCGCCGAAGAAGGCGTGCAGAGGGTTCTGGACGGCATTACCAGTCTTGCCGAAGTGGCGCGCGCGATCGACCTCACCGGAAGGGTGCGCTAAATGTGGGTTCCTAGTTTCGAGGGCCATGTTGAATTACCGCACGACATGACAGGAACGGGGATTTCCAAGCCTGGCACGCAAAGCTCGTAACCGGGAAAACTCAATCACGTGCCCGCATTCGAATACAAGGCAGTAGACAGAACGGGACGCTCGGCGCGCGGTAAGCTCGACGCCGCCAACGAAGTCGACCTTGAACTGCGTCTCAAAAAGATGGGGCTCGACCTCATCACCACCCGCCTTCTGCGCAGCCATACACCAACCTTGGCGAGTGGCAGCATTACGCGCCAGGACCTGATTACATTCTGCTTTGACCTTGAGCAGATTTCCCGTGCCGGCATACCGATTGTCGACGGCCTGCGCGACTTGCGCGAGGGAATGGACAATCCACGCTTCCGCGAAATTCTCACTTCCGTCCTGGAAGACATCGAGGGCGGGAAGACGTTATCGCAAGCGCTTGCCGGTTACCCCAAGGTTTTTAATACCGTATTCATCAGCCTGATCAAAGCGGGGGAAATGTCAGGCACGCTGACCGAGGTCTTTGAGAACCTCGGCGCGACGCTCAAGTGGCACGATGAACTCGTGTCGCAAACCCGACGGTTGCTGGCGTATCCGGCGCTGGTATTGGTGGTGGTGCTCGGGGTAATGATATTCCTACTGCTTTACCTGGTGCCGCAAGTCACGTCATTGCTAAAAACAATGGGGCTGCAACTTCCGATCCAGACCCGTGTACTGATCTGGATGTCCGGGTTTGTTGCCTCCTGGTGGCCGCTATTGCTCGTGCTTCCGGTTGCCACTGCCGCAGGGACTGGTTTCATGCTGCGCACAAGCCCGCGCAGTCGTTACCTTTTCGACTATGCGATTCTTCATCTGCCGATTGTCGGGGAAATCCTGCAGAAGATCATCCTGGCCCGCTTCGCCAATTTTTTTGCTCTTATGTACCGTTCCGGCATCACCATTCTCGACGCCGTAAAAACCAGCGAAGACATTGTCGCAAACCGCTATGTGGCAGACGGCATTCAGCGGGCAGGGCAGCAGATCAACGCCGGGGAAAGCCTGTCGAACGCATTCCAGAATCTTGGCATGTTTCCACCATTGGTCATACGCATGCTGCGGGTGGGCGAAACGACTGGAGCCCTGGATACCGCGCTGATGAACGTGACCTATTTTTATAATCGCGACGTACGCGACTCAGTGGACAAGGCGCTGAAATTACTCGAGCCCACACTTACCCTGGTGCTCGGCGGCATGCTCGCGCTGATCCTGTTCTCGGTCCTTACGCCGATATACGATATCATCGGCAAGATTAAATTCTGAACATGGCCGCCAAGCTTCTGCTCTGCATTTCTGCCGGACAAGTCACGGTTGCCGCGTGGCGCGGGAACAGGCTTGCCGACTGCAGGCGTTTCGACGACGATGACGACGGCCGGGTCGCTTTCAGCAATTACTTACAGGGCGTACGGGGTCTGCCGGTCCACATCATGGTGGACACGGTAGATGAGGACTTCCGCTTTGAGACGCTGCCGCGCGCGCGCGGCAGCGACCGCGCACAGTTGGTCGCGCGCAAGCTTAAGCAACTCTATCGCGCCACACCCTACTTTTCCTGGTCACTCCAGGAACGCGGCAGCGGTAAGCGCCAAGACGATCGCTACCTGTTCACCGCGCTGACCAATCCCGACGCACTGGGCCCGTGGTTACGGGCAATCGAGTCCGTCGGCCTGCCGGTAGCTGGGTTATATCCGCTGCCGATTGTCACGGTTTCGCTGATCGAGCGCCTGCGCTTGAAGCACACGAATCTGCTCATTGTCACCAAGAACAGCGCGGGATTCCGACAGACTTTTTTCAAGGATCTGAAGTTTCGCATAAGCCGCTTAACCCCATTACGCGGGGCGAGCGGAGCAGCCGATCAGGAATACGCCGACGAAGTCGCCAATACCCGCATGTACCTGGATGCGCTGACTGTTACCCACGTAGACGACATGTTGACTGTGGTCATTCTCGACCAGAACGATTCCCTGAAAAGATTACCGGCTGTCATTGCGCGTGGACGCCCCAACACAAACTGCCAGCTTTTGAGCAAGGCAGATGTGGTTGCGAAGTTTGGCATCACACCGCGCGACCTTGAAGCATCCAACGACACGCTCTATCTGCATCTTCTCGGCGAGCATAAGCCCGTACTTAATCTTGCGCCAACGGGAATCATGCACGGCTACCGGCGCCTCCTGCTCAGGCGCGTCATGTATGGCGCCTCCGCTGTTGCACTTTCTGGCGCATTGGCCTGGAGTGGCGCCAACGCCTACAACACAATGCAGCTTACCGATGAGGACCGCAATCTGCAGCGCCAAGCGCAGGAATTCCAATCGCTGTACCAGCGCGTCACGGCGCAGTTCCCAGAAGCCCCGGCCTCGACGGACAACCTGCGCAACACCGTCGAGATGGCGCAACAGATCCGCGCCAGCCTGCGTACGCCAGAGCCAATGCTCCTGGTCGTCAGTCGCGCGCTTGATTCCTCGCCCCAGATTCAACTCTCCCACCTGGCGTGGCATTACGGTCAGAAACCGCTGGACGCCGAATCCAACGCCAATCAGTCGACAGCAATCGGGCGGATGCCGGGCGAAGCAAAGCCGCTGGTCCAATCGGGAATTGTGCGTGGCGAGGTCAGGCCGTTCGATGGCGACTACAAGGCTGCGATGGCGCTGATAAATACCTTTGCCTCCCGGCTCGCGGCTAGCGAAATGGTGGCCGAGGTCCGGGCCCTGAAACTGCCGCTTAACGCAAGTTCGGATGTGGGATTGACAGGGAGCACCAACGCTACAAGCGCCAAAGGCAATGCCGAATTCGAGTTCGCCGTCGTGTTCAAACCAGGAGTTTAAGAACCAATGAAGCTGACCGGCAAGGATCTCGCTGCACTGAAACTTCCCTTTCTGGTCCTCGTGATTGCGATCGCGGCCTCGATCGCATTGGTCAAATTCTCGGCAAGCAAACGCGCCCAGGCCGAAGTGCAGCATCGCAGCCAGCTCACCGCATTGCAGGACGCACGCAGCCGCTACCAGCGTTCCGGCGAAGAACGCGAGACCATCCTGCGATATCTTCCGGCCTATCAGCAACTGCACCAGCAGGGATTTGTAGGCACAGAGCAGCGGATCAACTGGCTGGAAGGTCTGCGTGCTGCTAACGGGCAGGCCGGGTTGTTCGGCGTGACCTATCAACTGGAACCCCAAAAACTCTTTCCTTTGATCGGCGCGGATAATCCGATGTCACAGTATTTGCGCCATTCCCAGATGAAGCTTACTTTCGGTCTGGTGCATGAGGGCGATCTGATTCGTTTCTTCCGCGCGCTAGCAGCACAGCAAACCGGCATGTTCATGCTTACCGGCTGCGCTCTGGATCGCGCCGGCGGAGGCGAAGCGCCGGCGCCCCGGCAGGCTAACCTGAGCGCGCAATGCGAATTGTCCTGGCTTACGATCGAACCCGGAAAGGGAAAATCATGAAGCGCGCCTTCCATTTTCTTGTGGTAATGGCTGCAATGCTGCCGTGGTGCGCAACGAACTCTGCGGAGCCGCTGGGAAGGCTTTTCTTCACACCGGCGCAGCGAAATACACTTGACGCGGGCAAGCAGCTTGCCAAGCCCCGCCAAGCTTCGCCCAGCGGACCGCGCGCGGCGATGCTGAACGGTGTGGTTACACGCAGTGACGGCGAGTCCACGATATGGGTCAATGGGCATTCGGTGAGCCGGACCGGCTCAGCAGCCGTGAATGCATCCGCATCGGTTTCCGATCCCGCGACAGCCCGAGTGGAACTGCGGGGTGCGGGAAATCGGGTCAAGCTTAAAGTAGGTCAGCGATTCGATCGATCCACGGGCAAAGTCGCTCGAGTTTCTTTGGTTCTTTAAACACGTCTGCCTTTCGTCCTCTCGACGGCGCCGCGCGCTACGATCGGCCCCGCCAGCCGGAGGGCCTGACAGTTGGCTCCGCGCCAACTACGGCACTCCCCTGCGGAACTATCTCCGGACAAAGATGGTTGTCGAAGCCATCGTCGACCTTGGCGACAACCGTGTATTTGCCGATGCCCCCGATGTCTATCCGGCAATATCCATCTTGCAGAACAAGGCGCCCGCCTCCGATGCCGTTGCACGGGCAGCTGTGTTTGAGCGCGGCGAGGGTATCGAGAAATTCGCCAAGCAGCTTCAGGCCAGATGGAACAGTGTTCCCGTTTCCGATATGGACGACGCAGGGTGGCAGCTGGGAGGCGGCGCATTGCGCTTGATCCTGAAGAAACTGATCACTCGCGATACTGCGACCTTGAAGGTCATGGGAGGAAAAATCTTCAATGGGG
>JANXVW010000232.1 GCA_025351455.1 Betaproteobacteria bacterium | reverse complement strand
GGTGACGGGTCGCTTTTTCTGACCTCTCCCTCCGGGATACCCTGGCGAAGCCCGGAGTACCCGGTCATAGGTCGGCGCGAAAGCGACGGGTGAGGGAAGGTACTGTCGTTCGAATCGAACTGTCCCTCATCCCCGGCCCTTCTAACGGGGTACTCCGGGCTTCGCCAGGGTATCCCGGGGGGAGAAGGGAGTCTCGGCAGTCGGCCGTCAGGCCGACCCTCACCGGCTTGAGCCGTAATTCGAAGCCCTCGCCTTTAGGGGAGGGTAGTTCACCAGTTATGTACACGTCTGACCGCTCACAGACGCGCATCGAATTCTCAATCTTCGAGGCGCCTCGCGTGCAATCCTTTCTCGCTTGGTGGAGGTGAGTCTTGGCAAACGCCCTTGACATCGGAATTGAGCATCGATTAGCGCGGTTCTCCGTGCTCGCAGGACTAGCAGTGACGGCTGCTGCTGGCCTGGTCCTATTGGATTGGGCATTGGATATCCCATCGCTGACGAGTCGCTTGCCGGACCTGGTAACGATGAAGGCCAACACCGCAGCGGCCTTCGTCCTGGGCGGCATCTGCCTGGGGTTGTCTCGAGCGCGGGCCGATGCTGCGTCATTGCGGCCGATCGATTGGGTTGCGCGGACCATGGCCGTCATGATCGTTGGCCTGGGGCTCCTTACCCTGGGCGAATACGCATTCGGATGGAACCTGGGCATCGACCAGATGCTGTTCAACGAACCTTTGCCCTCTCCCGCCACTGCTGCTCCAGGGCGAATGGCGCAGATGACCGCCGTGAACATCACGCTGCTGGGAGCTGCCCTGCTGCTGATTGACATCGACACGCGCGGCGGCAAACGCCCCAGTAACTGGCTTGCGCTTGCCATCGCGGCGAATTCGTTTCTCGCAATCCTGGGCTATCTCTATGGCGTCGATTCGCTCTACAGGATCGCGGCCATGGCTTCGATGGCGCTGCATACCGCGATCCTGTTCGTGGTTTGCAGCATCGCGCTGGTCTGCGCGCGGCCCGGATCGTCCTTGGTTCGCAGGATCACTAGTGATACCGCAGGAGGCCTGATTCTTCGCCGCCTGCTCCCAGCCGTCATCCTGGTTCCACCGTTCGTCGGATGGCTGCGCTGGCAAGGCGAGCAGGCCGGGTACTACTCCACGGCCTTCGGTCTGGCGATCTTCGCTGCCAGCAACGTGGCGATCTTCGCGGCACTTGCATGGTGGAGCGCGCAATCGCTGCAACGCGCACATGACCAGCGCATCGCCGTGTCGCAGACCAGCGCCTGGCAGCAGGCTATGATCAATAGTGCCGACGTCACGATGATCTCCACCGATCCCCTGGGCGCAATCCGCACGATCAATGCGGGCGCGGTGGGCATGCTCGGCTACTCGGGCGCTGAACTCGCAGGTATGACCCCGGTAATCCTTCACGATCCGGCCGAAATAGCGGCGCGGGCACAGGCGTTGTCGCAGGAACTAGGATACCTCGTCGAGCCGGGCTTCGGGGCCTTGGTCGCCAAGGCACGCCGGGGACTCACTGACGAAAACGACTGGACTTATATTCGCAAGGACGGGAGTCGCTTTCCGGTGAGGCTTTCGGTCACGCCGCTCACCGATGCCAGCGGACAACTGACGGGCTTCCTCGGCATTGGCAAGGACGTCAGCGGCCAGAAGATCGCTGAAGAGGCTTTGCGCGACAGTGAACAACGCCTGCGCCTGCTCACTGACAGTCTTCCTGCGATGGTGGCTTACGTGGACCGGGAGGAACGGTATCGCTTCGCGAATGTGATGATGGGTCGGGCAGTCGGCGCGGATACCGCAAGTATTATCGGTCGCACCATGCGCGAGGTTCACGGAGAGGTGATCTACGCTAATCTCGCTGACCAGGTGGCGCGCGCCTTGCGGGGCGAACATGTCACCTTCGAGAACAATTTGCACGAGAAGGACCGCGACTCCGTGTTCCGTGTGGTTTATGCCCCCGACATCGGCCCGGACGGCGGCGTGCGGGGTTTTTACGCGATGGCGTTCGACATCTCGGATCGGAAGAAGGCCGAGAAGCAGCTTGCCGCTAGCAAAGCCCGACTGCAAACGATCACCGACAATGTTCCCGCGCTCATATCCTACATCGATCGCGAGCACCGGTTCCTTTTCAACAACTTGACCTACGCGCGATGGCTGGGCCGGCCGCTGGCCGAAATCACGGGCCGGAGACTCGACGAGGTATACGACCAGCCGATGTACGAGCTGTTTCGTCCACATCTCGAGAAAGCGCTCACGGGAACGGCCGCAAGCTTTGAATTCGCGTCGCCCGCGTTTGGTCGATTCATTCGCGGAACCTACATTCCCGACATAAACTCGGAGAATGAGGTGATTGGCGTCTATGGATTCATCAACGACATATCGATGCAGCAAGAAATCGAGGCCAAACTTCGGCAACTGGCTCAGTACGACAGCCTCACGGGCCTGGCGAACCGGAGCCGCTTCAACGACAGGCTGACCGAGGCGATTGCGCGCAGCGAGCGCAGCGGCGAATCGCTGGCGCTGATCTTCCTTGACCTGGACCACTTCAAAACGATCAACGATGCCCTTGGCCACCAGGGCGGAGACCTGGTCCTGCAGGAGTTTGCGAAACGGCTGTCCTACTGTGTGCGCTCGACCGATATGGTGGCCCGATTGGCCGGCGATGAGTTCGTCATCATCCTCGAATCGCTCAAACACCCCGGCGATGCGGGCTTGGTTGCGGCGAAAATCGTCTCGGCCATGGACGCACCATTCCGGATTTTCAATGAACAGCGCGCAGTGTCGACCAGCATGGGGATCGCGATGCACCGAGCTGGCGAGACCGATGGCGCGGCATTACTGCAGCGCGCCGACGCGGCTCTCTACAAAGTGAAGGCGTCGGGCCGGGGCCGTTTCCTTATCGAAGCATGACTCAGCGGCAGTGGGATCAACCGGACTCAGGACCAGCTTTCCTAAAAGGGTACCTCGACGTGCTGCGCACGTAGGGTACCCGTGCTCCCCGGATTCCCCCGTTGTGAGTTTTTCAGAAGCGGCGTAGGAAGGAACGAGTGGCTTTCGTTAGTCATCTCCTGTCCGGTCTACGTTCGCTCGCTACATCTGAGGCCGCAGGGCGCCGCCCATGGTATTAGTTACGCGCATGAAGTAACACGGCGTCGAGCAACGAGGAGGCACTCTCCTCGAATCCTGCATCGTCGAGGCGCCGGGCGTTTAGCAGCGTTGCATCCGCCAGACCCGGATAGTTGTTCCTCATCGAGCGCAGGTACGCAGGATCGTAGTGGGTCGCGAGCAGATCGCCGACCAGATCCTGCCACGCTTCAGCATCGATCCACGCGATCCAGCGTTCTATCGTAGCCTTCGAATGCAATGCTGTCAGCCGGCATAACTGCGTTTTCAGCCATGCCGGTTCCACCAGGAAATGCCGATATTCCTCGATGAGGAAGCGCACGCGCTCCGCGGCCGGCGCTTCGATGCGCACATAGCTCGCTTTGCGCATGCATCCGAGCAGCGCTTCAGGCACACGCAATGCACCTATGCGCCTGCTTTCGGCTTCGACGAACACCGGGCGCGCCGGATCGAATCCGCGCAGCGCACTCCAGACCAGGCTCTCGAACATCTTCTGTGCCGGCTGCGGAGCGCCGGGCAGATCGCCGAGCACCGAGCCGCGGTGGCTCGCCAGCGTTTCGAGGTCGAGGACTTGCGCGCCGCGCGCCGCGAGCTTGAGCAGCAGCCGGCTTTTGCCGCTGCCGGTGGGCCCGCAGACGACGCGATAGTTCAATTGCGCGGGCAGCGTGTCGAGTTGGATAAGCATTGCCCGCCGATAACTCTGGTAGCCGCCTTCCAGCGACGCCGCGTCCCAGCCGATTTCCCGCAGGACGAGCGTCATGGCGCCGGAGCGCTTGCCGCCACGCCAGCAGTAGATCAGGGGTTTCCAGCGCGGGTCGCGCGAGGCGAAGTGGGTCTCGATGTGGTGCGCTACGTTCTTCGCCACCAGCGCCGCGCCCATCTTGCGCGCTTCGAATGGCGACACCTGCTTGTAGACCGTGCCGACGCGGGCGCGCTCTTCGTTGCCGAGAACCGGGCAATTCACGGCCCCCGGCACATGATCGATGGCGAATTCCGCGGGCGAGCGGACATCGACGACTTCATCGAATTCGTCGAGTTGTTCCAGACTGACGCTGCTTTTATACCTCACTCGATGCATGTCCTGGGGTTGGGTGGGGTATTCTAAGCGACCCGAACCTCGCATCGATGTCCCAGATGAACGCTCCTGCCGAAAACCCGATCCGTCTGACCGAATTCAGCCATGGCGGCGGCTGCGGCTGCAAGATCGCTCCAGCGGTGCTGTCGGAGATTCTCGCCAGCACGCCGCTGCGCACCCTGCCGAAGGACCTGCTGGTCGGCATCGAAACCAGCGACGACGCGGCCGTCTACCGACTGAACGATCGCCAGGCCATCATCGCCACGACCGATTTTTTTACGCCGATTGTCGACGATCCGTTCGACTTCGGGCGCATCGCCGCAACCAACGCCTTGTCCGACGTGTATGCCATGGGCGGCCAGCCGATTTTCGCGCTTGCGCTGGTCGGCATGCCGCTGGGCAAGCTGCCTGTCGAGGCCATCCAGCGCATCATCGAGGGGGGCGAGTCAGTCTGCGCGAGCGCAGGCATTCCGATTGCGGGCGGCCATTCGATCGACACGCTCGAACCCATCTACGGGCTGGTTGCGATCGGCGTCGTGCACCCGGACCGGGTCAAGCGCAACAGCAGCGCGCGCGCCGGAGACGTGCTGATCCTCGGCAAGCCACTGGGAGTCGGCATCCTTTCGGCCGCGCTGAAGAAGGGCAAGCTTGCGTCTGATGGCTACCAGCAGATGCTGGCTACGACTACGCAACTCAACACGCCCGGGATGAGGCTCGCGGAATTGCCCGGCGTGCATGCCATGACCGACGTCACCGGATTCGGACTTGCTGGCCATTTACTCGAGGTGTGTCGCGGATCAAGCCTCGGAGCCGCGGTACGTTTCGACGACCTGCCCGTGCTGGGGGATGCACTGACGTGGGCGAGGCAGGGTGTAGCCACCGGCGCATCCGCGCGCAACTGGGCCGGCTACGGCCACGAGGTAATCTGCCCGGCCGAATTTGCGGACTGGAAGCGCAATCTCCTGAGCGATCCGCAGACCTCGGGCGGCCTGCTGGTGGCGTGCGCACCGGAGACGGCAGACGAGGTGATGGGGATTTTCAAATCCGAGGGGTTTGCGCTCGCGACCCGCATCGGCATCATGACGCGGGGCAACGCGGTCCTGACCATTGGCTGACCACAAAAAATCGGCCGTCGCATGGACTGTCCGCCGGGCAGCATCGAACTGCATGCCGCAGGATGAACTCGCATGAGCAATCTCTACGCATTCGAGGCAACCAGCCTGGCAGGAAAGCCAGTCCGCCTGGATGCCTTTCGCGGCAAGGTCGCACTCGTCGTCAACACGGCGAGCCGGTGCAGCTTCACGCCGCAATACGCGGAACTGGAAAAACTGCAGAAGGAATATCACGCGAAGGGCTTCTACGTACTCGGCTTTCCCTGCAACCAGTTCGGCAAGCAGGAGCCGGGCGGGGCGGCGGAAATCGGCTCTTTCTGTCAGAAAAACTATGGCGTCTCGTTTCCGATGTTCGACAAGGTCGATGTCAATGGCGCCGCCGCCCATCCGCTCTACAAATGGCTGACCGCCGAGAAGCCTGGCATCCTCGGCACACGCGCGATCAAATGGAACTTCACCAAGTTCCTGGTCGACCGTAACGGGCAGGTGATCAGGCGCTATGGTTCGTGGACCAAACCGGAGCGCATCGCCGCTGACATCGAGAAGCTGCTGGCTGCATGATTACCTGCGCTTCCTGCAAGGCGTGCTGCTGCAAACTCGAAGTCATCCTCATGGGTGACGACGATCCCCCGGCCGAATTCATCGCAACGGACAAGTGGGGCGGACAGGTCATGAAGCGCCTCGATGACGGCTGGTGCGCGGCCGTGGACCGCATGACGATGCTGTGCCGTATCTATGAGCGGCGCCCTGGTGTGTGCCGCGAATTCGCCGTGGGCGAGAGCGAATGCCTCACCGAGCGCCTCGCGTTACCCGAACCCTCCATCCAGCGCAGAGGCGCAGATACCCTGCGTGCGCAGCACGTCGGAGTACCCTCTCAGAACGCAGAGGGCGCAAAGAAAGGGTCGTCTTGATAAATTCGTTCGCCAGGAGCCAGTCATGATCAAGTGGGCTTTGATATTTTTCGTCGTTTCCGTGATCGCCGGTTTTTTCGGTTTCACCAACGTCGCCTCAAGTACGCGCGGTGTTGCGAAGATTCTCTTCGCTATTGCACTGGTCATTTTCCTGATCTTGCTTGTGTTCGGTGTGTTGCTCGGGATTTTGGTGTTCTAGGGCTGTGCAACAGATGCGGTGCGCCAAGGCGCATTCCGATGCGCAGTGTCAGCGCTATGGACATGGCCGACCAATCCGAGGTTGACAAAATCGTCGCCGCGACGCGGACCTGGCTGGAGCGGGCCGTGATCGGCCTGAACCTTTGCCCCTTCGCCAGCCCGGTCCATTTGCACAACCGCATACGCTATTTTGTCAGCGCTGCGCAGTCGCCGGCGTCCCTGATCGAAGACCTCATGGCAGAGTTGACCGCGCTGAACGCGGCCGACCCGGAGCAGTGCGAAACCACGCTGCTGATTCATCCGCACGTGCTGGCGGATTTCGCCGACTACAACGATTTTCTCGGGCAGGCGGACGATGCCGTCGCCGAACTCGGCCTCGAAGGCGTGGTCCAGGTCGCGAGTTTCCATCCGCGCTATCAGTTCGAGGACGCCGGCCCGGACGACATCGAAAATTACACCAATCGTTCGCCTTATCCGATGCTGCACCTGTTGCGCGAAGCCAGCGTGGAGCGCGCTGTCACCAGCCACCCGGATACCACGACGATCTACAAGAAGAACATCGACACCCTGCGCCGCCTCGGCCACGACGGCTGGCGCCGATTGTGGCTTGCGGATGTTTCTCAGGCTGAGGTCAGTCACCGCAAAGATTCGTTTTGATACCCACTTGAGGGGTACGCAAAGGACACGGAGAAAACAAAACACAAATGAGTTGCCTTACTTCCGTGGTGCGCACAAGGAGGGATTGCACATTCGACATCCCAACATTTCGATATCTGTGACGTTTTTTTCCTTCGCGTCCTTCGCGTCCTTTGCATCTTTGCGGTGAATATTGTCCGAACCTAGAGACGAAGTTTTGAGGGCTTGGGGTACTGGACGAGTTTGGATGCCTTGCGTTCGAAGGGATCGCGCTGCGACAGCAAGCGTTCCTGCGCTGCCGATATGAGTGGGTAGTGCCGCGCCTGCACCAGGCGGTCGTGGATTTCCTCGCAGGCGCCCTCTCGCGTGATCCAAAGGGCGGGATCCATTTTGCGCAGATCGATTGTCCGCGAGTAGCTGCGCAAGGTCTTCTGGTACTTCTTGTTGAAATATTCGTGGAAGTACGACATCGCCAGTTCGCGCAAGCTGCGGTAGACCGGATCGCGATAGCGCAGCGGCGCACCGTTTGTTTTGGAAATCGCGCCCCAGCAACCCTTGCGGCGGAATACGGCGATGACGTGCGGGTAATCGCTCAGGTCGCAGTCCAGATGGATCAGCAGCGGGGGTTCGCCGTGAACCCATAGCGCGCAGGCCGCGAGGAAGGCCCCCTCGATGCAATGCGCCCGGCGCTGGCGAAGGACTTCGCGCACGGAGAGGATGGTTTCGCCGTCCAGTTCGTGATTGATCGGGATGGCGTTTAAATAGGCCTGGATTTTTTGCGGGGTATCGAGCCGCTCCAGCACGGCGAGTTCGCGCTTCGACAATCCCGGGGCGCGTCGACGGAAAGCGGGTCTTTTCACGGGGCGGCTCATAGTCCCGGCATGTTATACCCGGACGGCAATGCGCTCGCCAGCCGATCACGCCATCGACTGCGCCTCGCCGGTTTGCAGGGCATTGCGCAAGGCGGTGAAGCGTCGGCGGTATTGCGCCGGCGTGAGATGGACATTGCGCCGGAACAGCCGGCTGAAGAAGCCGGCGTCTTCATAGCCGACCTGTTTGGCAATCGCCTCGATGCCATCGGTTCCCGACTCCAGCCTGCGCTTGGCTTCCTCGAGCCGCAGCGCGTGCACGTATTCCAGCGGCGACATCCCGGTCGCCTGCTGGAAACGCCGCTTGAAGGAGCGTTCCGCCATGCTGCTCAACCGGACCATCGACATGACCGGGGAGGTTTCCTGGTAATGATCGGCGATCCATGTCTGGATCTGCGCGATGCGCGCATCGTCCACCTGGCGCGAGCGCGCCAGTCGCGCGAAAGGCTGCTGTCCGATTTCGTGCCAGTCGATGAGGTTGCGCCGGGCCACTTGCATCGCCGTGGCCAGGCCGGCTACGCGCGCGATCAGGAATAGAACGAGGTCCACCCAGGATGTTCCCCCGCTTGCCATGACCAGGCGTTGCGCTTCTCCCGACACCACCAGCGCGCGTCCGGTCTGCAGCTTGATTTCCGGATGGTGTTTACGCATTGACGCGCCGTATTCCCAGTGCGTGGTCGCCTCGAAGCCGTTCAGCAGGCCCGTCTCTGCCAGCAACATTGCCCCGGAGCCGGCGGCGGCGATGGTCGCTCCGCCCGCATAACAGCTTTGCAGCCAGGCAACCTCGTTCTCGAAAAGGCCGGCCAACGCCTGTTCCGGAGGCACGAGCAGGTCCGGGATGCAAATAATGTCGGGCCGTGGACAGTCCGTCAGCCGCATCTGCGGGCTGATGCGCACCGCATTGGCGGCGACAAACGAATCCGCCTGCGCCGAAACGATCACTGGACGAACCACGCCCGAGCTTGCATGGCCTTCCATGATGACGCGCCAGTCGCGGCCCGCCGACATGAACATGTCGTACATGCCGAACACGACCGAAGCGACCGAGTCGCGCACGGCAAGGATGGCGACGCTTGCGGGGCTTGCAGGTTGAGCCATATTGTTCATCTTGATTTCCCGTCCCGCTGATTGTTGTTGATGGGTGGACACCGATAGCGGCGCAGGGTTCGGCAATTCGGGCGCGCCTGTAGTGTTTCGGCGACAATCCGCCTGTTTCACCAAGGAGAGCCCGATGAAATTCGAAACCAGGCGGCTGCCTGCCCTTCCTGACATCGTCGCACCCGACGGGTCGGACGTGCGCGTCCTGCTGCATACGCCGCGCGGAAGCATGGCGCATTTTGAACTTGCCGGCGGCCGCGCTTCCGATCCGATCCGCCATCGCGCCGTGGACGAGATCTGGTTCGTCCTGTCCGGCCGTGGCGAGATGTGGCGTAGTGCGCAAGGGCAGGAAGAAGTCGTGGCGCTCGAGCCGCAGGTCTGCGTCACGATTCCGGCGGGCACGCATTTTCAGTTTCGCGCGATGGCCGGCGCGACGCTCGCGGCAGTCGGTGTGACCATGCCGCCATGGCCGGGCCCGCAGGAGGCCGTACCGGTGCCGGGGAAGTGGACCGTCTCGCCGCGCTGACATTGTGCGCGGCTGCATCCCGCTTCTGCCCGTCGGATAAACTTCTACCTTTCGGAAAGCGCGACGAGCACGGGCTGGTGGTCGGACGCCTGCGTATGCAGATCGACTTTCACTTCACGCACCAGCGAAGCAAGGTCGGCGGTCAGGAAAACAAAGTCGCAGCAATAAGGCTGCTTGGCCCAACTGCTCTCGTGGACCCCGGCGGTCGGCGAATGCGGCCCGGCGCGATGCGCAAGCGTCCACGCGTCGACGAACGATGCGCCGGCATGGGCGGATTGCGTCATCCTGCGGTATTCCGGGTCTTGCGGTTTGAAATTGAAATCGCCGGTCAGAATCGCGGAGGTGGGCCGCGGGCGCGCATGGAAAGGCTGGCCCGGATCGTCCTGACCACGCGTGAGCGATGCGTGGCCGCAGGCTTCCCGATGCAACGCCTGCAGCGCGTCGACCTGCGCCATGCGCTGCGTCGCGGAGTAATACTCCAGGTGCGTTGTCACGACGCGCACCGGTCCCCAAGGTGCCTGCACCACCGCTTCAACGGCGATGCGCTGCATGCTTTTGAGCCCGGGATCGGCGGGCCAGGGCAGCAGATGACGATAGACCTGCACGACAGGCAGACGTGAAAGGATCAGGTTGCCGAACAGGCTGCGGCCGCCTTTGCCGTCGTCGACATCCGTGGCAGCGCCATAGTGCGCGCTGAAGCCGGGCAGGGTGGCCGACAACTGCGCAACCTGGTCCTCGCCGCGGCTGCCGTCCAGGCCGGGGAAATTCACCGCGACTTCCTGCAGGCAGAGCACGTCGAAGTCCGCCATTGACTGCGCCGTCCTCACAATGCGCGCCGGATCGACTTTCGCGTCGATGCCGCGGCACCATTGCACGTTCCATGTGATGAGTTTCATTGAACCCGCGCGGCGAGTCAGTAGCGGGCATCCTCCGGCCTGCCGCCCTTGGGCCAGTCGTCGAGCTTCCCGGCGAAATCCGGCCGCGGCTGGCGCGTGAAAAACACGGCGACGTCGAATGCTTCCTGGTCGGTGAGGGAGTTGCCCTGGCCGAAAGGCATATTCGCCTTTACGAAAGCGGCGGCGGTATTGAGCCGTGCCATGCCGGCACCGATGTTGAAGGATCTGGGCCCCCACAACGGCGGGTAGATCATGGCGCCCGACGCAGCGTAGCTGCCCTGGCCTTCGTCGCCGTGACAAAGCGCGCACTTCTGCGCGTAAATCCGCGCACCGCGATGCGGGTCGGGTGTCAGCGTACTCTTGATGTGCAAGAACCCGCGGCTCGAGACATTTTTGCCCGTCGGCACGTCGCGCGACAACCATTGCATGTACGCGAGGATGCCGATCATTTCCCGGCTCTCGGGCGCCAGGGCCCGCCCGTTCAGGGATCGCTCGAAGCAATCGTTGATGCGATCCTGCAACGTATTGACCTTCGCGTTGCGGCTGCGAAATTCGGGAAACACGCCCCAGATGCCCACCCACGGCGCCGCCCACGGTGTGCGTCCGCCATTGAGATGGCAACTTGTGCAGTTCAGGGCGTTGCCCACATACGCGGGAGCGTTCTCGGGCGTATGCGCAAGGATGCGCGATCCGTATGCAATCGCTTCTCCGACCGGTCCATCCGGCAGCGGATTGTCTTTCCATCCCGGATAGTGATCCTTTTCGGCTGCCGTAACCGGCATGCAGACGCAACACGCTACGATCGTCAATGCGACTGCGTGAACGCGAATTGGGTGTCTTCCCCGAATCATCTCCGTGTCAGCCGGCAAAACAGTAACTGCATCCTTTTGCCTGTGCGCCGTTGACCGCGAGCACGCCGGACGGAACAACCTGCACCCCGGGCAAGACTGCCGCCAGCCAATCCTGCTTGACCGACTCGTGCGGCATTCCCAGTTGCGCCGCTACGCGCGCGCTCTGATGGTGGATCGCCGTGTTGCACACCGCGATTTTTACGCCCCGCGCCACCAGTTTCTCCAGGGCGGCTTCCGGCAGCGGCATGTCGCCCGGCTTGATATGGGAGAAGGGATTGCGCGTAGCCGGCGATTTCGTGGCCGGGTCGTTGATCTTGAAGAACTCGCCGAGCTTGTACTTTTCCCATGCGTCGTCCCTGAAGGCGATCGGGATTGCGGAATGCCGCAACACCACGACCACGCCAAGCTCGCTTTCGGCAACGCCATAGCCCTGCGCGCCGGTCATCAGGAAGACGTGCGACCAGATCAACGCGAACCCGTTGTTGGGCGAAGGCGCGTCGTAGACTTGCCGGTATTTTCCGGGGATGCCATCGAGCCATTGCTGGAATTGCGTGCCCGGGACGGAATCCGCGGCATGGGCACTCGCGATCAGATCGCCCAGGCCGATTGCGGCAGCGGTGGCTGCCACGCCGCCTAGAAAATCGCGCCGCGGTAACGAAGCTTTTGATTTCGATATTTCGATTCCTTTCGGTTCTGATGGTAGGGTCGTGGGATGGCTGCCGGCATTATCCAGCCTGGCGCGGTGTTGGCGGAAATAAAAATCCCGCTCTAGCGGGGCGGGGGAAATCGGGTACCGGGGGGATTCAGACCGCCGATTTTGGCGGCGTTATTGATGCGTCGCAGCGAGTTCTTCGCGCGCTTTCTCCATGGCTTCGACAATGACCTCGGGTGGCTGTGCGCCGGACAGCGCAAGGCGCTGGTTGAAGATGAAGAAAGGCACGCCCTCCACGCCAATGGCGCGCGCCCGCCGGTCCTGTTCCTCGATCAGTTCGCGATCGGCATCGGTCGCGAGATACGCTTCCGATTCCTGACGATCCAGGTCGGCTTGTTGCGCAATATCCGCGAGCGTTTCCTTGTCGGTCAGATCCGCGCCTTCCAGGAAGTAGCGGCGGAATATCGCTTCGGCCATGGCGTCCTGTTTGCCGCGTTCGCCGGCATGGTGCATCAATCGGTGCGCGTCGATGGTATTGGGTTGTACCTGGATGGCGTCGAACGCGAAATCGATGCCGGCACGCTGGCCGGCGGCCGACACGCGCGCGTAGATTTCCTTCGCGCGCTCAGGGCCGCCGAATTTTTGTTCCAGATACTGTTTGCGCAGCACGCCGCTCGCGGGAAGTTGCGGATTCAACTGGAACGGATGCCAGCGCACCACCGGCGTTTCGTCCGGATGCTTCTCGCGCCATGTTTCGAGCGCGCGTTCGAGATTGCGTTTGCCGATGAAACACCATGGGCAGACGACATCGGAAATAACATCAATCTGAAAACTCATCACACTCCCCCACCTCACCCCGGCCCTCTCCCCCCACAGGGCGGAGAGGGAGCGTTTAGAAGCTCGAGTTCAATAACTCGAGAATGCGTTCAAGTACCGCCTCGGTATTGCCGAGTACCTCATTATTCCAGAATCGGACCACGCTGAATCCTTTCTGTTCCAGGAACTTTGTTCTCAGTGCATCTGCTTCAGCTGTACTGGTATGTTGACCACCATCCAATTCGATGATCAGACGGTTTTCGACGCAGACCAAATCCACAACATACGGAGGAAAGGTTGGCGGCGAAACTTGTATCCACCCAGTTGCCGATTTCGAAGACGACGCCACAATAACGACTCAGCGTCCGTCTGATTCTTACGAAGGCTTTTCCTGATTGAGTTCATCGCAACTGCGATGCGAAGTTGCCTTTACCTCTCCCTCTCCGCCTCAGGGGGAGAGGGCCGGGGTGAGGTGGCGGTTATCAGTTGCAAACCATCCTCTTCACCGCCAGCGCCTCATTACCATAGGATACCCGCCGATCGAATACGGCGTTGCAGCCGTTCATGCCGGGCGGCAGCAACGCAGTGAGGCTTGCGGTGGTGCGTTCGTAATTGCAGGTCAGATGGAAGTTGCGCTTGCTCTCCGGCAGGCGCCAGGAAACACGCAATTCCCCTCGCGTGCTCTTTACCGAAAACGGTTTTACTTTGTGATTCTGCGATGGCGGACCGTCGTAGATCGTCACGCCGGTCAGCCGCAGCGGCGGCTCCGTGTACGAAACTGTCCAGTCTCCGGTAACGGTCGCGTGCTGGTTCACTTCGATCGAATCCGGGCACAGCACTTCGGCTTGCGCCGGCAGAGCAAGGGCAAGCAGGAACGTTGTCGTGGTCAATCGCATGGGCAGTTTTCTCCTTACCTTATCCACGTATCGCCGCCTCGATGGCGGCAATGTCGATCTTTTTCATTGTCATCATCGCGTCAAACGCGCGGGTGGCGATAGCGCGATCGGGATTGGTGTACGCCTGGGTCAGGATAATCGGCGTGATCTGCCATGACAATCCCCACTTGTCCTTGCACCAGCCGCACTCGCTCTCCTGCCCGCCGTTGCCGACTATCGCGTTCCAGTAACGGTCCGTCTCGACCTGATCAACGGTAGCGACCTGAAATGAAAACGCTTCGTTGTGCTTGAACGCGGGCCCGCCGTTGAGCCCGAGGCACGGAATTCCCATCACGGTAAACTCGACGGTCAACACGTCACCTTTCTTCCCCGATGGAAAGTCGCCCGGCGCGTGGTGCACCGCGCCGACAAACGAATCGGGAAAGGTTTCGGCGTAGAACCGCGCCGCGTTCTCAGCGTCACCGTCGTACCAGAGGCAAATTGTGTTCTTCGCGGGCTTTATCATGTCTTTGCTCCATCGTGATGTGCCACTGGAGTCGGAATCGACGTTGGGCTCCACTGGCGGGATAACGTAAGAGCTGTGCGGCCTGACACCCGCAGGCGGACGGTCCGCACGAGCGCCGGGGTGGACAGCTCTTGCGTCATGCGGCGAACTTCACCACTCGCAAACCCTTGCGCTGCTTCTGAACCCGCCATAGATCGTATTGAAGCTGATGATTCAGCCAGCTCTCGGCGGAAGTGCCAAAAGCCAGAGACAGACGAACTGCCATCTCGGGCGAGACGCTAGCTCGGCTGTTCAAGATAGACGAGAGCGTCTTACGGCTCACACCTAGACCTTCAGCAACCTCAGTGACGGTTAGACCCAATGGTTCAAGGCAAAGCTGCCGGAGGATTTCGCCAGGGTGCGGTGGGTTGCGCATTCGAAGAGTTGCAGCCATATTCAGTGATAGTCCTCGTAGTCGACGTCATCAGCGTCCTTCCCGGCGAAAGAGAAAGTAACTCTCCAGTTTCCGCTGACCGTGACGGACCAACTACCTTTGCGGCCGCCCTTTAGCTGATGCAATCTCAATCCCGGAAGCGCCATGTCTTCCGGAGCAACCGCCGCTTGCAACTGTGCCAGGATGAGGCGAAGCCGCTCGGCTTGTTCTGGTCGGATACCCGATTTCGCACCCGTCAGGAAGAACCGCTCCAACCCCTTATGCTTGAAGCTCCGGATCACCTACGAAGTGTAACCTTAGGCGTTACACAAATCAACACGGCCAACGACCGCGCTAACCGGGGCACGAATAGCGGGCCAGAGCCCCCGCTGTTCGTGCCTTCGGTTGAGCGCGTTGTTGGGCCCCCATCGGCCGAGCAAAGACAAGCCGGAAAGCACTATCACACGCAAGAGACACAGACGTTATGTGTATCAGTGCGTCCCCGCTACGGTAGTCCCGCCCTGCGAAGGTTAGCCGCGTAGCTTTTCAGGATGCCGGGGTCGCGATACCAGTGGAATAGCTTCAAGAACGCATCTACGGAGAAGCTCGGGTCAATCTGCAAGATTTCGCGCGCCTTCGTCCTTGCCGGCTCCTCTTTCCCGGCTGCGACGTATGCGTCAACGAGGAACACGTGCCACCAAATGAAACTCGGAGCAAGAGCAATCGCGTGTTGCTGGGCTGCGATTGCTTCTTCGTAATGCCCTAGCTTCCTCAGGCATAGGCCCTGAACCCACGGAATCCACGCCTCGGGCAGTGGCGCCAGCCGCAACGACTTGTTGAAATACATCAAGGCTTCCTCACACCGCCCCGCCGCTTCGAGCATGTGCGCGTAGATCGCCAAGGTCGTCGCGCCGTTCGGCTCGAGCGCCACCGCCCTCTTGCCATACTCGAGAGCCTTGTCGAGCTGGCCGACCTGCATGTAAACGCGCCCCAGCAGCACCACCGAGTATCCTTGTGAGTCATCCAGTTCAACAGCCTTTCTTCCCAGAGCAAGCGCGCGTCGCTGATCTCTCTCGGGATCGTCGCTTACCCCTAGGATCGAGGACATCAGCGGGACGTAACCAAGCTGCGTGTAGGCGAGAGCAAAGTTTGGGTCCAACCGGATCGCTGTTTCGAGGTTCGCTTGCGCTAGCGCGAGGGTTTCCGGGGTGTATCGAAGGATTTGTTCTCGGCCTCGCAGGAAATAATCGTAGGCCTCCATGTTCCTTGTCGTCTTCCGCCACACACGCGCTTGTTCTCCTTCTATAACTTGCACGTTCAACGCATCGACGATTCGATGTGTAATTTCGTCTTGAACCGCAAAGATGTCTTTGGCCGGGCGATCGTAGCTCTCGGACCACAGGTGAGCGCCAGTCGTCGCATCGATCAACTGAGCGGTTACGCGCACAAGGCTACCTTGTCTTCGCACGCTGCCTTCCAATACATGGTGAACGCCGAGGTCGCGGCTGACTTGCCGGACATCCACCGCTTTGCCCTTGTACTGGAAAGCCGAGTTTCGGGCGATGACCAGCAGACGCTCCATCTTTGACAAGGCGGTGATGATGTCTTCCGTAATCCCGTCGGCGAAGTATTCCTGCTTCGGATCGCCGCTCAGGTTTGCGAATGGCAGCACGGCGATCGAAGGTCTGTCAGGGTGATCGAGGACTGCTTGCTTGCGGAGGACCTGCCCTGGAAGGGATGGCGCAGGACTGGACTGGAGCCTCCAGAACACCGCGGAGGCGCCACCGATTGCCACCAGGACGGCTATTGCCAGCAGCGCTTTTCGATGCCCGAAGGCGGGGTGCTGGGCGACCGGCTCGGGCTTTTCCGCCACGCGATATGCTCGCACCGGCTTGGTAATGTTCTTGACCGGCTGTTCTCCGAGAAACTCGAACGCTAACGAGAGTTTCCCTTCGATCTGATCGAACACCGTGCCCGATATGCAAAGCCCGCCCGGTGTACAAAGGGACTCCAGCCTCGCCGCAATGTTGACACCGTCTCCGTAGAGGATACCGTTTTCTTCGATGACATCACCCACATTGATGCCGAAGCGGAATATCATTCGACGGTGCTCGGCCAGCTGCGCGTTGCGTTTGGCGAGCTCGCGCTGAGTTTCGTCGGCGCACTCTACAGCCTCCATGGCGCTGGGAAATTCGGCGAGTAGGGCATCTCCGGGTGAGTCCACTACCCGGCCGTGATGCCGCTCGACCCGCTCGCGAATCACTTGTCGGTAGGCATTGAGCGTTTCCACGGTGGCGCGCTCGTCGTTGCCCATCAGCCGTGAATATCCGGCGACATCGGCGCTGAGTATGGCGGCGAGCTTGCGGTGGGACGGCATAAGTCCGATTGATTACCTTCGGTCTTCTCCGAAGTTAGCTACTCCATAAGGTGCGGAGCAGGAACTTGCTGGGACAGTATAGTCGCGATTCTTGCTGACCTGCTATGGCGCTGACGAGCCAGGCTGTGAGGGGCCCAATGTTCCGCATGACCCGCCGCAAAGCGGTCGGTGTCGATGCGGCGGTTAGGGCGCATCGCTCTTGGGGAACCAATCCTGGCCGACATAGCGAAATGCCTCCTCGGACTCAGAGTCGGAGAGAAACCGCTGCATCCCCCGTGCCCAACTGACGATATTCAGTTGTAGACCCCAAGGCTGGCCGCCACGATCTCCAGACAGACTAAGCGTGCCACGCCAGAACTTGAACTGAACTCCGTCGGCGATGCTGTTCTCCCATTCTGGAATCACGCGCGTTGCGTGGATGATCTTGTTGCTCAGTTCACGCAAGGTAAGGTCAAAGCTCCCTAGCGTTACCGCTCCGAGGTTGAGGCCAGCGCGCGACTTCGCATCCAGTGCGTCGAATCGTTCTCGCTCGACTTGCCCTGTCGTACTGTCTTGAAGGACTTGGAACTTGATGGAGCATTCGAGAGCGTAGGCGCACACGATTCCCTTTGTCCACCCCCAGTACTCATCAAGCTCGCCATCACCTTGATCAATTTCGCTACCAATCAGGCGATCGACGCAGTAGGCTCGACTCCCGGCTGCGAAGTGCTGAAGAAGAACCAGCTTCTCTAGGATGCCATCAATGTCGAGTTGATGTGACACGCCTTCTGCGCTCTAACGAGGCTTGGACAACATGATAAATATTTACAATAGTAGAAACATGTTCATGACCTTAAACAAGTTTCCAATAGCATAAACCTGATCCCAGCCGCCTGGAATCCGCATCTACGCTCTCCGCCGTGTCCTAAAAGGGTACTCCGGCGCGCTATGCACATAGGGTATCCGTGCTCTCCTTAGTTCAGATTTCGGATCGTCAGAGCGAACGCAGGAAAGCGCGCAAAGCCTCGCGCTTCGGCTGCGCCGCCCTGCCGCCTCGGCCTGCAAGCGTCTGTCAGGTTGCCGTTCGCTTTGTAGAAACGTACTCACGAAGAGCACGATTGACCGCTTCAGAATCGGGGAAAAGCTTGTGCAGGTCCGGATCAATCAGAACGATGTTCGTGCCTTCGCGGTAATTCTTCGTATACTTTCCGCGGATGCCTGAATTGATCAGGTCCTCGGGATATTCCTCTCTCAGGGTATCTTTATCATTGCTCATAGGCTCTGCGCTCTCGCGGGGTCATCTGTCGTACCGATTCTTTCAGAGCGAATTCAGAAAAGCGAGCAAAGCCTCGCGCTCCTGTTTCGGCATGCGGACAAAAGCGTCGCGGGATGCCGCTGCTTCGCCATCGTGCCAGACGATCGCCTCCGTCAGGTTGCGCGCGCGGCCATCATGCAGCAGCGACGCGTTACCATTGACCTTTGCGCTGAGGCCGATGCCCCACAGCGGCGGGGTGCGCCAGTCGCGCGGGCCGGCGAGGAAATCCGGCCTGCCGTCGGCCAGGCCCTCGCCCATGTCATGCAACAACAAGTCGGTATAGGGATGAATCGCCTGGCCGCCCAGGGCGGGTAAGGCGGGATAGTCGCCGGTTTTCATTTCCGCGACATGGCAGGCCGCGCATTGTGCCTGCGCAAACAGGAATTCGCCGCGCAGGACTTCGGGATCTTCGGCATGCCGGCGCGCGGGCACGGCGAGTGCGCGCGTGTAGAACAGCAGTTCGTCGAACGCGCGTTCCGGTTGTTCCGGAATCATCCCGCGCGGGCGCTTGCGGCAGGCGACCTGGATGTCAGGACAATTGTCCTGTTTGAACAGATGCGTCGTCACGCCCATGTCGTTCAGGAATGCGAAGGCATCCTGCTGCATCAGGGTCGGCTGCGACGCCTTCCAGCCGAAGCGGCCGATGGCGGTTGATTGCGTTGCGGTGTTCCACACGTAATTCGGCCTGCCGTTGAATCCGAGGGCCTTCTGTTTTTCCGCGATCTCGCGGACCTGTTCCTCGGCGACGGCATCCAGCAGGCCTGCGCCGAATACCGCGGGGGCAATGCGCACCGAAGTCATGATTTCCGGTCCGAGCGGGCCGAAGGCGAGATTGGTGATGAGAAGTTGCGGCACACGCAACAGGACGACGCTGCCGTCTGCCAATTTCTCCTCACGGTCATTCCACGCGATGCTTGCATCGCCCTCGGGCGGAACGCGGCCGAGTTCACCCTGGTTCTGCAACTGGTCGCCGTAATGCGGATGCGGGCGTGGACCGCCATGCTCGTTCTCGCCGGGAATCGACAGGCGTACGACCATGGAGGCGAGCGATTCCTTGCGTGTCTCCGCGGCATGTCCGCGCCCGTTGCCGGCATGGCAATCGGCACAGATTTCCGCATTCGAGGTCGGCCCGCGTCCCCATTTGCCGCCGATCGAGGGCAGCACGACCCAGCGCTGCTGGAATTCCTGGCGGCCGTTGGCAAACAATTCGAGCTGGGGGCCGGAGATGGGCCCAGGCAGCGAATAAGCGAGTTGCGATTCGTCGACGACGGTGAATTCACCGCCGGACAGTGCGGCCAGGCGGGATTCGCCGGCAAGGGCCATGCCGGTGACAAGCGTCACGCCCGTGGCGACGAGAATGCCGGAATGCAAAGGCGTCAACCCTCCCGTTGAAAAACCGACTTCTACGCGCACTCACGACCGATGGCAAGCGCCGGTCGGGCAACGCCTAGCGCGTGATCATCAGACCGATGCGGAACTGCGGATGAACCTTGCGGTTGTAGTCGAGCAGGCTTTCGCCGTAGCCGTCGAAGTATTGCAGGTGAAGATAGCCGCCAAGGTTGCCCAGCTTCGGCGTGCTGAGCGGGATCGACAGGTCAAACTCGACGCTGTACGGAGCCCGGCCGGTGCCCTTGCGCATCGTGGTGGCGAGTTGGACGCCGTCGGTTGCGCCGACCTTCACGAGCACGTCGCTGTAACCCCGGTAGTAGGCGATGTCGGAATTGTCTGACCTATCCAGATAGCTGTAGATTTTCGGCGAGAGCGCCACGAAATAGCGGTTGCCGAAGGGCAGGGTGAAGGTGGGCCGGATGAAGGCGATGTTGATGCTCCGCGACGCCGCGCCATCCTTGCCATTCGACTCGTGCTCGAGCCCGGCCTGGAAGCCCAGGCGCGACCATGTCCGGAACGGCCACTGCGACACGTCCTCGTCGAGATAGAACAAGCTCGGCCGGTAACTTGAATCGTAAAACGGGGCGGACGACTCGCCGATTGCCCAGATCGAAGTCTGCGAATAGGCGAGGTAGAGTTTCTCCAGGAACGCCGTCTGCGTGTCCGGATTGAATAGACGGAATTTCAAGCTGATCTGAAATTTTGCGTTGGTCGTCCCGTCCGACCCGGCGGAAAAATAATTCGGCTCGTACGGCGAGTATGCGCTGACAAATCGCGCCGTGTCCCGGTCGCTCGGACCGATCGCGGCGGTGGCAGCCTCGGTCTTGCGGTCGCCGGCAGGTTCGGACCCGCTTTTCGGTGCGGACTGCGCGACACCCGCTCTCGAGGCCGAGACGCCCAGGGCCGGTCCCGCGAAATCCACCGGCTCCAGCACCAGGTTGCCGCTGAGGCCTTTCGGCAGCAAGCCCGAATAGCGCACCTTCAGGAAAGAGTCGGGCTTGATCCTGACTTGCATCGGCTGGGTTTCGATGGGCGCGAGCACGATCTCCGGGGCGGACGAGACGCCGCGGGTACGTAACGTGAGCCGGGCAGGCAGGTCAACGGCAAGCTCGGCGTCGGTGGAATCGTTCGGAATGAACAGCGTCACTTCCAGCAGGCCGCCGGAAGCAATCACGCGGTTGTCGGGCAGGACCAGAAAATCCGCGCGGGCGGAACCGGCAAAAAAAATCAGGCTAACCAGCAGGCAGGCGACTGTGCGGATCACGGCATTGCCTTTTCCATGTGCTCTGGCCGGAGTCTACCGGCTGGCCCTGAAAGCGTTGAAAAAGATTTTCACGCCAGCTTGGCGAATCCGAAGGCAGCGAATCCGACGAGCACGGCACCCGATACGCGATTGATCCAGAGCATGACAGGCGGGCGGAGCAGGGCAGCGGATTTGGACACCAGCGTAGTCAGAATCGCCCACCACAGCATCGATCCGGCGAACACACCGGCGGCGAATGTAGCCGCCTGGGCAGTCGACGCGATCGATGCCACGGAAGCAAAGATGCCGGCGAAGAACAGGATTGTTGGCGGATTGGTCATGGTCAGGCCGTAAGCAGTAAGGAATGCGCGCCTGCCAGAGCCGGCGGAGGCCGCGCGGTTGCCGGCATGCGGTGCGGCCAGCGCGATGCGGATGCCGAGAACGACAAGCAGCAACGAGCCTATGAGTTTTATCCAGAACGTGCCGGCCAGCAGCACTGCGGAAATGGCCGTCACGCCGAACGCGGCAATTGCCGCATAGGTCAAGTCGGCGGCGGCCACACCGGCGCCGAATACGAGCCCGGCGCCTTTGCCGTGATCCAGTGTGCGATGAATGCACAGCAGGCTCATCGGCCCCACTGGCGCCGCCACCGCTACGCCGATGCCCACCGATTTCAGGAAGAACCAAGCATCCACATCAAGCCTCGAAACGCGCTCACCGCAGAGGAGACCCCCTCATCCCCCGCCTTCTCCCCTAAGCGGAGAAGGAGCTCAATTACAAAAGCGCGACCAGCGGTCGCACGATTTTCTTCTCCCTCTCCACCCGGTTGCTGGGGGGAGAGGGCTGGGGTGAGGGGGGCGTCCTCTGCGGAGAGAGGAGTTTGGGGATTTATTGCTTTAGTTGCACGCCGGGCGGGAGCTGGAACAGCGATCTGTCCGGTTTGCGGTTCGCATCGTAGCGCAGGAAACGCATCGCATATTCGTATTCCGGAGACTTCACCACGACTTGCACCGGCGTGTCGTCCGTCTTCACGAACAGCAGGACTTCACGGTCGTCCGTTTCGAACCGGTACACCCTGCATTTGTAGCCATCGACGTCCTGGGCCGCCAATTCCCTGGCGTCGTTGTCGCGGAAAAATTCCAGCTCGTGGCCGAATTCGAGTCCACGCAACTTTTCGGATGTTTCGGACGCGAACAACGGGAAATGGATTCTATAGTTCGGTCCCGGATCGACGGTGTGCTGCGCCTGGTTGGTATTCAGGTCGACGATCCAGATGTTTGGCTCGGCCACTACAATCAGGCCGTGGATCTTGGTTTGCGGGTTAGGCGCATCTTCGAAGCGCAGGAAGTCCTTGCCGATGCGCCAGAGCCTCTTCGGCTGCGCATCGAAGCTGTCGGCGGCAATCTGTTTGGAGACGAGCCGGTACTCGACGAAGAGCATCTTGTTGTCGTCGGCGGCTTGAGCGGCCAGCGGCAGGAGGAGCGACAACAGGCAGAACAGGAATCTTGGCATGGCGGCTGGACGGTTTTGCGATTATGGGAGTGGAGTCTACAACGGATCGGCAGGGCCTATCCGTCAGGGTTTGTCGCGCTTCGGCGACCGGGTCGGTTCCTGCATCCCAGTCTGCTCCTCAGGCAGATCGCCGGGCAGCAGGGGGCGTTCCGGCAGCGTATAGGAGACTTCGCGGGTTTCGCCGTCGCGGAACACCGACATCTTCAGTTTGTCCCCGACTTTGACGCCACGCATGATCGGGGCGATCTTGTCCGCATCGGTCGTCGGCACGCCATTAATGCTCGTGATGATGTCGCCGCCCAGCAAAAGCGAGATGGTGCCCAGCGTGAATTCGATTTCTCCGCCGCGCATGCCGGCGATTTCCGCGGGACTGCCGGGTTCGACGACTTCGACCAGCAATCCGTCGGTCAGCGGCAGCTTCAACACCTTGCGCAATTCCGCGCCGACCATGCTGCCGTGGAAGCCGAGCCAGGGCCGGATCATGCGGCCGTCCCTGATGAGCGTGGGAAGGACGGTTTTGATCAAATTGATCGGAATCGCGAAGCCGATGTTCTGGGCGTCCGGCACGATCGCCGTGTTCATGCCGATCACTTCGCCGCACATGTTCAGTAGCGGACCCCCGGAGTTGCCGGGATTGATCGGCGTATCGGTCTGGATCAGTGGCTCGCCCAACGACAGCGGTGCCTCCGGCAGGATGCGGTTGACGCCACTGACAATGCCGCGCGTGACGGTCTGGTCGAGGCCAAACGGATTGCCGATGGCGATGACGTTTTCCCCCACACGCAAGTGCTCGGAATCGCCGAGCGGCACCGAGGTGAGTTTGCCCTTCTCGGGCTTCGGGATCTGCAGCACGGCGATGTCGTAGATCGGGTCGGCGCCGAGCAGGTGCGCAGCAACTACGCTGCCGTCCTCCAGCGTTACGTACAGGGTCTGCCGACCGTACGCCACGTGCGAGTTGGTAATGATCAGGCCTTTGGAATCGTAGATGAATCCCGAGCCGATGAT
>JANXVW010000231.1 GCA_025351455.1 Betaproteobacteria bacterium | reverse complement strand
GCGCTCGGCTGCACGCTGCTCATAAAGATTGAACATGGCAAATGGGACGGACAGGTCCTCCTGCAGGAGGGCCACGCCGAGCCGGGCGCGCTCGCGGGAGAATTTGTCGATGTCGGCCTGGATGAAGAAGAGCTTCTCGGGATCGAGCGACTTGAGATATTTGTCGAAAATCTTCTGCGACAGCGCGTCGTCGACCGGCGGCATTTTGTAGTGGTAACGGCCCAGCAGTTCTGCGGCCAGGTGCGCTGCTTTGGCCTCCTGCGCGGCCGGTTTCAACTCCAGCAGGGGCGTGCCCGGATCGAGCGTCGCACCTTGGACGAGGGTCGCCAGGAACAGGGGGATCCATAGCAATATGCGTTTCATTCGTGCTCCTGCGGCGTCGTGCGGTTGTTTATGCCAAGGTGGGTAAACGGCGCCCCTTGCATTGGGGCCGGTGCGGTTATGACCCGATTTGCCGGATTACGTTGTGCGGCAAGCCGGCTTTTTTTTAAGCGGGAAGACCGCGCTTTCAGGACTTGCGAGGTAATCCCAGAACAGTTTGACAGTCAGGACAGCGGGGCGCACCGTGCTCGTGCGTTATCCTCCGCGCCGTATAAGTCAGGCGCAAACCTTTCCGTTCACTTCGCTCCGGCGCCCCACCAGATTGGAACAACGATGCGGCAATCCGCCTATACGCCTTTGCTTTTTCCTGAGCTTTCGGCTCGCAAGCGCCCCCCGGCCCAACCTGCTCGAGCGAGTGCGCCTTCTTGCGAGGGCCTCGTAGCGCTGGACTCGGTGTTGTGCACCGAGGAATTGAGCCGTCGTCCGGCCCGTCCCGCGGACCACGAAACCGAGAACCGCGCGCTAGCGATTCTGACACAAGCGCTGGCTGACTCACCGCACAGCATTCTGCAAACGCTCGCCGACACACTCCTGTCAGTCTTTAAAGCCGACTCCGCGGGCCTGAGCCTGGTGAGCAAGGACGGCAAAAAGCTTCTATTGGCCAGCCATCGCAGGCCAGTGGCGGCCGCACGCCGGCGGCGGCACGCCGCGCGATTTTGGCCCGTGCGGCGATGTGCTCGACCGCGATGCTCCGCTCCTGTTTACGCACTTCGAGCGGCGCTACCCCTACTTGCTGGCGGCGACGCCGCCGGCCGAAGAATGCCTGCTGGTTCCGTTTTACGTAAAGGGCAAATCGGTCGGCACGATCTGGGCGATCGCCCACGATGAGCGCCGCAAATTCGACGCCGAGGACCTGCGCCTGCTGGAAAGTCTGGGCCGGTTTGCCTCGGCGGCCTATCAGGCGGTGGAGTCCCTGAGCGATCTCGATCGGCGCCGCGACGCGGTCACGCGGATGGAGGAGGCGATCCAGTCCCGCCAGGAGATGGAAAAGCTCAACGCGGAGCTGCGCGAAAGCGAAGAGCGCTACCGCACCTTGTTCGAACTGGACCCCGCAGCGGTCTACTCCTGCGATGCCTCGGGGGTGATCCAGAAGTTCAATCGCCGTGCCGCGGAGCTGTGGGGCCGCGAGCCGACGCTGGGCGACACCGACGAGCGCTTCTGCGGCTCGTTCAAGCTGTTTCTGGCGGACGGCAGTTACATGCCCCATGCGCAGTGCCCGATGGCCAAGGTGGTGAGCGGAGCCCTCGCGGAGGTGCGTGACGCCGAAGTGCTGATCGAACGCCCCGATGGCTCGCGCATCACCGTCATCGTGAATATCCGCCCGCTCAAGAACGAGCATGGACAGATCACGGGCGCGATCAACTGCTTCTACGACGTCACGGAGCGCAATAAGGTCGAGCGAGCGTTGCGCCAGACCGAAGAGCGATTCCGCGCGATGTTCGATGTCGGCCCGATCGCCATCTATTCCATCGACACCTCCGGAGCGATCCGGGAGTTCAACGCCATCGCCGTGAAATTATGGGGCCGCGAACCGAAGCGGGACGATCCCACCGAGCTTTATTGCGGGTCATTGAAGCTCTATCTTCCCGACGGCACGTACCTGCCCCACGCGCAGACCCCGATGGCCGATGTGCTGAGGGGCGAAGTCGCGGCGGTGCATGACGTCGCAGTCGTGATCGAACGTCCCGACGCCTCGCGCATCACCGTCATGGTAAACATCGTCCCGTTGAAGAACGACCGGGGAGAGATTACGGGCGCGATGAACTGCTTTTACGACATCACCGAACGCAGCCGCCTGGAAAAACAGGCGCAGGAACATACGGCGGCGATGGCCGACCAGAACCGCCGCAAGGACGAGTTTCTGGCGATGCTCGGCCATGAGCTTCGCAGTCCGCTTGCGCCCATCTCCAATGCGGTGCAACTCCTTCGCCTGCAGAAGAACGACGACCCGCTCCACCAGCAGGCCCACAATGTCATCGAGCGCCAGGTGGGGCAGTTGAAGCATCTCGTCGATGACCTGCTGGAAGTTTCCCGCATTACCAGCGGCAGGGTTCAACTGGTCCCGACGCGAAGCGACGTTCGCGGCATCGTGGCACTGGCGGTAGAGACCGTCCGCCCGCTGATCATGCAGCGCCGGCATGCCTTCACTGTGTCGCTGGCGCCGCAACCCGTTTGGGCGAATGCAGACGCCGCGCGGCTGGAGCAGGTGGTGGTCAACCTGCTCACCAACGCCGCCAAGTACACCGACGAAGGCGGTCACATTTTTCTGACCCTCGACCAGGAGGGCGATACGTCAGTGCTGCGCGTGCGGGATACGGGCGTAGGCATTGCGGCCGAGCTGCTGCCCCGCATCTTCGACCTCTTCACCCAGGCGGACCGGTCACTCGATCGCTCGCAAGGCGGGCTGGGCATCGGCTTGTGCCTGGTGCAACGGCTGGTGGAATTGCACGGCGGGACCGTCACGGTTAATAGCGTCATGGGGAAGGGAAGCGAGTTCGTGGTGCGCCTGCCGATCCTGCTGGCGTCCATCCCGGCGTCGCCGTCGCCTGCCGCTGAAGTCAACCCCGCACATGAAAAATGCTGCCGTGTGCTGGCCGTTGATGACAACGTGGATACGGCTCAAACCCTGGCGATCCTGCTCGAAGCGCTGGGGCATGAGGTTCAGGTGGCCTACGATGGGCCGAGTGCGCTGGAAAAAGCCGTCGACTTTCGTCCCGACGTCGTGTTATTGGACATCGGCTTGCCGGGACTCAATGGCTACGAGGTAGCGAAGCGGATTCGCCAACCCTCGCTCAAGAACATGGTGCTGGTCGCCATGACGGGGTACGGGCTTGACGCAGACCGGCAACGTTCGCAGGACGCGGGCTTCGATCATCATCTCGTCAAGCCCGCCGACTTCGGCGAAGTGCAGAAAATTCTGGCGACGGTTTCCCAAAGCCGGTCTTCCCATAAGGAGCCGGAGGTCACGCATTAGCCGTCTCCGATAAAGGGGCAACAGCATCGCAGGGCGCGCGTGAGCGCGCCGGTTCTCCTTGCCTTTCCTTCCTCACGCTTATCGATCCGGGGCAATCAACGCAGCAGAAGCGCCCAGCACCAGTATGCGGCGATGAGCAGCTGTACAACAAAAGCCAGGAATCGGATATTTACCGCGGGCACGCTCCGGGAAGCGAGGTGCGCGACCGATTGAACGATGCGCGCCAGCAGTAGCCACGCAGCAAGAGGGTCCGTAACGCCCGCGCGATTCGTGACCAATGCGACGATCAGCAGTCCTCCGAAGATGGGCAGGCCTTCAATGCAATTGGCGTGCGCGCGCGCAAGCCGCTGCATGAATGGGGAGAGATTGGAGTTGTCGGGCCGGAACTCGTTTCCGCTAATGCGGCCGCTTGCAACGAGTCGGCCACGCAGTACTTCCATAACCACGACAAGAAGCAACGCCCATGCGATCAGCAGCGTCAAAACGGTTGCGGACGTCGAAATCACCATTGCCGGATCTCCTGATATGCGCGGCGACCTTGCCGCCCGAGAGATGATGCAGGATGCGAGTACTCAGGTATAGAAAAGTTATTTCGAATCTGACGCCATTTATTTCACAGGCGGCTAACTAAATGGGGTCAGAGTCGATTACCAACGTCGGCGAAATTGATTCGACTCTGACCCCTTATTCGCGGGTTTATCCTGAATCGCTGTCCACGGAATTGGGGCTAGCTTAGCTCGGCCTCCTTGGCCCCGTCGCCATAAGAGGATTATCTAACCCTTGACCAAATAAGAAAGCCCCTTGCTACTCGTCCATCAAATAACGGGTAGGGTCTCCAATTAGATGTCACCGTAAGTTTATCTCCATCCAACTTGAAATTCCGCAACTGGTCTGTCCCAATCCACGCTTCATTCCAAGATGTATCCACTTTGGTAACCCAGTGATCACCCTCAATACTATAGATGCCCGTGTACGCAACCATAGTTGTAAATGCGAGGGCACGATCAGCCTCCGTTTGAGGCACCTTGCGGTCCTCAGCGGTAAGAATTGCCATCGTACGTCCTTCGGCAGTAAATATGCCATAACCGTTTGGATGGTTTCCGAAGGGTGCCTTGCGTTCGTCCGTATCCTGAAATTCGACCTCGTACGTTTGAAGCTTCCATACCCCAACTAGCTGCTGTTGATCGTCGGCCAAAGCTGGGAATGAAAAAGCAAACAGGAGGGATATCGCAGCAAGGATCTTCTTCATCGCTTTCTCCTTAATAGTTCATGCCGCAGCGTTGAGGATTTGGTGCGAGAAAGCTATTTCAATCTCGCCGGTCGTTCCATTTGGCAGTTAACTAAATAGCATCAGAGTCGATTACCAACGTCGGCGTAATTAATTCGACTCTGACCCCACTTATTCTGACCCCACTTATTCTCTGCACTGGCTATAGATCGCTACCTACAGTTCCCGCCCCAGATACCACCGGCGACCTTCCCTTCCGCGATCGTTTGCTGCCACCAGCCGGAATATTTCGCGCTGGCGTACTTGCCCGTGCCGCTCACGAACTTCCAAGTGCCTTTATCCGCTCCTGCGGGCATTGCCCACTCGTAGCTGTATAGATCGCCATCCTTGTCTTTGCGAGTACAAAGTCCGCTCGCATCCGTCTTGGAGCCGGCAGTGATCGCGGTTCCGACACAGTCCCCGACGGACAAGTTCATAGGTGATTTCTTGTCGTCGGTTATATTGATGCTCGTAGCTCTGAACATCGCCAGAGTGTTACCGCCAGGTTGTTCAGACGCGTCCCCCGACTGCCCAAAATTTACGTAATGTCCAGAACAGTTATCTGCGGCAAAAACTGGCCCGGATAGGAACATACAAGCGGCAAGCAAACATCCATTACGAAAAATAGTTTTCATTTGATCTCCCCATTAGGTAATGGCGGACGAGCGGAACATTTCTGTTCCTTATCAATCCAGCCTGATATTTGAATGAAGGCGACGAATTACGCCGAAGGAAAAGAACATCTTGCTGTCCGAACGAATGAACTCAGAGAAAAAGAACTGAGTCCACCCTGGCTCGTCACCACGCCTTGGACGGCGGTCGGTTTATTGTTCAAAAGCGAACAATCGTGCTTGTTTTACACTTTATACCGCTGGCATCAGAGCTTCGCAAGTTTTAGTCCACCCCGGAACTAAATGGGCTCAGAGTCGATTTTCAACTTCAGCGCGCAATTAATTCGACTCTGACCCCATTTATTCCGTGCGGCCTGCTGTTAGGCAGCGCCGCGAACGACAGCGCGAGGCGTCTTCGCCTGATTTATCTTCTTTCGTCCGGATCTGCGAAAAGCGCCTTACTTTGTCGGCGCTGGTGGCGAAGCGGGAGCCACCGCCACAGTCGCTGAAGCCGCTGCCGCCGGTGCCGCAGCCGGCCGCGCCGGCCGCTCCAACACTCGCGCGGTCAACAAGCCGAACACTAGTCCCCAGAAAGCCGCGCCGATCCCCAAGATCGGCACATCGGCGACGGTGACCAGAAAGCACACCAGTGCGCCGAGCGTTGAGTGGTCACGGAACGAGGCCACGAACGCGGTTTGCAGTACGCGCAACATGGCGAGGCCGGCGAGCGTGGCGATGAAGGCGGGCGGCATTGCCAGCATGAGCCGCGTGAAGAAGGGCGCGAACAGGCCGAAGCCGATGCCAAGGAGGGCGACCATTACCGCCGCCGTGTACTGCCTTTGCTTCTCGCCGGTCGCCGAGATCAGCGCGTTGACCGGACCGGTGAGGCAAGTCGAGACCGTGCCCACCATGCCGGTCACGATGGCACCGATGCCGCAGGCCGTCGTGATCGCATTGACCGGCGGCTGGTGGCCGTTGGCGCGCAGGATGGCGATGCCCTGGCCGTTTTGCACCACCAGCACGGTGATCGCAAGCGGCACCACCAGCTCGAACATCGCGGCCCAACTGAACTGCGGCATGTAGAGGTTCGGATGCGCGATGCCGAACAGCGCGCCGGCGGGCGGCTTGAACGCGCCGAGTTGCCATACGGCGAGCGCACCGACGATCAATGAACCGACCAGGGGCGGCAGGGCGCGGCCGATGCGCGGTGCGGCAGTGAGCAGGACGAACACGAGCGTCATCGGCAGGGCAATCCACAGTTGCTCGCGAAAGGCGCGCACCAGGTCCACGCCAAAACGCAGGAATACTCCCGCCACCATGGCCATGACAATCGGCATGGGGATCGCATCCATCGCGCGCCGCACCCAGCCCGACAGTCCCAGGACTAGCATCAGCACGCCGGTGGCGAGAAACGCGCCGATCACGTCGGCATAACTCAGGTGAGTGAGGGCCGGGCCAACCAGCACGGCACCGGGAATGCTCCAGAACAGCACCAGCGGCTGCCGGTAGATCAGGGAAAGCGCGATGGTGAAAAAGCCGTTGAGGAAAAACGCACCGAAGATCCAGGACGAGATATCGGATTCAGACAGCCCGCCGCGCGCGCCGGTGGCGAGGATGATCGCAACCGGGCCGGTGCAGGCGAATAAAAAGCCGACCAGCGCGCTCAAGGCATAGTGGCCACCGAAGTCGGCAAGCCACTGGCGCGGCGTGGCCGGACTCGTGGCTGGTTTCTCGAACGGCATACGCATCATGCGGGGCAATCTAGTCGAGCCGATGGGGGGTGTCAAACCTGGGCGCACCGGATCGAGGTGCAGATGTCGGGCGCAACACCCAGAAGGACGGTGCATGGGTCATTGCACGGAGTCCTGCCGGGATGGATGCTACTTTGCTAGACCCGATCACTTTTTCCTTTTTTCTTTCGACCCCTTTTTCGCAGGGGTTGTGTGCGCAAACGAACAGATCGTCTTGCGACACAAAGGCATAGTTGCCATCTTCGGCCGCATCGAATCAAGCAAACCGGCGTCTTTTGTCTCGGACCACAGGCAGTTCGCTGAGCCGGAGATCCGCACCGTTCGCAACCTTGGTCAACTTTGAAGGAGACATTGTGAATGGCAAACTCGGGCTGACCGGTGTTTCCGTACTGATTGTTCTCGCGACGCTCGCCGCGTGCGGCGGTGGTGGAAGCGCAGACGGTGCGGCGCCGCGGTCAGCCAATGTGGCAGGCTTCGCCTACGTGGCGAATTTCGGCGGCAATAGCGTGTCGGCCTACACCATCGACGCCACAACCGGCGCATTGACAAGCGTCGGAGCGGCCGTGGCAGCGGGCAGCAGTCCCGTCTCCGTCAGCGTCACCCCCTCGGGCAAGTTCGCCTATGTGGCGAACTACGGCGGCAATAGCGTCTCGGCGTACACGATCGACGCGACGACCGGGGCGCTCACCAGCGTCGGCGCGCCCGTGGCAGCGGGCGGTACGCCGACTTCCGTCAGTGTCGACCCGTCCGGCACCTTCGCCTACGTAGCGAATTGGGCCGACGATAACGTCTCTGCGTACACAATCAACGCCACGACCGGGGCACTCACCAGTCTGGGCACGGTCGTCGCGGGGAACGGTCCCATCTCAGTCATCGTCGACCCTTCGGGCAGGTTCGCGTATGTGGCGCATTATTGGGACAGCAGCGTCTGGGCCTATGCCATCAACCCCAGCACTGGTGCACTCACCAGTGTCGGCACGCCTGCGGCGGCGGGGAGCATTCCCGAATCCGTCACCGTTGACCCCCTCGGCAGGTTCGCCTATGTGGCGAATCTCAACGACAACAGCGTTTCGGTCTACACCATTAATGCGACCACTGGAGCGCTAACCAGCGTCGGTGCGGCGGTGGCAGCGGCCACCCATCCAGTCGCCGTCACCGTCGATGCCTCGGGTAAGTTCGCCTACGTGGCGAATTTCGACTCCGGCAACGTCTCCGCTTACACGATTAACGCCACGACCGGAGCGTTGTCGGAAATTGCGGGCAGTCCATTTGCGGCGGGAAGCGGTCCTCAATCCGTCACCGTCGACCGCTCGAGCAAGTTTGCCTACGTAACAAATTCCAATTCCAACGATGTCTCGGTCTACACCATCAATGCCATGACCGGGGCACTCACCAGCATCGGCGCGGCCGTCGCTGCGGGGGCCCGTCCTTACTCAATCGCCACTACCGGCACGATCCGGTAATTCCGTCGGAGAATTAAACACAGCAGACAGGGGGCCGGGTCTTGAGATATCGCATTTCACTTTCCACTGCTCCCGGGTTGTACTCGACATTACTCGGAGCCCAGGCGGGATGATTGCTATATGGCAAGACCTGACCCCTGTTTTTTGTGGAGGCCGGTGGCAGACCGGCGGCTGGTCACTTTCCTTGCGCGGCCAAGGAAAGTAACCAAAGGAAGGCCGCCCCAGGTGACGCGCCCGCTTGTCAGCGGGTGCCCCTGCGCTGCCTGACTCGACAAGGCGGCTGCGGAACTCGACCTGGGAGGGCACACAAAACGCGCCCTCCCATGGGACTCGAACAGTCCTCGCCGAAAACCCCTTGTCGAGTCGAGCTGCTCGGCGCGTCACATGGGGTCCCCAGAGCGGGCGCCGTGCCAAGTTGGTGGGTAATCGCCAGAACCATCATCACTACCTAAAGATGGTCTTTTGCTGGACTCGGACTGCCCTCATCGGATTCCCCCGTCGAGTCGAGCTGGTCGGCGCGCCTGAAGGAGGAAACGGTCTTTCGGTCCTTCGGTACTTTATTAATTGCGTGCCGCTACGAAAGCAACCAGCCGCCGACGACATCGATCGTGGTGCCGGTGACGAAATCGTTC
>JANXVW010000213.1 GCA_025351455.1 Betaproteobacteria bacterium | reverse complement strand
TGTGCGGGTGGACCGGACTCGAGCACGCGGCCGTTGACCATGACCGTGAGCACGTCAGCGAGGGCGAAAACGGCGTCCATGTCGTGCTCGATGAGGAGGATGGCGTGGTTGACCGCGAGATTGCGCAGCAGATCGACGATGCGTACCGATTCCTCGAATCCCATTCCCGCCAGAGGTTCGTCGAGCAGCAGCACGCGCGGGTTCGTCGCCAGCGCCATGGCGATTTCGACCTGGCGTTGCTCCCCGTGCGACAGCGCCGACACCACGACATCGCCGCGATCGGGGAGGCCCGCCTGGGCAAGCGCGCGACGGGCTGCTTCGTTGACGTCGTGCCGTGCAAGCGCCCGGCGGAAGAAGTGCATCGAGTTCGGCAGGCGCGATTGCGCAGCGAGGCGACAGTTCTCGAATGCGGTGAACGGCAGGAAAAGATTGGTCTTCTGATAACTGCGGGCGATCCCCAGTTGCGAGATGCGATGGGCGGGTAATCGCGTGATGTCGCGCCCGTCGAACCGCACTTCACCCGCGCTCGCCGGCAAGTCGCCGGACAACAGATTGACGAGCGTGCTCTTGCCGGCGCCGTTCGGACCGATGACGGCGTGGACTTTTCCCATTTCGCAAGCGAGGGTCACGTCACCGACGGCCGCAAGCCCCCCGAAGTGGCGCGACAGGTTTCGCGCTTGCAGGAGGGCTTCAGTCACCGGGTTTGCCCCGTCGCAACAAGCGCGCGATGCCGTGGGGCAGATACAGCGCGACCAGCACGATGGCGATGCCCATCGGCAACTGCCAGTGCTTGCCGAGCTGGATCGCTGCGACGTCCGGTAGCGATTGAAAACCGAGTTCGAGCAGCAGCAACGCAGCAGCGCCGATGACCGGACCGGCCAGCGAGCCCATGCCGCCAAGAATGACCATCATCAACACGGCACCCGATAAATGCCAGCCGAGCATGTCGGGGTTGACCACGCCGAATTGCGCCGCCGCGAGATAACCCGCAAGGCCTGCCAGCATGCCCGCAATGACGAAGCAGGCGAGCTTGTAGCGGAAGGTCGCAAAGCCGAGGGAGCGCATGCGCTGCTCGTTGACGCGAATGCCGGCGATGACCCGGCCAAACAGCGAGGCACGCAACACGCCGAGGAGGCCGAACACGATCACGAACAGCGCGAGCACCACAAAATAGAAATCGCCGAATTTCTCCAGGTCGAACGGCCGCCAGCCGAAAAGAGTCGCCTCGGGCCGGACATAGATATACATGCCGTCGGAACCGCCGGCGATATCCGTGTCGTGCAGCAGGAAGAAAAGCATTTGCGAGAACGCCAGCGTGGCCATGATGAAGTAGACCCCGCCGGTGCGCAGCACCAGCGCGCCGATGACCAGCGCCAGTGCGCCGGCCGCAACCATCGCAAGGGGCAGGCTGGTCCAGAAGTTCGCCGCCTGATATTGCGGCGAGGACAGCGCGAGGCAGTACCCTGCGATGCCGAAGAAGGCGGCATGGCCGAGACTCACGAGCCCGGCCTGGCCGACCAGCAGGTTCAGGCTCATGGCAAAAATCGCCATGATCAGGATGCGGGTAGCGAACTGGATCGTGAATTTCTCGGCGACGAAGGGCAGGGATGCCAGCGCAACAAGAATCACGACGGCTGCAACCACCAGGATTCGCGTGCGCGACATCAGGCGCGTTTGCCAAACAGGCCGGCCGGGCGCCACAGCAGCACGAACGCCATGAGCAGGTAGACGCTCATGCCCGCGAGTTCGGGCAACAATCGGAAATGGCCGACCTTGAGTTCGACGACTTTGCCAAACGTATCGACCAGCCCAATCAGCAACGCGCCAACCAGCGCGCCCTTCACCGATCCGATGCCGCCGATGACCACCACGACGAAGCAGATGATGAGCACCTGGTTGCCCATGCCGGGAAATACCGAGGACACCGGCGCCGCGATCATGCCGGCCAAAGCGGCGAGTGCTACGCCGAGGGCGAACACGAAGCGGTACAAGAGGTCGATGTCGATGCCGAGCGATTGCACCATCTCGCGATTGGTCGCACCCGCCCGAATCACCATGCCCAGTCGCGTGCGCTGGATCAGGACGTAGAGCAGGACCGCCAGCGCAATGCAAACGCCGGAGATCCCCAAACGATAGACCGGGTAGGAAAGCGTATCCGTCAGCGGGACCGAGGCGGAAAGCAGATCCGGCACCGGCACGCTGTGCACTTCATCACCCCAGACGATGCCGCGCATTTCTTCGACGATCAGGATCAGCCCGTAAGTCAGCAGGACTTGCTGCAGGTGCCCGAGGCGGTAAAGCCGCTTGATCAGCAACCACTCGATGAGCAGCCCCAGCACGACCGACAACACGATGCCCGCCGGAATCGCCAGCCACAGACTTCCGAGATGCATGGACAGCGACCAGGCCAGATACGCCCCGACCATGTAGAAACTGCCATGGGCCAGGTTGATGATGCCCATGATCCCGAAGATCAGCGTCAGCCCGCCCGCGATCAGGAACAACAGCAGGCCATACTGGACCGCGTTGAGCAACTGGATGAGAAATGTCGCGATGTCCATCACGACAGGGGAGAGGGGCGAGGGACGCGGGGCGAGGGCAAATCTTTTTGAGACATACGGCGATGATCTGTGCTTTTGAATTTCTAGAAAAGGGGTTTTTAGGTGCCGCCCAAAACGGGTTCACTGATTGTTGCTTTTCCCCTCGTCCCTCGCCCCTCTCCGCTGGCGTCAGCCCAGCTTGCATCCTCGCGCCGGATCTTCCAACGCCTTCCAGGCCACCCCAATCACTTTGTTGTCGCCCTTTTCGACGCGGCGCAGGTAAATGTCCTGGATCGGATTGTGCGCTTTTGACATTTTCCACTGACCGCGCGGACTGTCTACGACGGCACCTTCCATGGCGGCGATGATGGCTTTCTGGTTGCCGACGTCGCCTTTCACCTTGTCGAGGGCCTGCGCGAGCAGCAATCCGGTGTCGTAACCCTGCACCGAGTACACGTCCGGTTCGACCTTGTACGCCTTCGAAAAAGCGGAACGGAAGGCCTTGTTGCGGGCATTGTCCAGCGAGTCCGCGTAATGCAGCGTCGTGAAAAGTCCTTCGGCAGCCTCGCCCTGCGCTGCGAGCACGCCTTCGGTGAGGAAGCCGGAACCGTATAGCGGGATCTTGTCTTTCAGGCCCGCTGCCGCGTAGTCCTTGACGAATTTCACCGCGCCGCCACCGGCGAAGAAACAGGCAACTGCATCGGGTTTGATCGAGGCGATCTCGGTCAGCAGCGCCTGGAACTCGACATTCGGAAACGGCACGAACAATGCCTTCTCCACCGTGCCGCCCGCCGCCGTGAACCCTTCCTTGAAGGAAGCAAGCGACTCTTCGCCCGCCGCGTACTTCCAGGTGATGAATACCGCCTTCTTGTGGCCCTTGTCCACCATGACCTTGCCCAGCGGATGCACCGGCTGCCAGTTCGAGAACGAAGTGCGGAACACATTCGGCGTGCACAACGCGCCGGTGGCCGCATCGGCGCCTGCGTTCGGAATGAGCATCAGGGTGCCCGACTCCTTCGCCACCTTGAGCATGCCCATGGCCACTCCGGAATGCACCGAGCCGATGAGGACATCGACCTTGTCGCGCGTGATCAGCCGGTTCGCGTTCTCCGTCGCCTTGGCTGGATCGGATTCGTCGTCGACTTTGAAGAAATCGACTTCACGTCCGCCGAATTTCCCGCCTGACTGGTCAAGCGCGAGCTTGAGTCCGTTCTCGATCGCGGTGCCGAGCTGCGCATAAGTGCCTGTGTATGGCAGCATGAGCCCGACACGAAGTTTGGCCGATTGCGCAAAGGCAATCGACGGCAGCATCGAAGCCCCCGCAATTGCACTTGCTCCGATGAGCAACTCACGTCTCTTTTTATTTTGCATGGTCCGGTCCTCGAATTTCTGATTGATCTTCTCGCCCCTCGTCCCTCGCCCCTCGTCCCTGCCTGTTTCTAAGCTTGAACCTCTGAATCTTGCCGGTCGCCGTTTTCGGCAATTCAGGCAGGAATTCGACCCAGCGCGGATATTTGTAAGGCGCGAGCCGGTCCTTCACATGGCTCTTCAGCGTATCAGCCAGCCCGGCCGCCACGGCGACTCCCGGCTTGGTGACGACGAACGCCTTGGGTTTGATCAGGTCCTGCTCGTCGGCAACGCCGATCACCGCGGCTTCGAGCACGTCCGGATGCGTCATCAGGGCCGCCTCGACTTCGAACGGCGACACGTACATGCCGCTGACTTTGAGCATGTCGTCCGAGCGCCCGCCGTAGGTGTAATAGCCGTGCGTGTCCCTGGTGTACTTGTCGCCAGCGCGCGTCCACGGCCCGACGAATGTTGCCAGTGTCTTCGCGCGATTGCCCCAGTAGTGGATCGCGCTGGTCGGACCGTTGATCTGCAGTTCGCCGATTTCGCCAGGGGCGACTTCGCCGTCATGTTCGTCGACGAGACGGATCTGGTAACCCGGCACCGGCTTGCCGGTGCTGCCGTAGCGAACTTCACCCGGGCGGTTGGAAATGAAAATATGCAGCATTTCGGTGGAGCCGATGCCGTCAAGGATTTCCACGCCGAACTGTTGCGTCCAGCGGCGGCCCAGATCCGCCGGCAATGCCTCGCCGGCCGACGTGCATACACGCAAAGCGAGTTCGTTCCTGGCGGGCAAGTCAGGGCTGGCCAGCAGGGCGCCATAAAGCGTCGGTACGCCGTAGAAAATCGTCGGCCGATGTTCCTTGAGGCGTTTGAACACGGCCGCCGGCGTGGGCCGCTCCGCCATCAAAATCGCGGTCGCGCCGACCGCGAGCGGGAACGTCAGCGCATTGCCAAGGCCGTAGGCGAAAAACAACTTCGCCGCCGAAAACACGACATCGTCTTCGCGAATGCCGAGGATCGGTTTCGCATACAACTCTGCTGTCTGGATCAGGCTCGAATGGATATGCACCGCGCCCTTCGGCGTGCCAGTGGACCCGGATGAGTAAAGCCAGAAACAAGCGTCGTCGGCTTTCGTCCGCGCGGGCTGGCATTTTCCACCGGCCGCCGCCATGAGTTGTTGCAGGTGCAGGTGTCCGTGCGCGCCCTTGCCGGACACGATGACATGTTTCAGCAGGGGTAGATCCTTCAACAGCGGCGCGAACGCCGGCAGCAAGGCTTCTGAGACCACCAGCGCGCGCACGCGGCTATCCTCGAGCATGAACTTGTAGTCGGCGGTGGTCAGCAGCGTGTTCGCCGTGACCGGCACGATGCCGGCCTTGATCGCCCCGAGGAATACGCTCGGGAAGTCGATGGTGTCCAGATGCGCCAGCATGATGCGGTTTTCCATTTCCAGGCCGAGGCCGGTCAGCGCATTGGCGGCGCGATTCACGCGCTCGGCCAGCTCCGCATACGTGTAGCGGCCCTGATCGTCGATGTACGCGACCTTCCCGCCTCGCCCCGCAAGGAGGTTACGCTCGACGAGATCATGCGCCGCGTTGTAATCGCGCGGAATGTCGATCAACGGCGGGCTGACGCTGTGGTCAGCCTTGCTCAATCCAGCCACGCACCCTCCCCCTCAAGTTTTTCCAAATCAAATTCAACATCTCACCGCAAAGACGCAAAGGTCGCAAAGGAAGGCGAAAAGAGACAGCCGATATGAATAGCACCCGATCTCACTTTGATCTACAAGCGCATCCCCCATTCCCTTTTAGTTTTCTTTGCGTGCTTTGCCTCTTTGCGGTGAGATTTTCGCTCTGGAGTCCTAGGCGGAAGCTTCGATGCCGAGTTGCGAGCGGCACAACACGATCCAGCCTTCCATCCATTGCGCGGCTTCGTCCTCGGGCAACTCCGTGTTGGAGTCGTTGAACAACGGCTCCCCGATGCGCACCGCTCCCAGTTCGCCCAGAATCTTGTCGAATTTCTTCGCCGCGAAGCAAAACGTGGCGGCGTGCGTGCCCTTGTCGCCCAGCCCGATCAGTCCATAGCGCACATTTGAGAGATTCGGCCGCTTGTTCAGCAACTCATCGTAGAACGGTCTGGCGCCATCGGGAACGTCTCCCTGCCCGTAGGTGGACGTGCAGATCAGGAAGACACCGCCACCTGCGAATACGGTCGCGTCGATGTCGTCCATCAACAGCGTATTGACGCCGATGTCGCTGCCGTCGAGCCTCAACTCGATCTCCTGCGCGACGATTTGCGCAACCCCCGTCTGCGTTCCCACCAGTATCCTGAGTGCCAGCATCGCTTTCCCTCTCCCCATTCAACCGGGAGTTGATCTGGCGCCATTATGGACTATGATGGGACATGTAATATCATGCAGCGCAATATAACTACCTGCATTATTATGCATGTTCACGGAAGGGCACCCATGGGCGCACGCGATTCGAAACCGGCCGAGGCCACAGCGGACGAGGATTTCCTTGCGCGCCTGGGCGGTAAAGTGCGGGATGCACGGCTGCGTCGCGGATTGACACGCAAGGCCCTGGCCCGCGAATCCGCTGTTTCCGAACGCTACCTGGCTGAACTGGAAGCGGGCCGCGGCAACATTTCGGTGCTGCTGTTGCGCCAGGTGGCCGGCACGCTCGGCCTGCCGCTGGCCGAACTGCTGCGCGAGAATGAAGCGCAGGCACTGGAGCTGACACTGATCCAGGAATTCCTGGCGCGCCTGCCCAGGCAACGCCTCGCGCGCGTGCGCGCGCAACTGCAGCGCAACTTCGGCGGCAATCCGGCCGGGCGCAGCGAGCGCATCGCGCTGATCGGCCTGCGCGGCGCCGGCAAGTCCACTTTGGGCGGGGCACTCGCCGGCGAGCTGAAGGTGCCGTTCATCGAACTCGACCGCGAGATCGAGCGCGGGGCCGGGACGAGCCTGTCGGAAATATTCCTGCTGTACGGTCAGCAGGGCTATCGCCGCTACGAGCAACGCTGCCTGGAGAAAATTCTCGAGGGCCAGGCACGCTGCGTGATCGCCACCGGCGGCAGCCTCGTTTCCGAATCCGCCACGTATGACTTGCTGCGCTCGTCGTGCTTCACCGTCTGGCTGAAGGCCAAGCCGGAAGAGCACATGGCGCGCGTCATGGCCCAGGGCGACATGCGTCCAATGGAAGGCAACACACAGGCCATGGCTGACCTGAAACGCATCCTGCAAAGCCGCGCCGCGTTATACGGGCAGGCGAATGCCGTGGTGGACACCGCCGGTCGCAGCCTGAAACAAAGCCTGAAAGACCTCAAGCGCGCCATCGCGCACTGAGGTGAGGAGAAAACCATGAGTGCAGTGCTTGAAGACAAGGCCGGCGCGCAACCGCCGACCACTTACGATACGCAGCCGGATCGCTACGTCCATTGGCGTCTTTCCATCGACGGCGAAACCGCCACGCTGTCGATGGACGTGAACGAAGACAAGGGATTGAAGCCGGGCTACAAGCTCAAGCTCAACTCCTATGACCTTGGCGTCGATATCGAACTCTACGATGCGCTCAACCGAATCCGTTTCGAGCACCCGCAAGTCAAATGCGTGGTGATCACCAGTGCGAAGGAGCGCATGTTCTGCTCAGGGGCTAACATCTACATGCTGGGCCTTTCATCCCACGCGTGGAAGGTGAATTTCTGCAAGTTCACCAACGAAACGCGCAACGGCATCGAAGATTCGAGTCGTCACGACGGCCTGAAATTCCTTGCCGCCGTGAACGGCACGGTCGCCGGCGGCGGCTATGAGCTCGCGCTTGCCTGCGACGAGATCCTCATGATCGACGATCGATCCTCGACCGTGAGCCTTCCGGAGGTGCCGCTGTTGGGCGTGTTGCCCGGCACGGGCGGACTGACGCGGTTGACCGACAAAAGAAAAGTGCGTCGCGACCTGGCTGATGTGTTCTGCTCGACGTCCGAGGGCGTGCGCGCGGATCGTGCGAAACAATGGAAGCTGGTCGACGAGGTCGCCAAACCCCAGCAGTTCGGTGATGCGATAAAGGCGCGCGTCGCCGCGCTCGTCGCGCAGAGCGGGCGCGCAGGTTCGGGCAAGGGCATCGCGCTGGCTCCGCTTTCACGCATGATTGATGGCGCCGGGTATCACTACAGCCATGTCGACGTCGGCATCGACCGCAATGCGCGTACTGCAACGATCACCGTATCCGCACCCGAAGCCGCGCAGCCGAAGGACCTGCCCGGCATCCACGCCACGGGCGCGCAATGGTGGCCGTTGATGATGGCACGCGAACTCGACGACGCCATCCTCATGTTGCGCACCAACGACCTCGACATTGGAATGTGGATTTTGCAGACGCGCGGGACGGCGGACGAAGTGCTGTCCTGCGATGCGACCATGAAGGATTTGGCCGACAACTGGTTCGTGCGCGAAACGCTGGGCATGCTGCGGCGGGCGCTGGCGCGGCTGGATGTATCGTCGCGCACCCTGTTCGCCATCGTCGACGCGCAATCGTGCTTCGCGGGAACGCTGGCCGAGTTTCTGCTGGCGGCGGACCGCAGCTTCATGCTGCAGACACCGGACGACGAAGCGCAAGCGCCCGCCATCGTGCTTACGGACATGAATTTCGGCACGCTGCCGATGGTCAACGGCGTGAGCCGCCTTGCCAACCGGTTCTGCAACGAGCCGCAACCGGTTGCGGATGCAAGAGCGCAGATCGGAAACAAGATCGGCGCGGACGCAGCGCTTGCACTCGGACTGGTGACATTCGCGCCGGACGACATCGACTGGAGCGAAGAAGTCCGCCTCGCCATCGAGGAGCGCACCAGCCTGTCCCCCGATGCACTGACCGGCCTGGAAGCCAACCTGCGCTTCACCGGCCCGGAAACCATGGAGACACGCATCTTCGCCAGACTCTCCGCGTGGCAGAACTGGATTTTCAATCGCCCGAATGCGGTCGGCGAAAAGGGCGCGCTGAAAGTATTCGGAACCGGCAGCAAGCCCAAATTCAACTGGGAAAGAGTTTAGATCTATCTCCACCCAACACGGAGGCACGGAGAACACGGAGGACACAGAGAAGGGCCTTGAGAGAGAATCGGGTTGGCGCACCAGCCAGCAAGTCGCGACCGGCCACGAAACGAGCCGACCGTCGAGAAACTATATTCCCGTGCTGTTTTTCTCCGTGCCCTCCGTGTTCTCCGTGCCTCCGTGTTGGGTGTAAACGGTTTAGTTTGGAGTAAACAATGAGCATCAACTATTCAGAAAGAATTCCGAACAACGTCGACCTGGCCAACGACCGCACGCTGCAGCGTGCGCTGGAGCATTGGCAGCCGCGGTTTCTTCAATGGTGGAAGGAAATGGGGCCACATGACTCGGCGCGGGCGGACGTGTATCTGCGCACGGCGGTTGGCGTGGACGCGCAAGGGTGGGCGAGTTACGGTGCGGTGAAGATGCCGGACTATCGCTGGGGGATATTCCTGGCGGACCAAATTCCCGACCGCACCATCGGCTTCGGCGACCACTTCGGCGAACCGGTGTGGCAGCATGTTCCCGGCGAGCTGCGCTCCCAGTTCCGCCGCATCATCGTCACGCAGGGCGACACCGAACCGGCATCGGTGGAGCAGCAGCAAAGGCTGGGACTGACCTGCCCGTCCCTCTATGACCTGCGCAACCTGTTCCAGGTCAATGTCGAGGAAGGCCGCCACCTGTGGGCGATGGTGTACCTGTTGCACGCGCATTTCGGGCGCGACGGGCGCGAGGAAGCGGAAGAATTGCTCGCCCGTCATTCCGGCGACGTCGACAAGCCGCGCATCCTCGGCACGTTCAACGAGCCGATCAGCGACTGGCTGTCGTTCTTCATGTTCACTTATTTCACCGACCGCGACGGCAAGTTCCAGTTGAAGAGCCTGGCCGAATCCGGCTTCGATCCGCTGGCGCGCACCTGCCACTTCATGCTGACCGAGGAAGCGCATCACATGTTCGTCGGCGAAACCGGCGTGGGACGCGTGGTGAAACGCACCCTGGAAGTCATGAAAGAGATCGGCAGCGACGACCCTGTCGCCGTGCGCAACCGCGGCGCGGTCGACCTGCCGACGATCCAGCGTTACATGAATTTCTGGTTCACCTCGTCGCTGGATCTGTTCGGCTCGGAAGTTTCCTCCAACGCGGCAAGTTCCTTCGCCAACGGCATCAAGGGCCGACCGGACGAAACGCAGTACGAGGATCACGTCTGCAGCGATGCGGCCTACGAACTGGAAACGCCGCAAGGCCGGGAATCGGTCAGCTTGCGCAACGCCATGAATGAGGTGATGCGCGGGTCATACATCAAGGATTGCGAGCTGGGACTCAAGCGCTGGAACATGGCAATCCAGCGCGCCGGCTACGACGCCAGGCTGAGCCTGCCCAGCGCCCGCTTCCGCCGCAGCATCGGCGCGTGGGTCAATGTGCCGACCGATCCCGCAGGCCAACCGGTCAGCCGGGACGAATACGAACGGCGCATGCCGGAATGGATTCCGGGCGAATCCGACCGCGCATTCGTGCACAGCCTCATGCAACGCGTGGTCGAGCCGGGAAAAATGGCGGGCTGGATCGCGCCGCCGGATCGCGGTGTCAACAACCTGCCGGTGGACTACGAGTACGTAAAGCTGAACTAAAGCGCGCAGCGACGGCCCGCCTGCTGGACCGCCGCCGAGTCAGTTCATGCCATGTCGAACACCAACACTTCGGCCTTGTTGCCCTGATCGATGACGACTTCTGATTCGCCTGCGATCTTCAGCGCATCGCCCGAGCCAAGCGGCTGACCGTTCACCTGCACGCTGCCACGTGCAACGTGCACGTAGGCTTTGCGATCCTGTGCAAGCTCGTGCGTGACTTTCTCATCCCCATCCACGAGCGCCGCATACAGTTGCGCGTCCTGGTGAACGGTGACCGAACCCTCACGGCCGTCCGGTGAAGCGAGCAGGCGTAGTTTGCCGCGCTTTTCGCCGGGTGCGAAGAACTTCTGCTCGTAGCTCGGCTTGATGCCGAGTTCGTCCGGTTCGATCCAGATCTGCAGAAAGTGCACGCTGTCCTTCAGCGACGGGTTGTACTCGCTGTGGAATACGCCGGTGCCGGCGCTCATGCGCTGCACGTCGCCGGGACGGATGACCGAGCCGGTGCCCATGCTGTCCTTATGCTCCAGTTCGCCGTCGAGCACGTAGCTGATAATTTCCATGTCGCGGTGCGGATGCTTGCCGAAGCCTTCGCCTGGTGCCACGCGGTCTTCGTTGATCACGCGCAGCGGCCCGTAGCCCATGTTCTTCGGGTCGTAGTAACCGGCAAATGAAAACGTGTGAAAACTCTTCAGCCAGCCATGGTCGGCAAAACCGCGTTCGCTGCTTTTTCTCAGGGCGTTCATTTGAATCTCCCGTTGGGCGCCTGCCATCACCGGCAGGGCCTTTTCCAGATGCCCTCAATATAGAGGCAGACGGGGAAAATTGTTAGCGAGCGCTTTTGAACCAATCCTTCGAATAATTCGAAGAGTAACGGTTAACGGTGAACGGTGAACGGTGAACGGTGAACAGTGAACAGTGAACAGTGAACAGTGAACAGTGAACAGTGAACAGAATCGGAGTGGCTTCGCCGAAGATCAGTTCATTGTTCACCGTTCACCGATTACTGTTCACCCAGTCGCCGTCGCGACTGCGATCAGAGCTTCTCGTGCGGCGCCGTGACCGGCCCGCTGCCGCCTGCCGCAACGAGCATGTCGGCTTCGTCGGAAGCCATATGCACCTTGCGCATCAACAACGTGTAGATGGTCGGGATCACGAACAAGGTCAGAAATGTACCGACGACCAGGCCGCCGACAATGACCCAGCCGATGGACTGGCGGGATTCCGCTCCGGCGCCATGCGCGAGCGCAAGCGGAACCGCGCCAAGCACCATCGCGCCGGTGGTCATCAGGATCGGTCGCAAGCGCAGGGTCGCCGCTTCCACCACGGCCTCGAATTTCTCCATGCCGGCGCTGCGCAACTGGTTGGCGAATTCGACGATCAGAATGCCGTGCTTTGTGATCAGGCCGACCAGCATGACCAGGCCGATCTGGCTGTACACGTTCAACGTGCCGCCATTGCCCATCGTTGCGTTTATCCACATCACCAGCAACGCGCCCGTAATGGCGAGCGGCACGGTGAACATGATGACCAGCGGTCCGACGAAGCTTTCGAATTGCGCCGACAGCACAAGGTAAATGAACACCAGTGCCAGCGCGAAGGTCAGCAACAGCTGGCCGCCGGCTTCGCGGAACTCACGCGCCTGGCCGTCAAGGTCGGTGATGGTGCCCGCGGACAACTCCTGCTTGACCGTGGCATCGATGGTATCGAGTGCCTGGCCGAGGGTATAGCCAGAAGCCACATTGCCGTTTATGACGGCGGCCCGCAGCTTGTTGAAGTGGTTGAGCTCCTTGGGTGCTACGGCCTCGGTAATCTTGACCAGGTTGGATAGCTGCATGAGCTGATCGCCGCGGCCGCGCACGTAGATCGAAGTCAGGTCGGTCGGCTGCATGCGCTTGCTGTCTTCCAGTTGGACGACGACGTCGTATTGCTTGCCTTCGTGCTTGTAGCGCGTCACGTCGCGGCTACCCAGAAGGGTCTGCAGCGTATGCCCGATGACATCCATCGACACGCCCAGGTCGGACGCTTTGTCGCGGTCGATGTTGACCACCAGCTGCGGCTTGTTGAGTTTCAGGTCGGTATCCAGCGCGGTGATCCCCGGATACTCGCGCAGCTTGGCCATGACCAGATTCACCTGGCTCTGCAGGGTGTCGAAACTGGTGCCATAAATGACATATTCGATCTGCTTCGTCAGCAGGCCCTGCCCAAGCGACGGCGGATTCAAGGCAAACGACAGCGCCCCGGGCAACCCCCCGTAGAGCTTTGGTCCGAGTTCCTTCGTAATCAGCAACTGGCTGCGTGTTCGTTCACTCCACGGTTTCAGCACCGCAAAGGCGACACCCAGATTGACCGGGTTCGGCCGATCCAGTCCGGGAGCAACGACCGCGAACATCGTGGTGATTTCCGGAATCTTGGCGGTAATGCCCTCCACGACGTGCATGTAACCGTCGGTGTAAGACATGGTCGAGCCTTCGGGGGCGACCACGAAGGCAAGGAACAGGCCGCGATCTTCCACCGGCGAGAGCTCGGACTTCAGTTGTTTGTAGATGAACACCAACGCGACGACAACGGCCAACAGGACGACGAGGACGACCCAGCGATGCCGCAGCGTCGCTCGCAGGATCGCGCTATACCCGTTGTTCATCCCTTCGAAGAAACCTTCGGTGTAGGTGTAGATTCTGCCGTGTCCGGGCTTGAGCAGCTTCGAACACATCATCGGCGTGAGCGTCAACGCGACGAACCCGGAAACGATCACCGACGTCGCAACCGTCAGCGCGAACTCGGTGAAGAGTTTCCCGGTATTGCCCGTCATCAACGAAAGCGGCGTAAACACCGCGGCCAGCGTAATGGTCATGGCGATGACGGCGAATCCGATTTCCTTGCTGCCCTGGAAGGCCGCTTTCATCGGTGGAATGCCTTCTTCGATGTGGCGGTGGATGTTCTCCAGCACCACGATGGCATCGTCCACCACCAGGCCGATCGACAGCACCACGCCGAGCAATGTCAGCGTATTGATCGAAAAGCCCAAGGCCTTGAGGAAAGTGAAATGGCCGATCACGGAAACCGGAATGGCGACAGCCGGGATCAGGGTCGCGCGCGCGCTGCGCAGGAAGACGAAAATCACCAGCACGACCAGGATCAGCGCCTCAACCATGGTTTCGAAAACGGCCTTGATCGATTCTTCGATAAAGATCGAGGTATCCACCGCGATCCACGCCTTCATCCCGGGAGGCAGCGTGGCCTGCAGGCGCGGCAGGACCGCCTTGACCCCGCGCGCCACTTCGAGCGTGTTGGCGGTTGACTGCTTGACGATGCCCAGGCCGATCGCTTCGTTGCCGCCGACGCGCACGATCTTGCGGTTCTCGTAAGGCCCCGGTATGGCGTGGCCAACGTCCTTCAGACGAATCGGATAGCCGTTCGTCGAAATGATCATGTTGTTGAAATCTTCCGGCGAACGCAGGTCGGTGCGCGGCTGCACGGTGAATTCACGTTGCGTGCTCTCGATGCGTCCGCCCGGCGATTCGACATTCTGGTTGTTCAACGCGTTCTCGACATCCTGGACGGTAAGCCCCTGCGCGGCGAGACGTTCGCGGTCGAGCCAGACGCGCATGGCGTACTTGCGTTCGCCGCCGATGATGACCGACGACACGCCGGGAATTGCCTTGAGCGGGTCGGTCAGGTAGCGGTCGGCGAAATCGGTGATCTCCATCGGCGATTGGTGATCACTGGTGACCGCGATCCAGATAATGGCCTGCGCGTCCGCTTCAATCTTGGAGACGACCGGTTCGTCGATCGTTGCCGGCAACTGCTTGCGGATGCGGGAAACGCGGTCGCGCACATCGGCTGCCGCAGCATCGACTTCGCGGCTGGTCAGGAAGGTGATCGTGATCTGGCTGACTTCCTCACGGCTGTTCGACTTGATGGTCTTGATGCCTTCGATGCCAGACAGCGAATCTTCCAGCGGCTGGGTGACCGCGCTTTCGATCACCTGGGCGGTTGCGCCTTTGTATACGGTGCGCACGGAAACGACCGGAGGATCAATGTTCGGGTATTCACGCACGGCCATGCGCGAATAGGACAGGAAGCCCATGAGCACGATGACCAGGCTCATGACCGTGGCCAGAACCGGCCGCTTGATCGAAATCTCGGACAGAATCATCGTCCCGCTCCTAAAGGTTAAGTCGCGCTCAGCTCTTGGCCGCTGGCCCGGTCGCTGCGGCCGGCGCCGCCGGCGGGGGTACGATCACCGAAACCGCTGCGCCGTCCTTGAGTTTCATCTGGCCGTCGGTGATGACGACGTCGTTGGCCGCCAAGCCTTTCAGTATTTCCACGCTGCCGGGCGAGCGGTTGCCGATCTCGACCTTGGTCAGCGCCGCTTTGCCGTCCACTACGCGGTAGACAAAACTGTCCTTGCCCTGCGGCCAGATGGCCTGCTCGGGAACGATTACGGCATTCGGACGGCTGTCGAGCGTGACCGCCACCCGCACGAACATGCCGGGCTTGAGCTTGAAGCCCTTGTTGGGAATGCGCGCGCGCATGGCGATGGTGCGGGTGCGCTCGTCGACCACGGGTTCGACAGCGTAGACACGTCCGGTGAATGCTTCTCCGGGATAAGCGTCCAGCTTCACGGCGATTTCCTGATTCGGGCGGATCTTCGACAGGTAATTTTCCGGGATGCGGAAGTCGACCTTGATCGAGCTGACGTTCTCGAGGCGCACGATATCACTGCCGGCTTTCACGTAGGCACCGGGGCTGACCTGGCGCAGGCCGAGAATGCCGGAGAAAGGCGCCCGGATCACGGTCTTCGCGGTGCGCGATTCAGCCTCGTCGACATGCGCCTTCAGACGCGCGACATTGCCCACCTGAACATCCAGTGCGTCCTTGCTGATGAACTTCTGCTCGAAGAGTTCCTTTGTGCGCACCAGGCGTTGCTCTTCGGTCTTCAGGTCCGCGCGCTGCGCCGCCGTCTGCGCTTCATATTCGGTGCTGTCGATCGTCACCAGCCGCGTGCCGGCCGTGACCGCCTGGCCTTCCTGGAAGTGCAGGCCGACGATGCGGCCGTCTATTTCCGGACGGATGATCACGGACTCTTCCGCGAGCAGGGACCCCACGGCGGACACGTCGTCCTGAACCTTTAGAATCTGGACCGCTTCCGCCTTGACCGGCAAGCCGGGCTTCGGTGCCGCTGCGGGAGGAGCGGCGGGCTTCGCGGCATCGGCCGTTTTGGCGGCATCCGGTTTGGACGCATCCGCCTTCGACGCGGCTGCCGTGGCGTCGCTTTTCGATCCGCAACCGGAAATCAACGCTGCGGTGACCAGCGCCGTCAGAATCGTTACATTACGAATGGTCGGCGTATGCACTACGTACTCCTGGTAGGTTCCGGTCGACGGCCGCGTAGGGCCGCCGCAACTGGTCAAAAAATTATTGCCAGCGATGAAAACCCTCGCTGGCAGCGGACCGTCGGAGACCTTTTTTGGAAGCGGGAATATCCCGGCGGTATTGTTTTGCTGACTGATCAGTCAGTTATTTTTTTCGAATGATAGCCGAGTTTTTGGGCAGCCACCATGAGAATTTCGCTGGATGCATTGCTGGTTTTGGATTCCATCTCCCGTAACGGTAGTTTCGCCGCTGCGGGGGAGGAGTTGCACCGGGTTCCCTCGGCCATTACCTACACCATCCAGAAGCTGGAGCAGGATCTCGAGGTCCAGCTGTTCGATCGCAGCGGCCACCGGGCGCGCCTGACGGATGCCGGTGAAGCCCTGCTGCGGGATGGGCGCCATTTGCTGCGCGCCGCGACCGATCTGGAGAACCGGGTCAAACACGTTGCGACCGGTTGGGAGACGGAGTTGCGCATCGCAGTGGACGACCTGGTGCCGACGGAGCGCCTGTTTCCGCTGTTGAAGGATTTTTACCGGGACGCTTCCGGCACGCGCATCCGGTTGGCAATGGAGGTCCTGGGCGGCTGTTGGGACGCCCTGCTCAGCGGGCGCGCCGATCTGGTCATCGGCGCGCCCGGCGATGCGCCACCGGCGGGCCTGCTGGCGGTCGAGCCGATGGGCAGCTTCGAATTCGTCTTCGTCGTGTCGCCCGACCATCCACTGGCCGGACTGTCCGATCCGCTTTCCGCGCAGGACATCCTGCTGCATCGCGCCGTTTCCGCCGCGGATACATCGCGCAGCCTTGCTCCACGCTCGTCGGGGTTGCTCGATGGGCAGGACACCCTGACCGTGCCGACGATGCGCGCCAAAGTTTCGGCGCAGATCGCCGGGCTGGGCGCGGGTTACCTGCCCCTGCTCTGGGCTGCACCGCATATCGCGGCGGGGCGACTGGTCAAAAAGGAAGTCGAGGGATCGAAATCGAAAACCAACGTCTATCTGGCCTGGCACCCGCGCCAGGCGGGCAAGGCACTCAAGTGGTTTCTCGACAGGCTGCGCGACAAGGCAGTCCAGCAATACGTGCTGGGCGAATCGGGGACATATCCACCGACCGCCGGTTGACTCTTCATCCCGGCTTGCCGCGCCTGGTGGCGGGACAAACGCGGTGTACGGCCAGCGATTCCCGCGCCGCTTTTTCCTGTTCGATTTCCGCCCGCACGCGATTCATGTCAAGGGCGACGATTCCATGCAGCAATTGCATCATCTGGCCAGCAGCCGGAAGCCCGGGCTCGAGATACATGCCGACACGCCCGCGGAAGATTGCCGTGCCGGTCCCGCGCAGCCCGAACATGTCGAACAGCGCGCGACTGCTTGCGCCGACCTGGGCAAAAGCAACGCCCGGATGCTTGCCGAGAACTGCGCCCGCCAGCGCCGAAAATATCGACGCGTCGGCGTCCTCGCCGATGAAACCGATCACCACCGTGTCGTTATCCGACACGAATCGATCGAAACCGGTTTCGTCGAGGACGGCGGGTACCCTATGCATCAGGACGGCGTGCCGGCTTTTTCCCCGGCTTCCTCGGCCGCGATGTCGCGATGCACTTCCGCCATGTCAATCTCCTGCACTTTCTTGATCACGGCCTCCAGTCCCGAAGCCGGCAAGGCGCCCGGCTGCGAAAACAGGATCACCTTCTCGCGGAACACCATCAGGGTCGGGATCGAGCGAATCTCGAAGTGTCCGGCCAGTTCGGGTTCTTCCTCGGTGTTCACTTTGGCAAAGACAACGCCTTCGTGTTTCTCCGAGGTCGCCTCAAAGACCGGCGCGAAGCTGCGGCAGGGCCCACACCAGGGCGCCCAGAAATCGACGATGACCGTGTCGTTGCCGGTTACTACTTGCTCGAAGTTGTCCTTGGTCAATGCGATCGTCGACATAACCGGGCTCTCCTTGGCGGCCCCTGAATTCTGCAAATACTACTGACTGGTTGGATACGCACACTATGTAACGGCTGGGCCGTGAAGATCAACCCCTGACCTCTTCGCGGGGTGCGAAGCGGCCGAAGTGCAGCATGATTGCCGGCAGCACCAACAAGTTGAGCAGGGTCGAAGTGGCCAATCCCCCCACGATGATGGTGGCCATCGGGCCTTCGATCTCGCGCCCGGGTTCGCCGCTGCCGAGTGCAAGAGGCATCAAACCCAGAGCCGTTACCAGCGCCGTCATCAGGATGGAGGGCAGACGTTCGGCCGCGCCGCGCAGGGCGGTATCGGCGTTCCAGGGCAGGCGCTCGACCTCAACCAGATGCTGATAGTGCGAAACCAGCATGATCGAGTTGCGCAGGGTGATGCCGAACAGCGTGACGAAGCCGACCAGCGAACCGAGCGACATCCATCCGCCGCTGGCGAATACCGCGATGACGCCGCCGATCAGCGCGAATGGCAGGTTGACGAAGGTGATCAGCAGATTGTGCAAATTGTTGAAGGCGATGTAGAGCAACAGAAAAATGCCGATGCCGGCGAGCGCGGAATGCAGCAGCAGATCGGAACGGGCCCGGGCCTGCGCCTGGGCGGTGCCCGAATAGACCGCGTAGTTGCCTTCGGACAGCTTCACGTGCGCGGCGATGTGGGCGCGGGCGGCGCGCTCGAACTGCTCGATGTCCCGACCGCCGACGCTGGCTGTCACGGTCTGGATGCGCCGGCCGCCGTCGTGAAGGATCTTGTAACGTCCGCCGGTGATCCCGACGTCTGCGACGTCGCCCAGCCGGATGAGCCGGCCGTCGGGATTGCGCAGCGGCAATGCGGATACGTCGTTGATGCGGTTGCGATGCGACGGATCCAGGATGACCACCAGATCGATGACCTGGTTGCCGCGAAAAATCTGCGCGGCCTGCACGCCTTCGTACGCTGTCTGCACCGCTTCGAGCACGGCTAACGGTTGCAGGCCGAGCGCGGCGACGCGTTCGTGGCGCAGGCGAATCGACAGCTGAGGTGCGCCGGGCTGGGCCTGAATCTGCACATCGCGTGCGCCCGGCACTTCGGCCAATTTCGAGGCGATTGCCAGCGCGTCGCGATCCAATAAATCGAGCGATGAGCCATAGAGATTCACGACAAATGGCGCGGCATAGCCGGTGATGGTTTCCTCGATGCGTTCGGTCAGGAAAGTATTGACCGCGAAGGTCACGCCCGGAAACGCGCCCCCACGCCGGCCCGAAAGGGTTTCGCGGATCTCCTCAAGGATGCGCACCTGTTCCTTACCCGACAATGCGCCAATCTCGACTTCGAATTCGCTGTAATGCGTGCCAAAGGTGTCGGCGCCGTTCTTGGCGCGGCCGACCCATTGCGCCACGGACTGGACACCCTTGATCGAACCGATCGCCATGGAGACTTTCTGGCCGATGCGCAAGGATTCGACTTCCGACGTGCCCGGCACGGCCGACATGTGCATGATGTAGTGGCCTTCGCGCAATGCCGGAATGAACTGCCCGGCGAACAAGGGCAGCAGGCCGATGCCGACAGCGATGACGATGCCGGTCACGCTGATCACGCGTCCCGGGTAACGTTCGATGCGGCCCAGCACCGACAGATATTTCGGCTTCAGCCAGCGCACGAAAGGCGGATCCTCCGCTTTCAATTCCGCGCGCGATAAAAGCAGGTAACAAAGCGCGGGCGTCAGCGTCACCGCGATCACCAGCGATGCGAGGATGGAGAAAATGTAGGCGAGCCCGAGCGGGGCAAACAGTTTGCCGGCAACACCACCCAGGGTGAGCAGCGGCACGAACACCAGGGCAACGATGAATGTCGCATAAACCACCGAACTACGCACTTCCACGGAAGCAGCCAGCACGACTTCCCAGACGGGTCGCGGTTGCAGCGACGCGCGATTGAGCCGCATGCGGCGGAATATGTTCTCGGTATCGATGATCGCGTCGTCCACGACTTCGCCCAGTGCGATGGCCAGTCCGCCCATGACCATGATGTTGAGCGTGACGTTGAAATAATCCAGCACCAGCACAGCGGTCAGCAGTGAAACCGGGATTGCCGTGGCGCAAACGAAGGCCGTCCGGGCGTTGAACAGAAACAGGAACAGCACCACAACAACGAGCAGCGAACCAATGAGAATGTCGCGCTGGACGTTGCGCACCGCGGTTTCGATGAAGTTGGCCGGACGAAACAACTGCGGATGCAGCCTGACGCCTTCTTTTTCCAGCAAGGGCTTGAGTTCGGCCAAGGCGACCTCCAGGGCCTGGGTGACCGCGTGCGTATTCGAACCGAGTTGGCCCTGCACCATCATGAATACACCCGGTGTGCCGTCGATCGCCGCAGCACCGATCGACGGCGCCGCCCCCTCCACGACCTGGCCCAGGTCGCCGATGCGCACGGCACGGCCATCGCGATAGGTAAGGATTGCGCGGGCGATGTCGGCCACTGCATTCGGTTGCACATCGACCTGAAGAAGAATGTGCTGGTTCGGCGTTTTCACGAAGCCGGCGCCCGCCACGCCCGTCGCGCGTCGCGCGGCAACAACCACGTCTTCCAGCGCCATGCCGTAGCGATGCAGTTTCTCCGGGTCGACCTGGATCTGCCACTGGCGCACGTCGCCGCCAAACACGTTCACTTCCGCGACCCCGTGCACCGCCAGCAGATGCGGGCGAATGACCCAATCCACCAGCGTGCGCAATTCCATCAGGTTGCGCTTGTCGGACGTGATGCCCACTCCGAGCACGGTGCTCGCGGACGAGGTGAGCGGTGTCATCGCCGGCACGATGCCTTTTGGCAACTGCGCCGCCAGCGCACCGAGCCGTTCGGCCACCACCTGGCGATTGCGGTAGATGTCCGATCCGTCCTGGAAATAAACGTGCACGACAGACAGGCCCGGAATCGATTGCGAGCGCAGGCTCTCGAGCCCCGATGCGCCGGACAATGCGTTCTCGATCGGCTGGGAGACTTGGGACTCGATCAGTTCCGCGGAGAGCCCCGGCGCCTCGGTCTGGATAACAACCTGGCTTGGCGAAAATTCCGGGAACACATCCAGGTGCGCCCGCGACAGCGTGAACAATCCGTAGACGACGATCGTCAGCGCCAGCGCGACGATCACGCCTGGGTAACGGATGGACTGGCGGACGATGAACGAGATCAAGATTCAGGAAAATTCAAGAGCGTCGACGCAACGGACGCAGAGGAAAAACAAGAGAGGCGCAAAGGAATCCCGAAAGGAGGAATTCCGGGAATGATCTCCTCTCTGTACATTCCATGGTTTGCCCGGTATTCCTTCGCGCCCTTTGCGTCTTTGCGGTGAGAATTTCAGTCTTCATTCTCGTTTCTGATCTGGTACTTCAATTCCTCCGAGAGCAGCAGTTGCGCGCCGCTGACGACCACTTCATCGTCGTCGTCGAAGCCGGCGGCGTTGAACCAGCCGCCCTCCATCTCGTCCGCGGTGGAGACCTCGAAGCGGGCGAAGCTGCCCTCCTTGTCGTCTTTCACGTAAGCCCAGGCCTTGCCGGCATGCCAGACGACCGCGGCGGACGGTACGATGACGCCGCTGACTGGAGCGCCGCCCATTTTGATGCGCGCGGCGACGCGCATGCCCGCGCGGAAGCCACCGCCGTTCACCAGGTAGAAGTAAGTCTCGCCCGGATAAGCTGGATCGATCTGCGGCGAATCGGCGACGAAACTGGCCGCATGTGAATTGTCCCGCGCCATCGCAGGCGCAACCGAAATCTTGCCGCGCACCGCCGTGCGCGGAAGGTCATGGGGAAATACGAGCTGCACCAGGAATGCCGTCTGCTGAAGCAGTGAGCGCATCGTCTGCGAATCCGGATTGACTGCCCAGCCTGTTACGGCTTCGCCCCAGGTGCCGCGAATCGCATCGCGGATGCTGGCTGCGGCCTGGTCGGCCGCAACCAGCCGTGAAACTTCGGCCTGATAGCGCGCCTGTGCGGCTTTCATTGCCTGTTCGGATACGTTGCGGTCGTCGCGAAACAGCATTTCCATGCGCCTCGATTCGGATTCCGCGGCGGCGAGCGTTGCGCGAGCCGCCCTGGACTCGGCGACCGCAGCAAGGTAACGCCCGCGCATTTCCGCGAGTGGTTGCATGTTCATCACGATGCCGAAAGCCTCGAAAGCCGCATCCCGCTGCGCGGACTTCAGTGCTTGCGTCGCGATGCCGGCGGCCTTCTGGCTGTTCGTTGAAATGCGCACGACCGTGCGTCCGTCCTCGACGCCCGCGGACGAAACGGCCTTGATCTTTTCTTCGTGCTTTTCCGCCTGCGTGCCGAGTTCGTCGCGCGAGTAATAGATCAGGGCCCACGACAACAGGGTGATGATGACGGCCATCGCCGCGATGATCGCGTGAACCGGACGCACACTCATGGCTTGCCCACCGCTGCATGGTCGGCCGCCCTGACCGGGCGCGTAGCAGGCAGCGCATCGAAATCGCCCAGCAGCGGACGCTGTACGGCATCCTCCAGGTGCGCGATGGCGTGATGCAGTTCGACAATTGCCGCCTGAAAAATCGTTTCCGATGCCAGTGTATCGATGTGCGCCGTGACGCGTTGCATGCGGTCGGCCGCACCCGTGTCGAACTGGCGGATTACCCGTGCTTCCTGCTCGCGCTGCATCTGCAACTGATGTTCCGCACCCGCCATGCGTCCGCGCGCCAGCCGGTACTGCGCAGCGGCGCGCTCAACGAGTGAAATTGCGTCGGTCTGGGTTGCCGCGAATTGTTCAGCCGCCAGCTCGCGGCGCGCCTGCGCTTCGCGGATGGAAGCCCGCGTTAGCGCGGCCTGCGGCAGCGACATGCCGATCGCCAGGGACCAGATGTTGTCGCCCCGATCCCAGGTGTAGCCCGGTCCGAGCGTAATGTCGGGATTTTGCGCGGCGACGGCCGACTTGACCTCGGCATCGGCTGCGCCGAACTCCAGCAGCTTGCGATGCACGTCCAGGCGATTGCGCAGGGCCAGTCGGCGCAGCACCCCGGCATCCATATCTACTTGCGGCTGCGCATCCGCGTCAAAGCGCAGCTTCATGCGCTCGACCACGTCCAGCGGCAATCCGAGCGACGCAGCGAGTTCGCCCTGCGCGCGCTGCTGCCGCGCCATTTCCTGGCTGCGCAACAGTTCAAGTTGGGAGTAAGCCACGCGCTCGGCCCCGAGCTCGCGCGACGACAGCATCCCCGCATCCACGCGGCGATTTACCAGGCCGACCATGTTCTTGCGCGCATCGAGCTGTGTGTCGAGGGATGTGAGCGCATCGCGACTTTCCTGCAGTTCGAGGTAATGATCGCGTACGCGCGCCCGCACCGTCCACGCCGCATTGGCTATGTCGAGGTCGGCAGCGTCGGCCAGGAAGGCGCTACGCTCGGCGCGCGCGGCGCGCTTGCTTTGCGCAACCAACGGAATTTCCAGTTCCAGCCCGAGGGTCCACGGTCCGTTGGTATCGGGAAGCGTCCGGCTGTGATATTCGGGCTTCAACCGTCCCGACCAGGATTGCCACTGCGCGGCAGAACCGAGTTCCGCACGGGCAACGTCGGCGCGTGCCTGCGCCGTGCGGATGTCCGCATGGAAATACAGCGCAACCAGCGTCAGCTCCTTCAGTGTCCATTGCTGCGGCGGCCAGTCCTGCGCGGCGCAGCCGTTTGCCGCCGCAAACTGCTTCAGGCCGGCGACCTCGGCGGAGCGCGCGAGGAATTCCGCGACGGTCGCGTCTGGATCGACCGGCCGCGGCGAATAGGATAAGGATGAACAGGCGCCAAGTGCGATTGCCGCGGCAAGACCCAGAACACGTTTCAGGTGGCCGCGCGACATCGACCGGCTCAGTGCAGTTTGATATGCGGCTCGGTGCGCCGTGTGATGATGCGCGCCAGCGTATCGAGGAAAACCTTGATAAAACCGTGCAGGGCCAATTCGTGCATCTTGTACAGCGACAGGTACATGATCCTGGCGAAAAAGCCTTCGATCATGACGCTGCCGCGCGTGATGCCGCCCATCAAACTGCCCACGGTGCTGAACTTGCCTAGCGAAATCAGCGACCCGAAATCGCGATACTCGAAGGGCCGCGGTGCTTCACCGCGAAGGCGACGCGGCAGCATGCGGTAGAGGTGCGACGCCTGCTGGTGCGCGGACTGCGCGCGCGGCGGTACGGAATTTTTCTTCTCCGGCCACGGGCAGCTCGCGCAATCGCCGAACGCAAAAATGTTCCCGTCGCGCGTGGTCTGCAGGTTTTGCGAGACCACGAGCTGGTTGATGCGGTTGGTCTCCAGCCCGCCGATGTCCTTGAGGAAATCCGGCGCCTTGATGCCCGCCGCCCACACCACGAGTTCCGCGGGGATCTGCCTTCCGGTCGCAGTTTTCACGCCGCCGGGCGACACCTCGGTAACGCGTTCGCCGGTCAATACTTCGACGTTCAGTTTCCGCAGGAGGCCGGAGACGGCCGTCGACAGCCGGTCGGAAAGTGCCGGCAGTATCTTGGGGGCGGCTTCGACGATGGTGATTTTGATGTCCTTCTCGGGATTGATCCGGTCCAGGCCGAAGGACAGGAATTCGCGGATGGTGTTGTGCAGTTCCGCGGCGAGTTCGACGCCGGTGGCGCCCGCGCCGATGATGGCGATATGCAACTGCCCCGATCCGAGTTGGCCTCGTTGCGCGTTTGCGCGCAGGCAGGCATTGAGCAGCTGCGAATGGAATAGCGCCGCCTGCTGCGGATTATCCAGCGAGATAGCGTGTTCCGCCGCGCCGGGCGTGCCGAAGTCGTTGGTCGTGCTGCCCACCGCGATGACCAGCGTGTCGTAAGGAATGCTGTAGGCGGACAGGACTTCGCGGCCGGCTTCGTCCAGCGTGGGCGCCAGATGGATTTCCTTCGCTTCACGGTCCAGTCCGTCCATCCTGCCGAGGCGAAACTGGAAATGATGCCAGCGCGCCTGGTACAGATAATCCAGCTCGTGGTCGTTCAAGTCCATGCTGCCGGCGGCTACCTGGTGCAGCAACGGCTTCCACAAATGCGTGCGCGAGCGATCTACCAGCGTGACCAGTGCTTTCCTGTGCTTGCCCAGCTTCCGGCCGAGCTGCGTGGCGAGTTCCAGGCCGCCGGCGCCGCCGCCGACGATCACGATCTTGTGCGGATTGGTTTTTTGTTCGCTCGCCATCGCAATGGGGGCATCGGAAAAAATTACGGGTCTACGAGCGGAGTTTATCTTGTTGCCCGGAAGACTGCCCGAAGCAAAAAAAGCCCGCTGCAAGAGCGGGCTTCATCGGCTATGTACAGTCCTCAGATCATGCGGCAGCACTGCGCGGTGCCGGCTCCCGCACGGTGATCAATCCTTTGAGGGCCGCGCGATTGACCGCGGACAGCACCGCCCGCAGGGTCGCGGTGACGATGTTGCCGTGCATTCCAGCCCCATAGAGCGTCTGCTCGCGCCCGATGCGGATTTGCACATAGGCCACCGCCGTCGCATCCTCGCCGCCGCCCACCGCATGCTCGTGATAATTCATGACGTGCACGTCGATGCCGCAGCCCTCACACAGCGCGCGCACGAAGGCATCCACCGGTCCGTTTCCCTTGCCGGCGATGGCGATCTCGCGCCCGTTGAATTTCAGCCGGGCCGTCACGCTTTCGACTTCGCCGTGGCCGGCTTCATGCGTAATGCGATGCTCGACGTAGGCCAGGGGCCGGTCGCTCTCCAGATACTCCTTGTCAAACGCCGCCTTGATGGCGATCGACGATAGTTCCTTGCCGGTCGCATCCGTGATGGCCTGGATCACCTGGCTGAACTCGATCTGCAGCAGGCGCGGTAACGACAGGCCGAAATCGCGTTCGAGCAGATAGGCGATGCCGCCCTTCCCCGACTGGCTGTTGACGCGAATGACGGTTTCGTAGGCGCGGCCGAGATCGGCCGGATCAATCGGCAGGTAAGGCACATCCCAGAGGTCAGTCGCCTTGCGCGCCGCGAGGCCTTTCTTGATCGCGTCCTGGTGCGATCCGGAGAAGGCCGTGAACACCAGTTCACCGCCGTAGGGATGGCGCGGGTGCACCGGCAACTGGTTGCAATGCTCGACGACGCGGATGACCGCATTGATGTCTGAGAAATCGAGTCCGGGATCGATGCCCTGGGAATAGAGATTGAGCCCGAGCGTCACGAGATCAACGTTGCCAGTGCGCTCGCCATTGCCGAACAGGCAACCCTCGATGCGATCCGCGCCGGCCATGACCGCGAGTTCGGCTGCCGCGACCGCACAACCTCTGTCGTTATGCGGATGCACTGACAACACGATGCTGTCGCGATTGGCCACG
>JANXVW010000234.1 GCA_025351455.1 Betaproteobacteria bacterium | reverse complement strand
GACCAAATCGGCCATCAAGGAAATGCTGATTCCTTCCTTGTTGCCCGTTCTGGTTCCGGTCGTGGTCGCCTTCGGCATGAACTGGCTGATGGGTCCGGGCGCGGGCATCCGCGCGCTCGGCGGCCTGCTGATCGGCACCATCGTCACCGGCCTGTTCGTCGCCATCTCGATGACGACCGGCGGCGGCGCCTGGGACAACGCCAAGAAATACATTGAGGACGGCCACTACGGCGGCAAAGGTTCCGATGCGCACAAGGCAGCGGTAACCGGGGACACCGTGGGCGATCCCTACAAGGACACGGCCGGCCCCGCCGTGAATCCGTTGATCAAGATCATCAACATTGTCGCGCTGCTGTTGGTGCCGTTACTGTAACGGCACCGCAGGGGCGAGGGCCGAGGGGCGAGGGAAAACAAATCGAACCTTGATACCAAGGCCAGCTTCAAACGAATCCCGCGACGCGCAAGCCCGCGGGATTTTTTCGTCTTGATTACTGTTCACCGTTCACCGATTACTGATCACGCAGCGCCTGTTAACGCAGACCGCAACCGGTTCCGGCTTCGTCACGCAGGCGCCCGCGGCCGGGCTTTTCTTCTGCGCGTCTTCCTGCTCGAAGTTGTATTCGGCGATCTTTGTCTCCAGCGCCGCCTTTTCCGTGGAGAGCCAGGAATAGGCGACGTACTCCTGCGGACCGCCGCAGGCGTCGATGCCAAGTGCTGCGACCCGGCAGTTCACCAGATTCGCGCAGGTGGCCGGCCCGATCAGAGTCATAATTTCTTCGCGCAAGCGCGCGACTTTGGAACTCTCCTCCGCGTACACGGCACAGTGCGCCAGCAATCCCAGGCAGATCGTCGATGCAATTCGTGCCAGCGGCTTCATGGCAATCTCCGGTCGATTGGACAGGTCCACTATTTCACAGGCAGCGCCGGATTCGCAAGTCCACTGTCGACGTGGCGTCCGCTTTCTGAGACAGTACCGGCCCTTGATGCTTGTCGCAGTAATCTTGGACAACGCAATTGCACCGCAAGGGACGCCAAGGACGCAAGGGAAGGCGATAGACGCGGCCGACGCAACTCACCCAAGGAAGTGGAGGAAGGCATGCGCTTGTTTCCCCTGGCGCACCCCTCAAGGGGGTATAGAAATGAATCCTTTGCGCCCCTGGCGGTGAATGAACTGGTGAATTCCGGATAAAACCATGGCCCTCAAGGCAACCATATTCAAAGCGGAACTGCGCATAGCGGACATGGAGCGCGGCTATTATCACGATCACGCCTTTACGGTCGCCCGCCATCCGTCGGAAACCGACGAGCGCATGATGGTAAGGCTGCTGGCGTTCGCATTGAACGCCGACGACACCCTGGCGTTCGGCGCTGGACTGAGCACCGACGACGAACCGGACCTGTGGCGCAAGGACCTGACCGGCAGCATCGAATCCTGGATCGACGTCGGCCTGCCGGACGAGAAGCGCATCCGCAAGGCCTGCGGCCGCGCCAACGAGGTATTCGTCTATAGCTACGGCGGCCATGCGGCACAACTCTGGTGGCAACAGGTCGGCGACAAAGTCTCGCGTTCGCACAAGCTCACGGTCATCGAGCTCCCTCAGGCCGGCACGCGCGCCCTGGCCGCGCTCGCCGCCCGCAACATGAAGCTGCAGTACACCATCCAGGACGGACAAGTATGGGTCGCGGACGACCGCGAGTCCGTGCAGCTCGACCCCAAAATCATCCTCGCCGCAAAACCCGAGTGGAGCTAGGACGCCCATACCTAAAAACGCGCTCACCGCAGAGGACGCGGAGGGCGCAGAGGAAGGGCAGGAGGGATTCGGTAGTTGGAACTTCTTATCGGTAATCTAGGCACGGCGCCAGCATTCAGCTTCCATAGACTTTCCTGGTTTTCCTCTGCGTCCTCCGCGGTGAGTGCGTTGCTTTAGGTAGGTGCAGTCTGTTAGACGACTGCCGCGTTCCGCGCCATAATGGCCGCTCCGCTTCGATCCAGGCACACCGATCATGAGCGCAATTTCCCTGACCTCCCTCGAGACGCTCGTGGCGTCGATTCCCGACGGCGCGCTGCTTGCCGTGCCGAAGGATACGTCGGGCGTGGCCATGGCCGCGACGCGTGCGCTAGTGCGCCGCGGCGTGCGCAACCTGCATCTTGTCTGCGTCCCTACCAGCGGCTTGCAGGCGGATCTTTTGATCGGCGCGGGCGCAGTGGCGGTAGTGGAAACATCCGCGATCACGCTTGGCGAATTCGGCACTGCACCCTGTTTCAACGCAGCGCTGCGCAACCGTTCGCTGCACATATTGGATGCAACGTGCCCCGCCATTTACGCCGCGCTGCAGGCCGCGGAGAAAGGTATTCCCTTCATCCCGCTGCGAGGCATGATCGGCACCGACGTGTTGCGCCATCGCGCGGACTGGAAAGTCATCGACAATCCGTTCGTCGCAGGCGATCCGATCGTGGTGCTCCCGGCGATTCGGCCCGATGTCGCGCTGTTCCATGCACGCTGCGCCGATCGCGAGGGCAATGTCTTCATCGGCAAGGAACGCGAAGTTTTGCTGATGGCGCATGCGGCGAAGACCACGCTGGTCACGGTCGAGGAAATCGTCGAGGGCAACCTCCTCGCAGATCCGGCACGCGGTGGCGCGGTGCTGCCTGCGATCTACGTCTCCGCCATCGCCATTGCCAAACGCGGCGCCTGGCCGCTCGCCTTCGCCGATCAGTATCCGATGGACGATGCGGCGATCACCCGTTACATGACCATGGCACGCAGCGCAGAAGGCATCGCGCAATTCCTCGCCGAGTGGGACGGCGGCGTGCAAGCCGCGGCATGAGCGAAGCCAGTGGGACTGAGTTGCTCGTCGCGGTCATCGCGCGCCTACTGCAAGGTTGCGCCCATGTGGCGGTCGGGGCTTCGTCGCCCATTCCCGGCGCGGGAGCATTGCTTGCGCGTTTGCAATCCGGCGGCGCAATGCGCGTCACGGTGCTCGGCTCGCAAAAAAACAACTTCTTCACCAGCGGCGGCGTCGAACTGTTCGACCTTGCCGCGCAGGGCAGGATCGACGCGTTCTTCCTCGGCGGCGGGCAGATCGACGGTCAGGCCAACATTAATCTCGTCGGCACCGGCGACTATCCGGATACCCCGGTTCGCTGGCCGGGTTCATTCGGATCGGCGTACCTCTACTTCCTGATCCCGCGCGTGATCCTGTTCCGCGAAGAACATACGCGCAGGGTCATGGTGCCGAAGGTGGATTTCATCAGCGCGCCGGGCGTGAGCGACGCCGGCGTGCATCGGCCCGGCGGCCCTCACGCGCTGCTCACCGGACTGGGGTTGTTTTCCTTCGACCGCGCGCGGTGCCGCTTCCGACTGGACAGCGTGCATCCCGGGCATAGCGTCGAGGAAATTCGCGACAACACCGGCTTCGAATTCGATTGCCCGGCGCATGTGCCTTCCACGCCCGCACCCGATGCGTCCACGCTGGCGGCCATCCGCAATCGTATCCGCGGCGACATAGCGGAAACCTATCCGCAATTCGCGGCCCGGCTGGCAGCCGCCTAGCCGGTTCTTTTGCGTGAAGTCGCAAGATGCCATAGAGCACACAACCCGATAGAAAGCTTTCCATGCCCGAAGCCGATGTTACGCATCACTACGCCGATCTTTCAGAAGTTCGCATGCACTATGTCACGGCCGGACGCGGTTACCCCATTGTGCTGCTGCACGGCTGGCCGCAGACCTGGTACGAATGGCGTAAGGTCATTCCCCTTCTCAGTGGAACGTTTCAGGTTATCGCACCGGATCTGCGCGGTCTGGGCGATACCTCCCGGCCCACCAACGGCTATGACAAAAAGACAATCGCGTCCGATGTCTGGCAATTACTTAATCATGAGCTTGGAATTGAGGAGTTCTTTCTTGCGGGCCATGATTGGGGTGGCCCTGTCGCCTATGCCCTTGCCGCTCATCATCCCGGGGCGGTCAGGCGGCTCGCGATTGTGGATGTCACCATTCCGGGAGACGGCAGCCCGGACATCAGTCAAGGCGGAAAGCGCTGGCATCACGCCTTCCATCAAACCTTGCACATGCCCGAGCTACTCATTCAAGGGCGCGAAGACATCTATCTGGGGTGGTTCTACCGAAATTACGCGTTTCGCCCCGAGGCCATAGACGAGCGATCCGTCAGGGAGTACTTGCGCTGCTACACCCAGCCGGGCGCGCTGCGCGCAGGCTTCGAGTACTACCGGAACATTCCCCACGATATCGCGTGCAACGCGGATCTGATCCGGCACTTCAAGCTGCCGATGCCGGTACTGGCCCTGGGTGGCGCGGAGAGTTGGGGGAGACGAATGGAAGTGGTGGAGTCGCTGCGGCGCGTCGCAGGGGATGTGCGCGGCGGGATGATCCAGGAAGCCGGGCATTTCGTGCCTGAGGAACAACCGGAAGTGCTTGCCGAGCATTTCCTGGCGTTCTTTGGCACCTGAGAAACCCGAATCGCTCCCGCAGCAACTAACGAATGACGCCTTTCGGGACAGCTTTTCCGAACTGTCCCGAAATGAGGTTTTCAAGCGCTTCTACTTCTTCTCCGTCAACGCTTTGACGATTTCACCGAGCTGTTTTAGAGACTCGGCATTTTCGGCGCTCACCTGATCTGAACCCAGGCAACGCGGGTCGTCCTTTGCAGCGCGCCGAACATCGCCTCAGCGTGCGAGCACCGCAGCGCCGAGCATGGTCAGACCGGACGCGAGCAATAATCCTTCGATCAGCATGCTGAACTGTTCCGCCTCGAGTTTGAGCACCAGCCGCTTTGCCACGAACGAGCCGACCATCAGCGAGCTGCCGATGATCAGGCCTTTCGAGAATATGTCCATGGGCAACGCGCCGAAGCTGCGAAACACGATCGCCTTGCTCGCGTAAACCGCCAGCGAACCCAACGCCTCGGTCGCGAGATACGCGCCCTTGACCAAGCCCAGCGCCAGAAAGAAAGGTGCGTTGATCGGCCCGGTCGACACCACGATGCCGGTGATGTAGCCAACCACCGCGCCGGCGAGCGCAAGCTGCCAGAGATTGATGCGCAGGTTGCGCTTCGCCAGCCAGCGCCGCGCAGGGATCACCGCCAGGAAAAACAGACCCATGGCGATCTCGATCCAGCGCTGGGGGATGGTTAATAGCGTGGACGCCCCAAGTGCGGCGGCCGGAACCCCGGTCACCGAATAGGCCGCAAAGGCGCGCCAATCCACTTCTCGCCACCACACCGCCGCTCGCGACGCATTCGCCAGCAGGGCCGCGACCGCCATGATCGGTACGGCCTCGCGCGGTCCGAACAGGATGACGAGCACCGGCATGAGCATGATTGATGAACCGAAACCGATGACACCGCCAAGCGTACCGGCCACCACGCCGAGCAGGAGAACCGCGAGCAGATCCAGGTGCAGGAACATGGCGCTCGGGCAGGAACCTTTCAATCCTTTGGATCGGCGTCGAGCCGTACGATCCAGTCTTCCATGCCTGCGCGCGCTGCCGGATAACGCTCCATCACCAGCGGATCGTGGCCGGGAATGATGTGCTTCGGCGAAGTCGCCAGCCGGCGCAGGGTGTTGTAGCCCTCGAGCATGTCGTTCAGGTTGTAGAGGATCGGAAAGGCACGATCCTGCTCCATGTGCGCATAGAAATGGCTGGCGTCGGACGCCAGTACTACCCATCCCCGGCGCGTGCGCACGCGTACCGCCTGCATGCCTTTGGTGTGTCCGCCAATGTGATGCACCTCGATACCGGGCGCGATTTGCGCAGCCCCGTCGTGGAACTGCACGCGCTGATCGAACACGCAACGCACCAGGCTCACCACATCGTCTGCTTCATACCCGTGCCGCATCATGCCGTGGCACATGCAGCGCCCTGTGGCGAAATCCATTTCCTTGTCTTGCAGATGGTAGCGGGCGTTGGCGAACAAGGGAATGTTTCCTGCGTGGTCGTAATGCATGTGCGTGATGACCACGTCCTTGACTTTTTCCGGCTCGATGCCCAGCGCCTTCACGCCTTCCGCCACCGGATGCACGATCTCACGGTTGCGCTTTTTTGCCATGGACTCGCTAAAACCGGTATCCACCACGATGCTGCGATCGTTGTTCGAGATCACCCAGACGTAATAATTCAGCGGCATCTCGGTGTCGTGCGAGTCCCCGCCGATGAAGTTGTCCGGCGAACGGCGCATCAACCGCGCGTACTTGATCGCGTGGATTTCGTAGATTTCTTCCGTCATATCTCAAACTCCAATTCTTTCACCGCAAAGACGCAAAGGACGCGGAGGAAGCGCAAAACAATCTGCACCAAGATAGTCATATCTCGCAGCCATCTGCCGAGTCGTCAGTTCACAATGCAACGCCAACTTTCGACTACCAGTTTCCTCGTCTTTTCCTTTCCTCTGCGTCCTTTGCGTCTTTGCGGTGAATAGTGGTCTCTATTTCTTTTCGCTTTTGTCGAATTCCGCGAAAGTTTCCTTGGCCACGCGGAACGCATCCACGCCAGCAGGAATGCCGCAGTAGATCGCGACCTGCAGCAGCACCTCGCGGATTTCCGTGCGCGTCACGCCGTTGCGTAATGCGCCGCCGATATGCATCTTCAGTTCGTGCGGCCGGTTCAGCGCGCACAGCATCGCCAGGTTCAGCATGCTGCGCGTTTTCTTCGGCAGCTCTTCCCTGCCCCACACGGCACCCCAGCAATACTCCGTCGTCAACCGCTGCATCGGCATGTTGAAATCGTCCGCAGCGGCCAGGGATTTTTCCACGAACTCGGCGCCGAGCACGGACTTGCGGATACCCAAGCCTTTGTTGAACAGATCGTCATTCATTTCTAATCTCCTGAAGTAAAAACTCTAACCAATTACATCCAAAACAATTTTCACCGCAAAGGCGCAAAGCGCGCGAAGGATGACCAAAAGGACAATTTTCGAAAGTCGAACCTGCAATCAGTGGCGAGTTTGGCAGGTTGGCCACGTCCAATCAGATCTCGCATTCCTTCGCGTCCTTTGCGTCTTTGCGGTGAATGGGCATTCCTGTTTGTACAAGTTGGCTATTGCTTAGGCCAAAGCGGCGGGGAAATGGCATCCTTCGCCGGATAGACGGTGATCGGCACGCCCTTCTGCCATTGCACGATCAGCAGGCTGGCGCCTTCGCGCCGGCCGTTTTCGTCGAACTTCAGCTTGCCATTGCCCGGGAAGAAATTCGCTGCGCCGCCGGTAAGGTTCATGGCGTGCAAAGCCTTCGCGACCGATTCGCGATCCGCCTTGCCTGCAGCCTCCAGTGCCGCCTTGAATATCCAGATGTCGCCATACGTCGTCACGAAGTGCTGGGTCGCCCACGGCTCGCCGGTCTTTTTCTTCACTTCGGCGACGAAATCCTTCTGCGCGCTGGTCGTCCAGTCGGCGACGACCGCCATGACGCCTTCGAGCTGCTCGATGTTCATGTTGTTGCGCAAGTCCGGATCGAGGATCGCCGCGCCATTGGCGATGGTCGGCAGCTTGCCGCGTCCGAGGCCGAATTCGTTCATTTTCTCGAGCAGCAATTTGGCGTCCGATATCACCGTGGGCAGCAGGATCAGGATATCGGGCCGCGCCGAGCGCACCTTCTGGATCAGCGGCGTGGCGTTCGCCAGCGGCGGCGTGAACGTCTCGTCTACGACCAGCTTGAGGCCCAGTTTCTCGAACTGGTGGTCGCGCATAGGCTTGACGAAGGACACGGAAGCGGCGGTGTTATCCATGACGATGCCGACCGTCTGCGGCCGCTTGCCGGACGCCTTCTCCGCCATTTCCATCAACGCCGGCAGCGATCCTTCGGCCTGCTGCACGCCGGTCGCGGAAGTCTGGAACACATATTTGAAGCCGCGCGAGGTGATCAGGTCCGAGTAAGAGAACGTGACCACCGGCAACTGGGCGCGTTCGGTGACTTCGGTTACGGCCAGCGTGAAGGAACTCAGGTAGGCACCGGTGGCCACGACCAGGTTAGGGGCATCCGCTACCATGCGCTGCGCGGCGTTCTTGGCCTTCTCGACGCTGTCGCCCGCATCGAATACCTCGAGTTTCAGTTTCGCGCCGCCCAGCGACTTGATTCCGCCCTGCTGATTGATGGTCTCGATGGCCATGTCGGCGGCCATTTTCATGACCTGCCCCTGGCGGGCATAAGGCCCGGACATCGGCGCGATCAGGCCGACCTCCACGTCCTTGGTCTGCGCCGCCGCATTGACTGCCGCGGCCAGCGCCAGGGCCAACACGAGGCCGATCGGCCGCCTTGCTCTCGGGATTGCCTCACGCATGTTGTCCTCCTCCGTTATTGTTGACTGCTACATGCCGAGATACGCCTGGCGTATCCGGTCGTTGCTTTTCAATTCGTCATGGCTGCCTTCGAGCACGACGCGCCCGGCTTCGAGCACATAACCGCGATCTGCGAAATGCAGCGCTTCCGCTACGCGTTGTTCCACCAGCAACACGGTCAGGCCCGAACTTTCATGGATGGACACGATGCGCTCGAAAATCTCATCGGCGGCGACCGGCGCCAGCCCCATCGACGGTTCATCGAGCATCAGCAGCTTCGGCGACGACGCCAGGCCGCGCGCGATCGCCAGCATCTGCTGCTGCCCGCCCGACAGGGCGCCGGCCCGCGCCTTTGCACGTTCCGCCAGCACCGGAAACCAGGTATGGATCTTTTCCAGGTTTTCCTTCCACGCGCGACGGCCCGCTTCGGTGTACGCGCCCATCTGCAAATTTTCCAGCACCGTCAGCGACGGGAAAATCTGGCGGCCTTCGGGGATGTGCGCGATGCCCAGGTGTGCGCGCGCGGCCGGCGCCACCGCCAGCAGATCCCTGCCTTCGAAACGAATGCTGCCGGCAGTCGGCCGCACGATGCCGGAAACGGTTTTGAACAACGTGGTCTTGCCGGCACCGTTCGGCCCGACGATGGCGGCGAACTCGCCCGGCTTCACGCGCAGCGTGACCTCGTGCAATACCGGCACCATGCCGTAGCCCGCGCTCAAGCGTTCGATGTCAAGCATTCGCCACCCTCCAGCGCTTGCCAAGATAGGCATCGATGACCGCAGGGTTGCGCGTGATATCCCCAGGGAGCCCCTCGGCCAGCAATGCGCCTTCGTTAAGCACGACGAAACGGTCGACCAGGCGCACCATCGCCTGCATGGTGTGCTCGATGATCACAATGGTGATGCCCTGCGCCGCGAGCTTGCGCACGACGGCTATGACTTCCTCGACTTCACCTGCCCCCAGGCCGGCCAGGGTTTCGTCGAGCAGCAACAGTCTCGGTTTGCCGGCCAATGCGCGCGCGATTTCGAGCAACCGCAATTGCTTGTTGGTCAACGTGCCTGCCAGTTGCTGTGCTTCGTCCTGCAAGCCGACCTGGACCAACGCATCTTCCGCGACCGTTCGCGCGATCGTGTCCGTGGCCGCATTCACGTAAGCGCCGACGACGACATTCTCCAGCACGCTCATGCGGCGAAACGGCCTGACCACCTGAAAGGTACGACCCACGCCCGCCGCGCAGATATCGTACGGCCGTCGGCCGACGATGTCCTTTCCCTCCAGCAGGATCCGCCCCTGGTCTGGCCGGATGAAACCGTTCAGCAGATTGAACAGCGTGGTCTTGCCGGCGCCGTTCGGCCCGATGATGCCGAGGATTTCACCTTGCATGACCTGGATGCTGACGTCGCGCACCGCCTTGAGCCCGCCGAATGACTTCGATGCGTTGCGTACTTCGAAAGCGATCTTGCTTTCCGGACTCCTGTTTCTGGCCGGCAGCGCAGTCACCATGGCACTCGCGCACGCGGCCTGCGGCGCCTCGCGCAGGCGACGGCGCAACAGGACATCTTTTATTTTCCAGAACACCCCTTCCGGCGCGAGCAGGATCACTGCGACGATCGCAACGCCGTAGACCACGCCCTGGATTCCTGGAATCACGTTGCCCAGCCGCGCATGCAGGAATTCGCTCAGCGGAACGAGCACCACTGCACCGATCACCGGCCCCCACAACGTACCCACGCCGCCGAACATCGTCACGATCAGGGCCTGCGCGGAGACCAGCATGCCGAACACCGCCGGTGGCGTCACCACCAGCAGCACGACTGCGTAAAAACCGCCGGCTGCACCGGCGAGCGCACCGCTCAGCGTGATGGCCTTGAGTTTCCACGCCAGGGTGCGAATGCCGGCGGCTTCCGCGGCGGCTTCGTCCTCGCGGATCGCCACCAGAGACATGCCGAAGCGCGACCGCTCCACCAGGCCGGTCAGCACCATCGCGCCGATCATCAGCGCCAGCGCGAGCCACACGTAAATGCGATGGTCCTCGAACTGCATGTAGGCGAAAGCATGTTCACGTTGCATCGGCAGGGCCAGCTCCTGGTAACCGAGCCACTCGAACACATAGAGCAGCGCCAGCGGGTATGCCAGCATGGCGAGCGCGAAATAATGGCCGCGCAGCCGGAAAGTCGGAATGCCAACGATCAGGCCCGCGAACGCGCCCACGGCTGCGGCGCAGGGAATGCCGAACCAGGGTGACAAGCCCCAGTGAATTTGCGCCAGTGCGACGAAATAGGCGCCGAGGCCAAAAAAGGCGGCATGGCCGAAGGATACGAAGCCGCTGTATCCACTCAGCAGATTCCACGACAGTCCCATCACCGCCCATACCGGCACGACGGCAAGGATCAGCAGGTAATAGGAATGCTCGACGAACACTGCCAGCAGGCCATAGGCGATCGCAAAAACCGCGATCAGCAACGCCTGGCGGCGAAGATCGATGCCGGGCATGTCAGGTCCCCCGCAGCGCCGTGCCGAACAACCCCTGCGGGCGCAGCAGCACGATGAACAGGAAGACGACGAAAATCGCCGTGTTCTGCAACTGGTTCGGCAGGAACAGCGTCGACATCTGCTGCACCAGGCCGATGGTCAGGCCGCCCAGGAAAGCACCCGACACGCTGCCGAGGCCGCCGAGTACGACGCCCGCGTACATCACGATGACGTACTCGAGTCCGACATAGGGCTGGAAGGACGTACCCGAGGCGAGCAATCCGCCGCCGATCGCGGTGATCGCCACACCGAAACCGAACGCGAGGCGGTGCGATTGCGTGACGTCGATGCCCATGTAGGTGGCGGCTTCGGGATTGTCTGCCGCGGCGCGCAGCGATTTACCCAGCCGCGAGCGGTTCATGACCATGACGAAGGCGAGCACCACCACGACCGCAATAAACGCGGCAACCGTCTGCCCCTGGTTGACGAAAACTTCGATCCGGTCGCGATACATCGGACCGAGCGCCCACGCGTTCGAGGCGAGCGGCGTCGAAATCGAAACCGGCGTCGAGCCGAACAGATAGAGGCCGCCGTTTTGCAGGATCAGCGCAAGGCCGAGCGTGAGGATCAACTGCGCGTAATGGCCTTCGGAGCGCAGCGCGCTGCTGCGCATGCCGGTGACCTTGCCGATCAGCAGCCAGTGCACGAGGATGCCGGCGAGGAAAATGACCGGCCCCGCAATGAGCGCGGCGACGTAAGGCCCGAGGGTGGACCCGAACACGGCATGGATGCCCAGCACGCCGAAAGCGTAATAGGCGACGTACATGCCGAGCATCATGAAATCGCCATGCGCGAAATTGATCACGCGCATGACGCCGAAGATCACGCTCAAGCCCACGCACATGAGCCCGTAGATCGCTCCGGTCAGCAATCCCGCGACCAGGGCCTGCAGGAAGTTTTCGACAAACTGCGACACCGCTATCACCTCATCCCCCGCCTTCTCCCCGGAGCGGAGAAGGTGCGCTGCGCGGGCCTTTGACCTTTCACCCTCTCCGCCCTCACGGGGGGAGAGGGACGCGGTGAGGTAGGTGGATTGGGCGCGCTCGTCACTTCGTTTGCCCTTCCAGCAGCGACGCCAGTCGCCCAGCATCATCGCTGCGGTCCAGTCCTTCGATGCATTCTTCGATTTCCTGTGCGCTCGCTTTGCCCACCGCCTCCTCGACTGCGGCGCGGAAGCGATTTTGCACTTCGCTCGGTGTCGCATTGACAACATTCTCCAGCCGCAGCTGCTGCGTCGCGCCGCTGATATCGCGCACTTCCACTTCGCCGCCCTGCTTGCCCGGATAAGCTCGCGTCATTTCGTCGTCGACTTCCAGCGTCATCAGCCCGATCAGCTTGTGCAGGCACGCGTCGTTCAACAGCTTGAAGTTCTTTTCCGACACGCCGCCTTCGATCAGCGCGGCGGCGACGTTGTACTGGATGCTCATCTTGGCCTGCAGGATGTGGGCGAACGGGCCCGCATGGTCGCAGCCCGGATACAATGCGCCGGCACGTGGCACCCGCACGATGATCGATGCAATGCGATCGATGCCCGGCTTGCCGTCGCGCGCAATGCTCAGCGCCGCCTGGCTCGCGGTCTGCGCAAAATTGCAGGCGGGCACGGGCTTGTGATAGACGGACAGGATTTCAGGCTCGCCCTGGAACAGCTCGACCTTGGATGCCGCGGAACGCTTGCGCAACGAAGCGAACATTCCGGCTTCGCCATCGAGCGCGGACGGCGACGCAAAGGCGCCACTCTCTGCAAGGCGGGCCGCGCTCACGGCATTGCGCGCGGCAAAGCCTGCGTGGAAAAACATTTCGCTGCCGCCGGTGTGAGCCCATTGGTTGAAGCCGACGGTGACATTCGCGCCGAGGGCAATGGCACTGGTTATCTGTTCGACGTCGAGTCCCAGAAGGCGCGCGCCCGCCGCCGCTGCCGCCACCGGTCCGGTAATACCGGTGGGACGATGGATCTTCGCCACTTCGGCATCCATGACCGCGCGGCCGACCTGCCCGCCGACTTCGTAGCCAATCATTGCCGCAGCGATGAACTCACGTCCGCTGACCTGACGGTACTGGGCGAGTGCCAGCAAGGCGGGCAATACCACAATTCCGAAATGGCTGATGCTGCCGGAGTGCATGTCTTCGCGCACCAGGCCGTGGCCCATCACGGCGTTGGTGAATGCCGCATCGCCAACTGCAAAAGAACCGGAAGAACCGACGATGGAGGCCCCGCCTGCGACGCGCTCGGCGAGTTGCAGCGACTGCCGGCTCCAGGGCAGGTCGCGCGACTCGAACGCACAGCCGATGAGGTCGGTCAGGCATAACTTGACTTTGTCCACCACGCCGGCCGGCAGTTCGTCCGCCGAAATACCGGCGATGGTGCGCGCCATGCGCGCCGCAAGCGGCTCGTGGGCTTCGAGGATGGCAGGCTTATTCATCGATCGGGTGGCAAGCGGCATGGCAGTCTCCCGCGGCAGGATTGGCGGTGTTCGGGCTCAGCGCCGTCCGCGATCAACCGCGCACTTCGACGCCGGCCCAGGACTCGATGACTTTGCACATCGAGGTGAAATCCGAATCGGGGCCGTACATGGCATTAGTCACGGCGAGCATCTGGCGCACGGCGGCGCCGCAGACCATCGGCACGCCGAGCGATTCCGCTTCGTCGATGCACAGGCGCACGTCCTTGTACGACAGCCCGGTGGCAAAACCGAAATCAAAGGTTCCCGGTAACACCGACTTTGGAAATTTGTCCTGCGACGCACTGTTGCGCCCGGACCCGGCATTGATGACGTCGAGCATGACTCTCGGATTGAGCCCTGCCTTGACGCCCATGACCATGGCCTCGGAAGTCAGCGCGATCGCAGCGGCGGCCAGCAGGTTGTTGGCGAGCTTCATGGTCTGCGCCTGGCCCGCGCTTTCGCCGAGGTGGAACGGCTTGCCGAACGTCCTCAGGATGGATTCCAGTTCAGTGAAAACGTCTTTCGGGCAGGACACCATCACTGCAAGCGTGCCTTCGCGCGCGCCCTTGAGACCGCCGCTGACCGGCGCATCGACGTAGACGATCTTGCGCTCCGCCAGGCCCCTGGCGACGAGGCTCGCCGTGCGCGGTCCGATGGTCGAAAAATCCACTACGCGCCTGACCTTCGTGCCTTCGATCACGCCGCCGGCTTGCAATGCCGCGCGCTGCACGATCTCCGGATTGGGCAGGCTGAGGAATACCGTTTCCGCCCTGCTCGCGACTTGCGCCGCCGTGGCGGCGCGCTGCGCGCCGAGTTTTTCCAGCGCAGCCACTGCTTCCTCGGCGACATCAAATACGACGACTTTGTGCCCGCTGTTTAGCAACCGCGCCGACATCAGTCCACCCATGCGACCCACGCCAACGAATCCGAAAGTCTGTTGTGCCATGCCTGCCTCCCGCTGATTTTATGTCCCGCATGGTAACGGGAGACGCTGCTTTCAGCATCCCTGTTTCAGACATATCAGACATAGCAGACTGGCCATTGGGTGCATAACGCGGGCGCTGCAACGCAGCATCGCGGGTGGGGTGCCTATTTTCCGTCGTACTCCTGCGAAATGTCCTTGTTGGTGTAGTCCTTCAGCATCCAGGTTGCGATCAGACTGACGACTGCGCACGCCAGGATATAGACCGCAATGGCGTATCCCGATTTGTATTGCGCATACAGCGCTGCTGCAATCAGCGGCGCCGGCCCGCCTGCGATGATGGACGCGAGCTGGTATCCCAGCGATGCGCCGCTGTAGCGCAGGCGGCCGGTGAATGCCTCCGCGATCATGGCCGCCTGCGGGCCGTACATCATGTTGTGCGGGATTAGAGAGACGAAGATCGCGAAGAAAATCCATTCCGGGATCATCGTGTTGAGCATGGCATAGTAAACAAAAGCGAATATCCCCATGCTCGCCGCGCCGATCATGTACATCTTGCGGCGTCCGATGCGATCGGACAGCCAGCCGCTGAACGGCACCGTGAAGAACGACAACAGCGATGCGGCCAGCAACGCGCTCAGGATCAGGTCGCGCGATGTCTTGAGGTGGACAGTCCCATAGGTAAAGACGAAGGCGGTGAAGATATAAAACGGTGCCTGCTCAGCAAGGCGAGCCAGCGCGGAAAGGAGAATTTCCTTCGGGTGCTGCCTGAAGGCCTCGATGATCGGCGTGCGCTCGATCTTTTTCTCGGCCACCAGTTTCGCGAACAACGGCGTTTCCAGGACGCGCAGGCGGATGTAGAGGCCGATGCCGATCAGGAACATGCTCAGGAAAAACGGCACCCGCCAGCCCCAGACCAGGAATTGGTCGCCGGAAAGCCAGCTGCAGATCAGCACCGCCAGGTTGGCCAGGAACAACCCGGCCGGCACACCGAACTGCGGCCACGACGCGATGAAACCGCGATGCTTGTCGGTCTTCGCCCATTCCATGGACATGAGCACCGAACCGGCCCATTCGCCTCCCACGCCCACGCCCTGCAGGAAACGCAGCAGCGTCAGCAGCACCGCGCCCCAAACACCGATTGCCTCATAGCTTGGCACGAACGCGACCAGAAAAGTTGCCACGCCCATCAGGATCAGCGTCGCGATCAGAGTCGACTTGCGTCCGATGCGGTCACCGTAGTGACCGAAGATCGCCGCGCCTACCGGTCGCGCAACGAAACCCACCGCGTAGATGGCGAAGGCCTTCAGGGTGCCGACCAGCGGCTCCGACTCCGGGAAATACAGCTTGGCGAATACCAGCCCCGTGACGATGCTATAGAGGAAGAAGTCGTACCACTCGATGGTGGTACCGACCGTGCTGGCAATGACTGCACGGCGCAGTTGCTTGCGATGCTCGGCATCGGATCGTGCGGTCGGCATTGCGGCGCTGGACATGATTTTCTCCTCCTGCTGGCGGGGTGCATCGGCAAGCGCCAGCCTGCATGCAGGCTGGCAAGCTGTCAATCCGGCCTTGTATCAGGAGAATATCTGGACAATGAAAGCGGCTGGTTCACGCCTGGCGATCGAATTAATGGCGGCATGGTCGATTCAGCGGGCGGCGGCGCATTGCTTCGGGGGTTCACCTCTTCCCGGCCGCAACGCGCCCACGCAATCTTCAGGGCATTCTCCTGGCAACACGGTCGCTCGCGGCCAGGCGAAACACGATCCCGTGAAGCGATTCCGGGGTGGCGCCTGCCGGCGCGAGGGCGGGACCGACCGTCAGGGCGATGGAGGGGAACAAGGTCGCGACTTTCCATTTATCGCGATTGCGCGAACAGATGCTGCGCCACAACCCCGATAACGCCATCGGGATGACCGGTACGGGGCTGCGTTCGAGGATGCGCACCAGCCCGGGACGGAAGGGCGCGATCCCGCCATCGCGCGTAAGCTGACCTTCCGGAAAAATGCAGACGAGTTGGCCGTCGGCCAGCGCTGCGGCAATCTCGTCGTAAGCGTGCTCCAGCACTTCCGGCGCCTCTTTCGCGCCGGCAATCGGGATCGCTTTCATCGAACGAAAAATGAAGCGCAGCACCGGAACGTTGAAGATGCTGTAGTACATGACAAAGCGGATGGGGCGCCGGCACGAGGCGGTGATGACGAGCGCGTCCGCAAGGCTCTGGTGATTGCAGACAAGCAACGCCGGTCCTTCCTCCGGGATATTCGCAATGCCGCTGGTCTTGAGGCGGTAGATCGAATGCACCAGCATCCAGTCGATGAAGCGCAGCAGGAATTCCGGCACCAGCGCATAAATGTAAACGGCCACCGCCGCATTGAGCACACCGGTCAGCAGCAGCAGTTGCGGGATCGTCATGCCCGACTTCAGCGCGACGACCGCGATGCCGGCCGCGACCACCATGAACAACGCGTTCAGGATGTTGTTCGCGGCGATCACGCGCGAGCGATGGCTGGGTGGGCAGCGCGTCTGGATCAGCGCGTACAACGGCACGATATAGAAGCCGCCGAATAGGCCGATCAGGAACAAGTCGATGACAACGCGCCACGCTCCAGGCTGCATGAAAAATTGCCATGCGCCGATTTCCGCGTGCGCAGAACTGGCCGGCGTAGCGAAGAACAAGTCTATGGCAAAGACGCTCAGGCCGATGGAGCCGAACGGAACCAGTCCAATTTCCACCTTGTGTCCGGACAGGCGCTCGCACAACAGCGAGCCCGCGGCGACGCCGATGGAGAACAGCGCCAGCAACAGCGTGACCACGTGCTCGTTGCCGCCGAGCACGTTCTTGCTGTAATTCGGAAACTGCGACAAAAACATCGCGCCGTAGAACCAGAACCAGGAAATGCCGAGCAGCGACAGGAACACGGTTCGGTTTTGCCTGGCAAACTTCAGGTTCGACCAGGTCTCGCGAAACGGATTCCAGTCGAAGGCCAGCGACGCGGCAGCCGCCGGCGCCCTCGGGATGGCAAGGCTGGCGAGAAATCCCAGCACGCTCACGACCAGGATCAGCGCGCTGACCCAGCCGATGCCGTTGTCGAGCGCAACCAGCACGCCGGCGATCAGCGTGCCGGCAAGAATCGCGACGAAAGTTCCCATCTCCACCAGGCCGTTGCCGCCGATGAGTTCCACCGAGGTGAGCGCCTGCGGCAGGATGGCGTACTTCACCGGACCGAAAAAAGTGGAATGCAGCCCGAGCAGGAACAGCGCTGCGAACAGCAGTGGCAGGCTCGGCAACATCAGGCCCGCGCCGGCAACCACCATGATGCCGATCTCGATCGCCTTGATCACGCGGATGATCGCCGACTTCTCGAACTTGTCGGCTATCTGTCCCGCACTCGCCGAGAACAGCAGGAAGGGAAGGATGAAAATACCCGCGGCGGCATTGGTCAGCAGGTTCGGGTCGAGGGTGGAATACGTTGCCGCGTGATACGCCACCAGGATGACCAGCGCATTCTTGTAGACGTTGTCGTTGAAGGCGCCCAGCAACTGGGTCAGAAAGAAAGGGCCGAAACGGCGTTCGAACAAAAGGCGGAACTGGTTTTTGTTTTCCATGGCGCCAACGGGACCCGACATGCCGCCAGCTTATGAAAAGCGCAGGCGCAACGCAAATGTCACGGTAGCCGCCCGCGTTGCGGGGCAACACCTGGCGCGTGCGGCGGCGCCGTGCGGGTCACTTGTTCTCCATTGGAAAGTTGTTCGAGTCAGAAACGCACGCGATTGCCCAGGCAATGCGCACTATAATTTTAATTGGCTCTCCGGCCTGCGGGAAACAGACTTTTTGCGGAATTTTCCTGGCGCCGGTCGTTTTGGGGTTTCGAAAGCCGCGGGAATGTGACACCCTCGGCAACACGGATTGTGTTGCCGCATACTTGCCCTCTTCAACCATGAACATCAGCCCACTGGCAGGAAAGCCGCCTGCATCGTCGATGCTGGCAGACATACCGGGACTCGTCACGGCTTATTACACGGGCGTGCCCGATCCGTCCGTGCCGGGTCAACGAGTCGCGTTCGGCACGTCGGGACATCGCGGCAGTTCATTGAAAAACAGCTTCAATGAATGGCACATCCTGGCTGCCACCCAGGCCATCTGCGACTACCGCAAGCAGCAAGGCATCGGCGGTCCGCTATTCCTTGGCATCGACACGCACGCCCTGTCCGTGCCCGCTTGCGCCAGCGCGCTCGAAGTCCTGGCGGCAAATGGCATTGACGTCATGCTGGCCAAGGACGACGAATACACCCCCACCCCGGCGATCTCCCACGCGATCCTGACCTATAACCGTGCGCGTGCGTCCGGCCTGGCCGATGGCATCGTCATTACGCCCTCGCACAACCCGCCCGACAATGGCGGATTCAAGTACAACCCGCCCAACGGCGGGCCCG
>JANXVW010000133.1 GCA_025351455.1 Betaproteobacteria bacterium | reverse complement strand
AGTTCGCGGGCCACGCGCGGCGCCGCGAACAAGTCCTTCAGCTTCAGGCGCACACCCGAAACTTTGCCGTCCATGCGATACAGCTTCTGCGCATCGTCGAGATGGATCAACGCCAACCCGGCATCGTATTCATACATGCCGACTTCGAAAATGCCGACCACATCGAACTGCTTGAGCCGCGGCATGATGCCGGCTGGCGTCACCTGCCCCTGCGGCGCGATCACGACGATCTTGTCGCCGACCCGCGCACCTATGCTCAGCGCGAGTTCGCTGCCCAGCACGATGCCGAACTTGCCGGGTTGTAACGCGCCCAGGCTGCCGGCTTTCATGTGCATGCCGATGTCGGCGACCTTGTCCTCGTCGGCAGGCAATATGCCGCGCACGATGCTGCCTTGCACGGTCTGGTGATTCGAAATCAGGCCTTGCGCCATGACATAAGGCGCCGCCGCGAGCACTTCCTTGTTGGCCACGGTCTGCGTCGCCACCTTCTGCCAGTCCGGGAGTCCGCCGGCCATGCCGGTGATCTGCACATGCGACGCGACGCCGAGAATGCGTGCGCGCAATTCCTTCTGGAAACCGTTCATGACCGATAGCACGACGATCAGTGCGGCGACGCCCAAGGCGATACCGAGCATCGACGTAATGGAAATGAAGGAGATGAAATGGTTGCGCCGTTTGGCGCGCGTATAGCGCAGCCCGACAAACAGCTCATACGGCGTCAGCATGGATGGAAGAATTTACGGCGCAGAGTTTTCGGTGGCGATGCGCAGTCTGCCATATTCCGCAGGCGAAGAGTGAAACCGTTCGCAGCCGCACAGGTTTCAAAGCGGCGGGAAAAACCCGCATGCTAGACTCACAATCGTTTTTTGCGCCCCGACGCCGTGCATACCGTCACCCTGTTCATTCCCGCCCTGTTCTGGCCGCACGCCGGTGTAGAACACGAAATGCCGCTTGTTCCCGTGTTGCGGACGCTGATCGGTCGCGGCGACGCCGGCGAAGCCCGTTGCGACGAGGAACCGGCCTGGCTGTGCGAGCAGTTCGGCGTGACAAGGCAGGCAGACTGGCCGAGCGCCCCGATCTCGGTGTTCGGGACCGGCACGCCGCCGGAGGGCGATTTCTGGCTGTGCGCCGATCCGGTGCACCTGCAGGTGAATCGCGACCAGTTGATCCTGCAGGCACCTGAAACCCTCTCGATCACCGACGCCGAAGCCGTTTCGCTCTGTGCCGCGCTCAATCGCCATTTCGCCGCAGATCAATTCACTTTTCTCGCCCCCCAGTCGCATCGCTGGTATATCAGGACGGCCCGGCCTGCCCGCATCCATACCAGCAGCCTGGCCCGGGCAGCCGGCCGCGATGTCGACCGCCTGCTGCCCGAGGGCGAAGACCGCATGGCCTGGCACCGGATGTTCAATGAAGTCCAGATGCTGCTGCACGCGCATCCGGTCAACGAGGAGCGCGAGCAGCGCGGCGCCCTGGCGATCAACAGCCTCTGGTTTTCCGGGGGGGGAATGCTGCCCCGTGCGCGCACGTCTTTCCGGGCCGTCATCGGCAGCAGCGCCCTCGCCCGTGGACTGGCAAAGCTGGCGGATATTCCTTTCGCGTCAGCCGAACCCGGCATGGCGATCGCAGCGGACGATGTCCTGATCGAACTGTGTGATGCGGCCACCGCGTCACTGCGCCTCGACCCGGCTGGCTGGAAGTGCGCGCTGGAAAATCTCGAGCGGCGTTGGTTTGCTCCGCTCGCGGCAATGCTGAAAAAGGGCAGCATCGGCGAACTAGTCATTGCAACTGTCGCCAATGGCCGCAGTTATCGCTGGTCCGCAAGCCGTCTCGATCTATGGCGATTGTGGCGACCGGCTGCCGCACTTCGCGCCCCGCTCCCCGGATCGTGAGCGATCCGGTCCGCATCCTCGAGCGCGAGGTGCCCCCCGCGGCCTTCGAGGCGCTGCGCGCTGGCGGCGTGCATCCCGTCCTGGCAAGAATCTATGCGTCCCGCGGCGTGCGCGAAGTCTCGCAACTGGATACTTCGCTCGCGCGACTGCTGCCGTTCGACCCGTTGCGCAATTGCGCGGCCATGGCAACGCTGCTGGCCGATGCGATCGCCGCCGACAGGCGTCTCCTCATCGTGGCCGACTACGATGCGGACGGCGCCACCGCCTGCGCTGTCGGCATGCTGGGCCTGCAGGGGTTTGGCGCAAAAGTCGAATACCTGGTGCCGAATCGTTTCGAATACGGATACGGGCTCACCCCGGAGATCGTCAGGCTGGCGGCCGACCGCAAACCCGACTTCCTGATTACCGTCGACAACGGCATTGCCAGCGTCGAGGGGGTCGAAGAGGCCGCGCGATTCGGCATCCAGGTACTCATCACCGATCATCACCTTCCGGGCACGCACACACCGGATGCGGCATGCATCGTCAATCCCAACCAGCACGGCTGCGGCTTTCCGAGCAAGCACCTGGCCGGGGTCGGTGTGATGTTTTATGTCTTGGTCGCCTTGCGCGCCGAATTGCGCCGTCGCAACTGGTTCAGCCAGCGCAAGGAATCGAATCTTGCCGAACTGCTCGACCTCGTCGCCCTCGGGACCGTCGCCGACGTGGTACGCCTGGACGAAAACAATCGCATTCTCGTGGACCAGGGACTGCGCCGCATCCGCGCCGGACGCGCCCGCGCCGGCATCGAGGCGCTGTTCCGCGTCGCCGGACGCGATGCATCGCGCGTGTCTACTTATGATCTGGGCTTTGTAGTCGGGCCACGGCTGAACGCGGCCGGACGGCTGACAGACATGTCGGTGGGCATCGAATGCCTGCTGACGCAGGATCCGGTCCGGGCCACGGAACTGGCCAGGCAACTCGATGCGCTCAACCGCGAACGCCGCGACATTGAAGCTGGCATGCAGGAAACAGCGCTCGCGCTGATGGACAGCATCGATGTCGCCGACACCTACAGCCTGAGCCTTTACGACGAATCCTGGCATCAAGGCGTGATCGGCATCCTCGCCGCCCGCCTGCGCGAGCGTTTTCATCGCCCTGCCATCGCCTTTGCGCCGGCCGAGGGCGGCGAAGCCAAAGGTTCGGGACGGTCCATTTCCGGACTGCATCTGCGCGACGCGCTCGACCTGGTCACCAAACGTCATCCCGGCCTGATCCTGCGCTTCGGAGGCCACGCCGCCGCGGCCGGATTGACCATAAAAAGCAAAGATGTCGCCGCCTTTACCTGGGCTTTTGAAGCCGTAGTGCGCGACCTGATCGGCCCGGCCGACCTGGATCGCCTGATCGAAACCGACGGCAGCCTGCCCGCCGCGAACATCGACATGAAATTCGCGGAAGCCCTGGAGAGCGGGATCTGGGGACAGGGTTTCGTGGCGCCGGCGTTCTATGACGAATACGAAATCGCCGACCAGCGCATTGTGGGCGGCCGGCACCTGAAACTGCGACTGCGCGCGCCGGACTCCGCACGCATATTCAATGCCATTCTGTTCGGGCACGAAGAACCGCTGCCACCGCGCATCCGCGCGGTTTACCGAGTCCAGGTCAACGAGTTCAACGCCACCCGCTCGGTACAGTTGCTCGTTCAACACTGGCAGCCCGTCGCCTGAATCCGGGCGCGGAAGCTAGGGTCGGGCGGAGTACATCGGTTAGAATGTCGCGCTTTGAAGAATCGGAAATCACATGGAAGCGGAACGCCTCAACGCCCTTGCCAACCAGCTCGACGACCTCGATTCACGCACCAAAGAGCTGCGGAGGTATCTTTGACTTCGAAGGCAAACGCAACCGCCTGACCGAAGTCGTCCAGCTCGCCGAAGATCCCGCGATCTGGAACGACGCCAAGCGCGCCCAGGACCTGGGCCGCGAGCGCAAACAGCTCGAATCCGTCGTCGCCACGCTGGAAAAGCTCGACCAGGGATTGAGCGATGCACGCGACCTGTTCTCCATGGCCCGCACCGAGAGTGACGACGGCGCCCTGAATTCCATCGCCGGCGACATAGCCGAGATGGAGAAAGTCGTGGCCGGCATGGAATTCCGGCGCATGTTTTCCAACCCGATGGACCCCAACAATTGCTTCCTCGACATCCAGTCCGGTTCCGGCGGAACCGAGGCGCAGGACTGGGCGTCGATGCTCGAACGCATGTACCTGAAATTCTGCGACCGCCGCGGCTTCACGGTCGAAGTGCTGGAAGAATCCCCGGGCGATGTCGCCGGACTCAAGAGCGCGGCACTGAAAGTCACCGGCGACTACGCATTCGGCACGCTACGCACTGAAAGCGGCGTGCATCGGCTGGTGCGCAAATCGCCGTTCGATTCGAATGCGCGACGCCACACTTCATTCGCCAGCGTATTCGTCTATCCCGAGGTCGACGACACGATCGAGATCGCGATCAATCCCGCTGACTTGCGTGTGGACACTTTCCGCGCCAGCGGCGCCGGCGGCCAGCACATCAACAAGACCGATTCCGCCATCCGCATCACCCATAATCCAACGGGCATCGTCGTACAGTGCCAGAGCGACCGTTCCCAGCACCGCAATCGCGCGGAAGCGATGTCCATGCTCAAAGCGCGCCTGTACGAATTGGAAATGCGCAAACGCAACGAAGAGAAACAAGCCATGGAAGACTCCAAGACCGACATCGGATGGGGCCACCAGATTCGCTCCTATGTGCTCGACCAGTCGCGCATCAAGGATTTGCGCACCAACGTGGAACGAGGCGATACCCAGTCCGTGCTGGACGGCGACCTCGACGATTTCATCTCCGCAAGTCTGAAGCAAGGCGTATAGAACATGGAAGACAAGGAACAAGTCACTCCGTCAGCCGACTCCAATCAGATCATCGAAGAGCGCAAGGCGAAGCTCAAGGCGCTGCGCGGCGCCGGCAACGCCTTCCCGAACGATTTCCGCCGCACCCACCTCGCTGCCGATTTGCATCGCGACTACGGCGCAAAGTCCAACGAGGAACTCGAGCCGGTAGAGATCAAAGTCATGATGGCGGGTCGCATGATGCTCAAGCGCGTCATGGGCAAAGCCAGTTTCGCCACGCTGCAGGACATGTCCGGCCGCATGCAGCTTTACATCAGCAACGACGTCACCGGCGAAGAAACTCATGCCAGCTTCAAGCATTGGGACCTGGGCGACATCCTTGGCGCCGAAGGCACGCTGTTCAAGACCAGGACCGGTGAACTTTCAGTCAAGGTCACCGGCCTGCGCCTGCTCTCAAAATCGCTGCGTCCACTGCCGGAAAAGTTTCACGGTCTCGCCGACCAGGAGCAGAAATACCGCCAGCGCTACCTGGATCTGATCACCAATCCGGAATCCCAACGCGTGTTCAAGGCGCGCTCGGGCATCATCCAGTCGATCCGCGAGTTTTTCGTCGAGCGCGGCTATCTCGAGGTGGAGACGCCGATGATGCAACCGATACCCGGTGGTGCGGCGGCAAAGCCCTTCGTAACGCACCACAATGCGCTAGACATGCAGCTCTACCTGCGCATCGCGCCGGAACTTTATTTGAAGCGCCTGGTGGTGGGCGGCATCGAGAAGGTGTTCGAGATCAACCGCAATTTCCGCAACGAAGGCATGTCCACCCGCCACAATCCCGAGTTCACCATGCTCGAATTCTACGAGGCCTACCAGGATTACCATTACCTGATGGACCTCACCGAAGAACTGCTACGCGGGCTTGCGCAAAAAGTGACCAGCAGCACGACTTTGACCTACCAGGGCACCGCCATCGACCTGGGTAAGCCGTTCGACCGCCTGACCATGGCCGAGGCTATCGGCAAGTACAACCCGAGATATGCGCCGCAAGACCTGGCAACGATCGACAACCTGCGCAATGCACTCGAGGGCTTCAAAGTCGAAGTCTTCCCCACCGACGGACTGGGCCTGCTGCAACTCAAGCTGTTCGAGCAGACCACCGAGGACAAACTGATCCAGCCGACGTTCATCGTCGCCCATCCCACCGATGTCTCGCCGCTGGCGCGCAGCAACGACCAGAACCCGGCCGTGACTGACCGCTTCGAGTTGTTCATCACCGGCCGCGAACTGGCCAATGGCTTCTCTGAACTGAACGATCCGGAAGACCAGGCGGCGCGTTTCCAGCAGCAGGTCCAGGCCAAGGAAGCCGGCGACGAGGAAGCGATGTACTACGACGCCGACTATGTCCGTGCCCTGGAGTATGGATTGCCGCCCACCGCGGGCGAAGGCATCGGCATTGACCGCCTGGTCATGCTGTTCACCGATAGCGCCAGCATCCGCGACGTCATCTTGTTTCCCCAGATGCGGCCCGAATAGAACAACACCTCACCGCAAAGACGCAAAGAGCGCGGAGGAAAACATAATTTGCGGATCCAGAAAACAGCGTGCAAAAATGGAACTTGCTCCTGGTCTTGAATTCGAAACACTCAAACCTTTCGTGATCGTCAGTTCCTGTTCTGCTTTGCGTCCTTTGCGTCTTTGCGGTGAAATGGTTTGACTACGATGCCCCCGAATCCAGCTACTCCTGCAGTGCTCTGGCAACCTTCGAAGGAGCGCATTGCGCGCTCCAACATCAGTGCGTTCATCAAGCTGGTGAACAAGCGCTGGCAGGCGGGCGTTTCCGACGCGCATGCGCTATTTGACTGGTCGGTGAGCCGGCCTGAGCAATTCTGGACTTCGGTATGGGATTTTTGCGGGGTCATCGCGGAGCGCCGCGGCGAACGTGTTCTGGTCGATGGCGACAAGATGCCTGGCGCGCATTGGTTTCCCGACGCGAAACTGAATTTCGCTCAGAACCTGCTGCGCCGGCGCGACGATGAAGCCGCCATCGTGTTCTGGGGCGAGGACAAGGTCCGCCGCCGAATGAGCTTCGCGGAGGTTTACGACGCCGTTTCGCGCACGGCACAAGCCATGACTGTGGCCGGCGTCAAACAAGGGGACCGCGTCGCGGCCTTCATGCCGAACATGCCCGAGACGATCATTTTCATGCTCGCGGCGTCGAGTATCGGGGCGATCTGGTCGTCGTGCTCTCCCGATTTCGGTGTGCAAGGCGTGCTCGATCGCTTCGGCCAGATCGAGCCGGCCATTCTGTTCGCGGTTGAGGGCTATTACTACAACGGCAAGGTCATCGACACTCTGCCGCGCATTGCGGAAATCGCGAAGAACCTGCCGACATTGAAGTGCGCCGTGATTGTGTCTTACACGCGCGAACGTCCGGACATCGCGGTCATTCCGAAGGCAATCCATCTGGAGGATTTCGTCGGTCGCTATAAGGGCAAGACCATCGCCTTCAATCAGCTGCCATTCAATCACCCGCTCTACATCCTGTATTCGTCGGGCACCACAGGCGTACCGAAATGCATCGTTCACGGCGCCGGCGGCACCTTGCTGCAACACCTCAAGGAACACCAGCTGCACACCGACCTGAAACGCGGCGACCGGCTCTTCTATTTCACCACCTGCGGCTGGATGATGTGGAACTGGCTGGCGAGCGGGCTCGCGACGGGTGCGACTTTGCTGCTCTATGACGGCTCGCCGTTCCATCCCGGGCCAGACATCCTGTTCGATCTTGCCGACGACGAGCGCATGACCGTGTTCGGCACCTCGGCCAAATATATCGACGCGTTGCACAAGGCCGGTGCAAGGCCGGTGGAGACCCACTCCCTGGTCACATTGAAGGCCATGGCTTCGACCGGTTCGCCGCTGGTAGCGGAAGGTTTCGACTACGTTTATCGCGCGATCAAAAAAGATTTATTGCTGTCCTCGATCTCGGGCGGAACCGACATCGTTTCGTGTTTCGTGCTCGGCAATCCCACCCTGCCCGTATATCGCGGCGAAATCCAGTGCCGCGGATTCGGCCTGGCCGTAAAAGTTTTCGATGATGACGGCAAAGCGGTGACCGGCGCAAAGGGCGAACTGGTCTGCACTTCCCCCTTCCCCTCCATGCCGATTTATTTCTGGAGCGATCCCGGAGGCGCCAAGTATCGTGCCGCCTATTTCGATCGTTTCCCCGGCGTCTGGTGCCACGGCGACTACATGGAATTGACCGACCGGGGAACTTGCATCATCTACGGGCGTTCCGACGCGACCCTCAATCCGGGCGGCGTGCGCATCGGCACAGCGGAAATCTACCGACAGGTCGAGCGCCTGGAAGAAGTGGTCGAGAGCCTGGTGATCGGTCAGGACTGGGACAACGACGTTCGCGTCGTCCTGTTCGTGCGGCTGCGCGAAAACCTGCTGCTCGACGACGCGCTGACGAAAAAGATCAAGGACCAGATCCGGAGCAACACCACGCCACGCCATGTCCCTGCCAAAATTGTGCAGGTCCCGGATATCCCCCGCACCAAGAGCGGCAAGATCGTCGAACTCGCGGTGCGCAACGTCGTGCACGGCAATGCGGTGAAAAATCTGGAGGCGCTCGCCAATCCTGAGGCATTGGAGCATTTCAAGGATCGCGCCGAGCTGAGGCGCTAGAGGCCACTAAATTTTGGCTGCGCCTGCCGTATGCAGTTCCTTAACGCTTTCCTCTCCCGTAGCACGCAGCCACCGCTGCCACGCCAGCGTGCGTGGACTGTTCGTGGCGGTGGATCAGGCCTTGAACGAGAAGAAACGCGCTGGCAGAAATCGCGTGGTGGTCGACGCCGGTGCGGGCAAGGCCCGATTTCCTCAACCGGTCACCAGAACTTCCACCATTTGCCACGCTGCCCGAGCTTGACCGTCGTCGCCGGAAAATTGGCATTCAATGTTCGATTGGCATCGTCGCGCAGATCGTTCAGTCCCATCCCGTCGTAGGCTTTCACCAGCACGGCCAGGGCGCGTTCGATCGCCGGTGCGCGCGGATAGTTGGTCAAGGCGTATTGAGCCCGATTGACGGCCGCGACGTAGGCCCCCCTGCGCAGGTAATATTCGGCAACGTTCACCTCGGCCGAGGCCAGAGCGTTCACCAGATAGCTCATTCGAGCATGCGCATCGGGCGCGTAACGGCTCTGCGGAAAACGCGTAACCAGCTCGCGAAACGCATCGAACGCATCCTGTGCCGCCCGCGGATCCCGCTCGGTCATGTCCTTGACGGTGATGTAACCCATTATTCCCATGTCGTCGTTGAAGTTGATCCGCCCCTTCAGGTAGTAGGCATAGTCGACGTTCGGGTGGTCCGGATGCATCTTGATGAAGCGGTCGCAGGCCGCGAGTGCCTGCGCGACTTCGTTGTCCTTCCAGTACGCATAGGCGCTCTCGATCTGAGCCATCTGCGCATAGCGCCCATAGGGATAGCGCGCTTCCAGCTTCTCGTAATAGCCGACCGCCTTCTGGTAGTTCCTGCTCTCGAGTTCCTCGCGGGCAGCGCTGTAGATGCGCTCCGGCCCCCAATTCTTGGTTTCGTCGAACGCATCCGATGCGCACCCCGCAACCAGCAGCAGTGCAAGAATCGCTAAACTACGTTTCATGTCTGATTCCACAAAAAGTTTGCCGGATTATATAGAAATCCCCGCTTCAGGCCGGCATCAGCGTCTCGCCGTTCCCGTCGATTGCGCCGGATTGCGCTTCGACCAGGCCCTTGCCCGCCTGTTGCCGGAGTATTCGCGCAACCGCCTGCAGGAATGGATGCGCAGCGGACACATCACGCTCGACGGCAGCGCCGTATCGGCCAAGACCAAGGTCTGGGGCGGCGAGACGGTCGTCGTGGCGCCCCAGGCCCTGCCCTCGGTCACCGAGCACGCCGCCGAAGAAATTCCCCTGACAGTGGTCTTCGAGGATGCGGACATCCTGGTGATCGACAAGCCGGCCGGCCTGGTGGTTCACCCGGGCAGCGGCAACTGGAGCGGCACGTTGCTCAACGCCCTTCTGCGCCATGCCCCTGCCGTGGCGGGCGTGCCTCGCGCCGGCATCGTCCACCGCCTTGACAAGGACACCAGCGGGCTCCTTGTCGTTGCCAAGACCATTCCCGCGCAGGTTGACCTGGTGCGCCAACTGCAGGCGCGCTCGGTGACCAGGGAATACGCCGCCCTCGTGCATGGTGCACTAACACGCGAAGGTGCCGTGGACGCGCCGATCGGCCGCCATCCGGTGCATCGCACGCGTATGGCGGTCGTCGCCCGCGGAAAGCCGGCCAAGACCTATTATTTTCCGGTGCAGCATGGCGCCGGCTGGTCACACGTGCGCTGCCGGCTCGAAACCGGCCGGACCCACCAGATTCGCGTGCACCTGAGCTCGATCGGCCACCCGCTGATCGGCGATCAGGTATACGGCAGCCCGCAACGCAAGGCGGCTTTGCCGGCAGCGGCGCTGGATTTCCCCAGGCAGGCGTTGCACGCCGCCAGGCTGGCGCTGATGCATCCCGCCAGCGGCGAAGCACTCGCGTGGGAGTCGCCGCTGCCCGGCGACATCGTGGCCCTCATCGACGCATTGAAACATGAAGCGGCCTGACGACTGGATCGTGCCCGAGTGGCCGGTGCCGGCGCGCGTTCGCGCGTTGATCACCACGCGCAATGGCGGCCGCGGCAGCGGACCTTACGCCAGCATGAACCTGGGCCAGCGCGTGGAGGACGATCCAGCGGTCGTTGCCGCCAATCGTGGTTTGCTGCGACATTTCCTTCCGGCGGAGCCGAAATGGCTGAATCAGGTGCACGGTACCATCGTCGTGGGCGCGGAATCGGTCGGCGAACCCGTCGCAGCGGATGCGTCGGTTGCAACAACGCCGGGTTGCGTCAGCGCCATCATGGTCGCGGACTGCCTGCCCGTGCTGTTCGCGGAGCGCAGCGGCGGCGCGGTGGCGGCAGCCCATGCGGGTTGGCGGGGGCTGGCTGCCGGCATCCTGGAAAACACCGTGCATGCGCTCGACGCCAAGCCGCAGGACGTGCTGGCCTATCTTGGCCCCGCCATCGGGCCCGCGGCATTCGAAGTCGGGAACGAAGTCCGTGAGGCCTTTATGGCCGTCGATCCCGACGCCGGCTACGCGTTTCGCCCGCACAAGCCCGACAAATGGCTTGCCGACCTGTTCATACTTGCGCGCCAGCGCCTCGCCCGCGCGGGCGTATCGAACGTGTTTGGCGGCGGGCAATGCACTTATTCAAATCCGGCGCGCTTCTTCTCCCACCGGCGCGACAAGGTCTCGGGGCGCATGGCCGCGCTGATCTGGTTCGAGGACTGACCGACGGACTTGGCAGGCCCGCTATACTGCGTCGTTTGCTCACTTGTCCGGTTCCCATGTCCACCCTTGCCTGGATCATCGTCGCGTCGGTCGCCGGCGCGTTTTTGAGCGTAGTCGCCGCCGCCGTACTCGCGCTGCGCGCCTCCGCGCATCAGGTCCCGATGCTGATCAGCTACGCCATCGGCGCGCTGCTCGGCGCGGTGTTCCTGGAAATCCTGCCGCACGCTTTCGAGCAAAGCGGGAGCGCGCACAACCTCGCCGCCGTCATCCTCGGTGGCATCCTGTTCTTCTTCATCCTGGAGAAACTGGTGCTCTGGCGGCATTGCCACACGGAGGAGTGCGAGGCACACGACCATCATGTGGACGCGAACGACCACGGCCGCAGCGGCATGATGATCATGGTCGGCGACACCATCCACAATTTCGTCGACGGCATCCTGATTGCCGCGGCTTTCATGGCCGATACGGGACTGGGCATCGTCACGGCGCTGGCGATCATCGCCCACGAGATACCGCAGGAAGTCGGCGACTTTGTCATCCTGCTGCATTCGGGCTTCAGCAAAGCCAAAGCATTCGCCTTCAATCTGATATCCAGCGGCGCGACCCTGCTAGGCGGCCTGCTTGCCTATTACGCGTTGCGCTCCTTGCAGGACTGGGTGCCCACGCTGCTTGGCCTGGCCGCGGCGAGTATGATTTACGTGGCGGTGGCCGACCTGATTCCCGGCTTGCACCGGCGTCCTGAATTGCGCGCAACCGTCGAGCAGGTGGTGCTGATCTGCCTGGGCATCGGTTCAATCGCGCTGGTGAGGTTCTTCGTCAGCGGTATCGCGTGACGCCGCACGCCGCCTGCGCTGGGGCGTGCCGACGATCCACAGGAACAAGCCCAGCGGCAGGATGCCGTAGCAAAACAGCGTCACCCCGCCCGACAGGAAGCTTGTCGAGGTGATCGCCATCATGATGATGACGAAGAGCCAGCCGATGGCGACGATGTACACGGGGCGGGCTTGACTCACGCAAATGGGCAGACAAGAATTCTATCTGCTTCATTCCTCCCACGCGCCCGAACTTTCGACGGCCAATGACCTCTTCCGCCAAGCCCACGAGCGACGTGCTGCAGGAAATCAATCGCGCCAATGCCGGCATGGTTGAGAAACTCTTTCGCGATCTGCCCGTGTCCTCGGGCACGCCGGACGTAGCGGCCCTTATGCAAATATTCGTGACCGCCGACCCCCGGCAGCTCGCAAAACTGCGCGCCCTCGAAGAATCGTTCTATCGCGACCACTTTGCGTTGTGGGGGCAACTGGCCGCGCCGGTTGGGGACGGCGCAATTCCCGCGGCGCAAGCCGACACCCGTTTCGCGGCGGCCGAATGGCAACTGCCCTTCTTCCAGTACCTGCAGCAGGCCTACCAGTTGAACGCGAAATTTCTCCTCGAACTCGGCAGCCTCGCTGACCTGGAGCCGCACGCCAGGCGTCGCCTGCAATTCCAGCTGCGTCAGCTCGCCGATGCGATGGCGCCGAATAACTACGCGACAACCAACCCGGAAGTCATCAAACTCGCCGCGCAAAGCGGCGGGGAGAGCCTCGCACAAGGCATGAAACTGCTCGCCAGTGACGTCGCCCGAGGACGCATTTCCATGACAGACGAGCAGGCGTTCGAAGTCGGCCGCAACCTTGCGGTGACGCCGGGAGCGGTGGTGTTCGAAAACGAAGTCATGCAGTTGATCCAGTATTCACCGACGACCGCGCGTGTTTACGAAACTCCGCTGCTGATCGTGCCGCCGTTCATCAACAAGTACTACATTCTCGACCTTCAGCCGGAGAATTCCTTTGTGCGTTTCTGCGTCGAGCAGGGCCTCAGCACGTTCATCGTATCGTGGCGCAATATCCCGGCGGAACTCGGGCATCTCGGCTGGAACGACTACATCGAAGAAGGCGTCCTGGCTCCGCTGCAGGTAATCAAGGCAATTTGTGGCGCCGACAAGGTCAACGCGCTGGGTTTTTGCGTCGGCGGTACCCTGCTCTCCTGCGCACTGGCGGTGATGGCAGCGCGCAACGACGAGTCCGTCGCTTCCCTGACCTTGCTCGCCACACTGCTGGATTTTACAGAGCCGGGTGAAATCAGCGTCTTCGTCGACCGCGCATTCGTCGAGCGCAACGAACAGGCGTTCGGCGAGTCTGGGGCGATGTCGGGAAGCAAGCTCGCGAACACGTTTGCGGCGCTGCGCGCCAACGACCTGATCTGGCACTTCGTCGTCAACAGCTATCTGAAGGGCAAGCCGCCGCGCGCCTTCGACCTGCTGTACTGGAATGCCGACGGCAGCAATCTCCCCGGGCGCCTCTATGCCTGGTATCTGCGCAACATGTACCTCGAGAATAATCTGAAAAATCCCGGTAGACTCGAAGTGTGCGGCGTTCCGCTTGATCTCGGCGCGATCACCCTTCCCGCCTACATTCTTGCAACGCGGGAAGACCATATCGTTCCGTGGAAGTCTGCACATGAAAGCGCAGCGCTGCTGGGCGGGCGGACCGAATTCGTGCTGGGTGCGAGCGGCCATGTCGCGGGGATCGTGAATCCGGCCGCAAAAAAACGCCGCCATTTCTGGATCAATGCGTCGCACGACGCGCATGCGGACGCGGACGCGTGGCTGGTTAGCGCAACGCAGCAAGCCGGCAGCTGGTGGCCGCACTGGGCGGCTTGGTTGAGCAGCCGGTCAGGCGAACGGGTGCCCGCGGCGGATTTGGGCAATGCGCAATATCCGGCGATCGAAGCCGCGCCGGGTCGGTATGTGAGGGAGAAATCGGTTTAGCAGCACCGGGCAGGAAAATAAAAACGAATTGAGGAGGAAGAAAATCATGGCAAAAAGAATTGTTGTGGTAACCGGGGGCATGGGGGGATTGGGCGAATCCATCTGCACCAAAATGGCAGACGCCGGCTATTCCGTCGTGACGACTTACTCGCCGGGAAACAAGACAGCATCCGAGTGGCTCGCGGGCATGAAGAAGCGCGGCTATGATTTTCACGGGTACGCGGTCGACGTGGCCGATTTTGATTCGAGCGCGGCGTGCCTGAAAAAGGTGCACGCGGAAGTCGGCCCGGTCGACGTGCTGGTGAACAACGCCGGCATCACGCGCGATATGACATTCAAGAAAATGACCAAAGCGGACTGGGACGCCGTCATTCGCACCAATCTCGACAGCGTATTTAATATGACCAAGCAGGTACTCGACGGCATGGTCGATCGCGGTTGGGGCCGCATCATCAACGTGTCATCGGTCAACGCCCAGAAAGGCGCGTTCGGACAGACCAACTATTCCGCCGCCAAAGCGGGCATGCACGGCTTTACCAAGGCGCTGGCCTATGAGGTGGCGCGCAAGGGCGTGACGGTTAACACCATTTCGCCCGGCTACATCGGCACCAAGATGGTTACCGCGATTCCCCAGGACATCCTGGATTCGAAGATCCTGCCGCAGATCCCGCTGAATCGGCTCGGATTGCCTGCAGAAGTGGCAGGGTTGATCATTTACCTGGCTTCCGATGAAGCCGCCTTCGTCACCGGCGCCAATATTTCGATCAACGGCGGGCAGCATATGTCGTGAAGCCGTGAAGCCGTGACGACGTGACTGCGTGACTGGCTTACAAGGCGTTTTAAGGCCTTTCACCGAGCTACGTCAGTCACGATAGTCACGCAGTCACGGCCCTTGTCCCTGCCGTTTCATGGCATCCCGGTGACCTTTTGTGCACTGATTAAGGGCAAAAAAAACCCCGGTGAGTTACCACCGGGGTTGAACCTTTACCAAAGGATAACCTTTAGATAAAGGGGGAGGAGCCTTGAATCCGTCACTTCGCGGAGCCCTTGACTACCTGAGCCGTCGCCTCAGCAGCCGCCCGTACGTTCGCATCCGCGTATCCGGCTGTCTGTCTGACCGCCTTCGAAATTCCTTCTATGACCGACTTCGCATTCGCCATCGCCGCCTTGGCAGCGACCGCCGTGGCTTCCGGCTGCGGGATCGAAGAGGCCTTCAACACTTCATCGACCCATTCTTCCACTTCTTGACCAGTACTAAGCAATGTCTGTTCCAGGAGGTTACCCAACTTGCCCGATGCGTCCCCGAAGATCTCATAAACGTTGCGGGAATAGCCCGACACCTTATCGAGGGTAGCCCGAGCCTGGCCACTGGACCAATCCGAAAAACCAGCCTGGTCGTACACCGAAGTCAGGTTCGGCACCGTTACCACCCCTTCTTGCAGTAGCGATCGAGCGGCCTCGAGATTTAGTTTGACCAGCATTTCCCACGCGCCGAATCCGATCTGAAATGCCTGAACCGCAGTCTCCATCTGTTTCTTGTTCAGTGCGACAAATTTCTCAGCAGCTTGATTCATATCGTAACCTCATAATCTTAATAAAACAAACGGGTTTTCCCTGATCGGCTCGCGAGTCTATTGCTGCGTTGCAGCAACTCCATAGTAAGCATGGCGAAAATGGGTGTCAAATATTTCTTTCGCAACGCATAAACTTTAGTAAAACCTAATTTTCATATGGTTATAATGCCCGTCTCGCGCGCTGCGGCAGACCTTTCGCCGGTCTCTCCAACTAGGAATGCAGAGCAACTTTCCGGACTGCACAAAAATGACTGAAGAACTCCGCCTGATTAAGAAATATCCGAATCGCCGCTTGTACGACACGGCCACCAGCAGCTACATCACGCTCGCTGACGTGAAGCAGCTCGTACTCGACCAGGTGATATTTAAAGTGGTCGATGCGAAGAGCGAAGAAGACCTGACACGCGCCATCCTGCTGCAGATCATCCTTGAGGAGGAAAGCGCAGGGGCGCCGATGTTCTCGTCGGACATGCTGTCGCAAATCATTCGCTTCTACGGCAATGCCATGCAAGGGATGATGGGCAGCTACCTGGACAAGAACATTCAGACCTTCGTCGAGATCCAGCGCAGATTGCAGGAGCAAAGCGTGCCGAAGTTCGGCGACAATCCGATACTGAACGCAGAAGCCTGGAGCCAGTTCGTGAAAATGCAGGGCCCCACCATCCAGGGCCTGATGTCGAGCTACCTCGAGCAAAGCGCAACCACTTTCCTCGACATGCAGCAACAACTGCAGAAACAGGCCCGCTCGATTTTCGGCAACTTCCCGTTCGGCAGCAATTTCGCCGGCGCCGCGGGCGAAGGCAAGCCGGATGCTTCCGCCCCCGGGCCGGAGGCCTTCAAGCAGCCGCAGAAAAAGACCGCTTCCTGAAGATAAAGCCAAGAATGTGCACGGCGCGGAACTGCCGGTTCCGCGCCGTTTTTCATCCGGTCACCGCATGAGCGCCGTCAAGACCCCTCCCCGCAGCAAACCCGCATCGCAACCCAGGGTCGGCTTCGTTTCGCTCGGCTGCCCGAAGGCGCTGGTTGATTCGGAGCGCATCCTCACGCAACTGCGCGCCGAGGGCTATCTCATCTCCGGCAGTTACCAGGACGCGGACCTTGTTGTGGTAAATACTTGCGGCTTCATTGACGCGGCAGTCGAAGAATCCCTCGACGCCATCGGCGAGGCGCTCGCCGAAAATGGCAAAGTCATCGTCACCGGCTGTCTTGGCGCCAAGGGCGACGTGGTCAAGCAGGCGCATCCGCAGGTCCTCGCAGTTACCGGCCCGCATGCCACCGAACAGGTCATGCGCGCGGTACACGATCATCTGCCCATGCCCCACGATCCTTTCGCGGACCTCGTGCCACCGCAAGGCATCAGGCTCACGCCGAAACATTTTGCCTATCTGAAAATCTCCGAAGGCTGCAACCATCGCTGCACCTTTTGCATAATTCCCTCCATGCGCGGGGACCTGGTCAGCCGCCCGGTCGGCGAAGTCATGCAGGAGGCGGAAAATCTGGTGAAGGCCGGCGTCAAGGAATTGCTCGTGATTTCACAAGACACCAGCGCCTACGGTGTCGATATCAAATACCGTACCGGGTTCTGGGGCGGCAGGCCGTTGAAGACGCGCATGACGGAGTTGGCGCAGGCGCTCGGCGAACTCGGCGTATGGGTGCGCTTGCATTACGTCTACCCTTACCCGCACGTCGACGAAGTCCTGCCGCTGATGGCCGACGGAAAAATCCTGCCGTACCTCGATGTGCCGTTCCAGCATGCGAGCTCACGCATCCTCAAGCTGATGAAGCGCCCGGCAGATGCTGAGAACAACCTGGAGCGTATTCGTGCGTGGCGCGAAATCTGTCCCGACCTCACCATCCGCAGCACCTTCATCGCCGGTTTCCCCGGCGAGACTGAAGCGGAATTTTCCGCGCTGCTGGAATTCCTCGAAGAAGCCCAGCTCGACCGGGTCGGTTGTTTCGCCTATTCCCCGGTCGACGGTGCAACTGCCAATGCGCTGCCCGATGCGGTGCCGGATGAGGTGCGCGAAGAACGCCGCGCCCGCTTCATGGCCACACAGGAAAAAATCAGCGCGCAACGCCTCAAACGCAAAGTCGGCAGCACGCTGACGGTGCTCGTCGACGAGGCCGGTGACAACAAGGCGGCCGGCCGCTCCAGTGCGGACGCGCCGGAAATCGACGGTGTCGTGCATATCCGCAAGGCCGCGGACACCAAAGCCGGCGACTTCGTCAAAGTACGCATCACTCGCGCGGACACGCACGACCTGTACGGCGAACTGGTCTCCTGACCATGCTGGAGCGGCTGAAAACCTGGGCCGCAGCCCTTAAGCGCGACGCGCTCGTCCTCTGGTTCGCCTCGCGCGATCCGCGGGCACCGTGGTACGCAAAATGGCTGGCGGTCTTCATCGTCGCCTACGCGCTGTCGCCCATCGACCTTATTCCGGACTTCATTCCGATCGTCGGCTACCTCGATGAAATCATCCTGCTCCCCGGCGCGATCTGGCTCGTCTTGAAACTATTGCCGCCTCAGGTTCTGGTGGATGCCCGTGCCCGCGCGCAAGCCTGGCTAGAAGCGCGCCGTCTAAGCCCGCGCAACTGGGTTGCCGCGGCGGCCATTGTGCTGCTGTGGGTCGTGGCGTTGTGGGTGCTCTGGGCCTGGCTCATCCACCCGCACTTTTTCGTTAATTAAAATCACGCAGCCAAATCTCCCACCCCTTCGCGGGAAACGGGAGCGCAATGTTGTCGGGTTCGGACTGGTCGGGGGACCGCCGCAGCAGCGCAGTCGGGAAACTTACTCCCTCCCTTTCAGGGGGAGGGCCGGGGCGGGGATGGGGGACGGTAAAGTACGACTTCAAACAAAACCGCGAAAGACGCACCCATCCCCATCCCGACCTTCCCCTTGAAGGGGAAGGAGTCCAGTTCACTGTCAGTATCGTCGTTCGGAAAGGTTCTCGTGACCTGTTGACCACTCAGGCCGCCGCGCCGGCGATCTGGCGATAGAAATCGAGCACGTCCGACTGCTCGCGCGTGCGGCGCATCGGTGGCAGGCTGCGCCAGATGCGCTTGCCGTATTGTTTTGTGATGAGCCGCGGATCGCAAATCATCAGCACGCCTCGATCATTCTCGTCGCGAATCAGGCGGCCGGCGCCCTGCTTCAGCGTGATCACCGCCTGCGGCAACTGGTATTCCATGAAGGCATTGCGTCCTTCGGCATTGATCTTCGCGATGCGCGCGGCGAGTACCGGATCATCGGGCGGGGAAAACGGCAGGCGGTCGATGATTACCAATGACAATGCTTCGCCGCGCACATCCACGCCCTCCCAGAACGACTGGCTACCCAGCAATACCGCGTTGCCGAGCCTGCGGAAGCGCTCAAGCAATTCCGAGCGAGAGCCTTCGCCCTGCATGAGCAACGGATAGTCCATGCCCATTTTCTTCATGCCGGTTTCCATGAGATCGCGCGCTTCACGCATTGCGCGCAAACTCGTGAACAGGAAGAAAGTACGGCCCTCGGCCGCTTCGATCACGGGCAGCGCGGCTTCAACCGCCTTGCGCGTATAGCCTTCCACGTTCGGTTCGGGCAATCCTTCCGGGACGTAGAGCAACGCCTGGTTTGCGTAGTCGAAGGGGCTCTCCCAGAATGCGGTGGCGGCGTCCGCCAATCCCATTTCACGCTGGTAGTGGGAAAAATTTCCCTGCACCGACAATGTCGCCGATGTAAAAATCCATGCGCGCGGATTACCGGTGATCTGTCGATGGAAAATATCCGCGATCGAAAGCGGTGTCGCATTCAGGTGCACTGAACCGCCGAATATTTCGATCCAGCGCACCCACGATTTGTCCTCGTCCTCCCACCAGCGGGCCAGGCCGCCGAGCAAATCGATGCCGCGGGTCCAGCAGTTCTGCAATCCTTCCGAACGGTCGGCCTGAGACTCCAGCAGCGCAGTCAGGTCGGTCAATCGCGTCACGGCCAGGTCCAGCGCTTGCGCGAAAGCCGGATTGACCTGCGCCGCGGATAACGGCTGCCGGCCGGCCTCCTCGCGGAACTGCAAGCGCAGGTCGCGCGCCGCCTTTTCCAGTGCCGACGAGGCCTCTGGCAGCGCGGCATTGTCCCTCGCGGAAGTCGCCGCCTCAATGCGCGTATCGCGCGCGAGTTCGATCAGTTGGCTGCTCGATACGCTCTCGCCGAAAAACAGGCTGGCCGTCTCGGGCAATTGATGGGCCTCGTCGAAAATTACCGTATTGCATGCCGGCAGGAGTTCCGCCACGCCCTCGTCGCGCAGCACTACATCGGCGAAGAACAGATGATGGTTCACCACCACGACATCGGCTTCCATTGCCTGCTTGCGTGCTTCCATGACGAAGCAATCCTTGTAGTTCGGACAGTCGCCGCCGAGGCAGTTCTCGCGCGTCGAGGTCACTTGCGGCCATACGGTCGCGTCTTCCGGCACTTCCGCCAGGCCGCCGCGATCCCCGGTCTTGCTGGTCTTGGCGTAGGACTCGATGCGCGCGAGATAGACCACGTCGTCGCGATTCAGGAAGCGCCCGTCGTTCTTGGCGCGCTCGAGGTGGTAATGGCAGACATAATTGGCGCGGCCCTTGAGCAGCGCCACGGTGACCGGCGCCTGCAATGCGTTGCGCACCATGGGGATGTCACGATCGTAGAGCTGGTCCTGCAGCGTCTTGGTGCCCGTCGAGACAATTACCTTGCCGCCCTTGGACAACGCCGGCGCGAGGTAGGCAAAGGTCTTGCCCGTGCCGGTGCCCGCCTCGGCGATGAGCAGTCCCCTGGTTTCGATGGCATGCGCGACCGCAAGGGCCATTTCCAGTTGCTGCGGGCGCAGACGGTAGCCGGGAATGGTGCCGGCAAGCGGGCCGGAATCGTCGAAGAAGTGCTGCAGGTCTGCGGTCAAGATAGGACGCATCTTAACGTGAGCCGAAGACGCAGGTCGATGAATCCGGGAAACTCCAGGCGGGAGGACAAGAATTTAAACCCTGAAACCCAATCGCGAACAAGGACGCCGATGATCCTGGTAAGGCCGAGAGCGGCGAACCATCGGAAATTAACGGAGTCCATGTCTGTACGGGACGTGAGAAACCGCGTTCCTCCGCGCGACGCGCCAAGGCATATTGACGGTTGGCGCTGGCATATCGCGGAATTCTGATTGCCGGAAATTTTTCCCATCCCGATTTTTTTGGAGACCATGCATGCGCATCGCAAATAAGTCCCTGTCGTGTGCGGCAATCGTACTGGTGTTCGCCGGTTGCGGCGATCAGACCACTTTGCCGATCAAAGCCGGCATGGGCCCCAGCCCAACCTTGCCGCCTCCGCACCACACGCTCATCCCCACCATAAACATCGCCCCCGCGAAAGGTTGGCCGGCGGGCGCCAAGCCCGTCGCCGCCGAAGGGTTGACGGTCAGCGCGTACGCGAGTGGGCTCGATCATCCGCGCTGGGTCTACGTGCTGCCGAATGGCGACGTCCTCGTCGCCGAGACCAACGCCCCGCCGAAACCCGAAGACGGCAAAAGCATCAAGGGCTGGGTCATGAAAAAAGTCATGAAGCGCGCCGGCGCGGGCACGCCGAGCGCGAATCGCATTACCCTGCTGCGCGATGCCGACGGCGACGGCGTGGTGGAAACGAAAACCGTGTTCCTGGAGGGCCTGCATTCCCCGTTCGGCATGGCGCTCGTCGGAGACAGCCTCTATGTCGCCAACTCCGATGCCGTCATGCGCTTTGCCTACAAGGCCGGCGACACCCGCATTGTCGATCCCGGCAGGAAAATCGCCGACCTGCCCGCCGGACCGATCAATCATCACTGGACCAAGAACATCATCGCCAGCCGCGACGGAAAACATCTTTATGCGACCGTGGGCTCGAACAGCAACGTCGCGGAAAACGGCATGGACAAGGAAGAAAATCGCGCCGCCATTCTGGAGATCGATACCGTCAGCGGCAACACCCGCCTGTTCGCGTCCGGATTGCGCAACCCGAACGGCATGAGCTGGCAACCGCAAAGCGGCGTGCTGTGGACTGTGGTGAACGAGCGCGACGAAATCGGCGGCGACCTCGTACCCGACTACCTGACGTCCGTCAGGGACGGCGCTTTCTACGGCTGGCCTTACACCTACTACGGCCAGCATGTCGATGAACGCGTCAAGCCGCCGCGCCCCGACCTGGTCGCCAAAGCCATCCCGCCCGACTACGCGCTGGGTCCGCATACGGCGTCACTCGGGCTTGTCTTCTACGACGGCAAACTCCTGCCCGCGCGTTATGCGAACGGCGCGTTCGTCGGCCAGCACGGCTCTTGGAATCGCAAACCTTCCAGCGGTTACAAGGTGATCTTCGTGCCGTTCACAAATGGCCGCCCGAATGGCGACGCCGAAGACATTCTCACCGGCTTTCTGACGTCAGACGGCGATGCGTACGGCCGCCCGGTCGGCGTCGCGGTGGACAAGGCCGGCGCGCTGCTGGTCGCCGATGATGTCGGCAACGTGATCTGGCGCGTGACGCCGCTGACGAAGCAAGCCTCCTTACAACGTTGAGTTGCTAACACATCAATCGAAAATCGCACTGCCTCTGCGCAGTTGATCCTTCGCGGGCTTTGGCCAAGTCACACCCGCCGGTCCGTACGTGGGTGGATGACCGGGGCCATACCCCAATACGGTCGATCGGTCCCGGACAAATACAAGAAAAGCGCCATCAAGATCGACCAGGAGAAGCCCCACCGACGGAAGTCCAGCGCCGCGTTTTTACCCTACCACTCCACTTTACCAGGAGGATTTCATGACAACGCAGAACAAGGATCCGAATCCGGCCCACGCGAAAACCATTCCACCCAAGAGCGACGACATCGCCAGGCAAAAGCAAAAGGCGGAACAGAAGGAAGTCGCCGGCAGGCATAAAAATGACGGCCAGAAAGATCATAAAGGCAGGCGATAATCCCGATCGTGGATCCAGTATTCGTGAACGGCGGCCGGGTGGCCATTCACTGGATATTCCACTTCGAATGGCTCGACGGAACGGTCATGCACATGGAGGAACTTGCCTACCAGCGCTGGGAAGGCGCGCGTATCGCGGAGGAGACGTTCTTCTACGGCGCATCGCCAGAAAAGTCCAGGCCTGAGTGCAGGGCACGCAGCGTCGAGCGCAAGTCGGCCTGAGCAGGCATATTGGCGGGTAACGTCTTCCGGAGCATTCACCGAAACGCCCCCTTTTGATTTGCCGGTCTTGCCACCATGTGCAGGGGCATGAACGGCTTCTGAAGGGAGTATTCCATGAGCAACCCGCTTCACATCGTCTGTCCGCATTGCACCACCACCAACCGCGTCGCGGCGGCGCGCGCCACGTCCGGTCCGCGCTGCGGAAAATGCCACCAGGCGTTGTTCGACGGCCATCCCGTCGAGCTGGATGAAGCCGGGTTCGAGCGGCATGTGGCCGGCAATGACGTCCCGGTCGTGATCGATTTCTGGGCGCCATGGTGCGCACCTTGCCGGTCGATGGCGCCGGAATTCGAAAAGGCGGCCGGGATGCTCGAGCCTGCCGTGCGCCTGGCCAAGGTCAATACGGAAGTCGCGCAGAATCTTGCGCAGCGCTTCAATATCCGCAGCATTCCGACCATGGCGTTATTTCGTGGCGGACGCGAGATCGCACGCCAGTCCGGCGCGATGGGCGCAAGCGCGATCGCCAGTTGGGTGCGCGCCAATTCATGAGAATATCCGACTGACCACGCCAACCTTACACTCCCATGTCCACGACATCGTTGATACGCAACCTGGTCCTTCCCGTCCTGATCGCCCTGACCGCGCAGGACGCCCTGTCCGCCGGCGCTCCGGATTGCAGCCAGGACGCAGCGGCCTGCATTCGCCTGGCTGCCGCCGAAACCGCGGCCTTCGTCGACGAGTGCGGAAAAGTATTCCCGGCTTCGAAGGCCGAACTCGATACGGCCCTGGCTCGATGGAGTATCCGAAAATTGCGCATAACCGGAGTGGAGGCCGCGATGAAACCTGGCTCTCCGGACCGCGTGGCGCTGGGCAGAAAAGCGGCGGCCTACCTGAAGTCCGTTGGCAGCTATGAGCGGGAGATCGAATGCACCGGCCGCATGGCGGTGTTGAAAAACAAGGAGCCGCGGATCCGCTCTGATTTCATCCGCCTGCCGAAGGATCCGCTCGAACCGTACAGGTAAGGGCACATGTTCGCAGTCCTTCGACCCACAGCGATTCCTTAGCGCTCGGCCGGCATGGGGACCGCGGCCCGCCTTCGGGCTTATCGCATTCGCGCCGGAAAATCCCAGGCGGATTTGGCGAAAAGCCTCGATCTCAACATCGCCTGGTATGCGGACGTCGAATCGCGCGACGGCGAACTTGCTGCAACGCTGACGATGTTCAAGGCCATGGAACTCGCGTCGATCCTCGAAGTGCCGTTGCATGAGCTGCTGGATGCGCCGCCGGTTTCCGGCAAAAGCATTACGCTAATCGAACTGCCGGACCACATCCTCGCTTATGCAAAACACGCGGGCATTACCGTCGAGCAGCTGGAAGAGCAGATGGGCTGGGAACTGCGCGATTTTATCGCGCGCCCGATTCAAGGCGCGACGGAATTGCCAATCCGGTTTTTCCAGACTGTCGCGACCCTGCTCGGGATAAACTGGCTGCTACTAGTACCGGATGAATCACAGGATTGATACCGAAATCGATTCCGCTGGCTGATAAAAGATGACCTCCCCTCTCATGATTCTAGTGGCCGGGCCCTACCGGTCAGGCACCAACGACGATCCCCTACTGATCACGCGCAACGTCCAGGCGATGACCGACATCGCGCTTCGCCTGTTCCGTTCGGGACACCTTCCCGTGCTCGGCGAATGGTTCGCACTACCGCTTATCGAGGCGGCCGGATCGAAGCACATCGGCGACGCCGCGTTCGACGAGATTTTCCATCCGGTTTCGCGCCGCCTCGTCGCCAAGTGCGACGCCTGCCTGCGCATCGGCGGTCCTTCCACCGGAGCGGATGAAATGGTTACGCTGGCGCGGGAGGCCGGCAAGCAAGTCTTCCTGCGCTACGAAGATATTCCTTCCGCCCGCTAAACAGGCCATGCATACCTATCAAGGTCGATGCCATTGCGGCGCCACCGGGTTCAAGTTGCGCGGTGCGCGCACACCGGACCAGTGGACAGTCTGCGCCTGCCAATGCAGCTTCTGTCGCGCCCATGGTGCTCGAACGACTTCAGACACTGAAGCGTCCGTCCACTTCATCACTCCCGATGAGTCCAGGCTGAACCGCTATCGCTTCGCGTTGAAGTCCGCGGATTTTTACGTCTGCCGTAATTGCGGCGTGTATGTTGCCAGCGCGATCGGCTCGCCGAGCGGCCGCTTTGCCACGCTGAATGTGAATGTCGTCTCCCCGCTGGTCGAAGTGCCGGCAGCGGCCCGCGTCACTTACGACAGTGAAATGCCGGCGCAGAAACGCGCGCGGCGCGAGCAACAATGGACTCCGGTTACGGACATTGCGTAAAAAAGATGACCTGTCAGTCCTTCCCCTTGAAAGGGAGGGAGATGGCTATGGTTTGAGCGACGGGTTGCGGGATCTTTTCGCAGACCGCGCGCCTGACATACACTGACGATCCAATCCTGACACCACGCACGGACCATGAAAAACGCCGACTGGTATTTCGACTTCATTTCGCCTTATGCCTACATCGGGCTGGCGCGGCTCGAGCGGTTCTCGCAGGAGCTGGACATACGTCACCGCCCGGTCCTGTTCGCGGGCTTGCTCAACCATTGGGAGCAGAAGGGGCCGGCTGAGATTCCACCCAAGCGCGTCTGGACATTCCGCTATTGCACCTGGTGGGCGGCGCGGCAAGGCATTCCGATGCGCGCTCCCGCTGTTCATCCCTTCAATCCCCTTCCCTACCTGCGGCTCTCGATCGCCGCCGGAAATACCCCCGACGCAATCCGTCGCATCTTCGCAGCGCTGTGGACGACGGGCGGCGATCCGGCCGATCAACGGGCGTTCGCCGAACTCGCGCGATCCCTCAATATCGATCCCGCCCGGCTGGGCGATCAGGCGATCAAGGATGCATTGCGGCTGGAGACCGACCAGGCGATCGCGCGTGGCGTATTCGGCGTGCCGACGCTCATCATCGACGACGAATTATTCTGGGGGGCGGATGCGATGGACTTCGTCGAAGATTATCTCGCTGATCCCGACATTGTTGCCACGGCGGAAATGAAACGCGCGGCCAATCTGCCGGCGGGCGCATCGCGCAAGCGCGACTGATCCGAGCTCACCGGAGCGTACGGACCGTCAGGTTCGGTGCCGCTTGATGGATCGTGTTCAATTCGCGGATGAAATCGCCATGACGGATCCGGCCGCGCAGGCTGGTGTCGGCGAATGCCGTCCAGACAGACGCTCGAATCCGCCCACATCCGCCCGGGATCGGGATTAGTGCGAAAATCGGTCTTTCACGCCATGACCGGCAGCGGATGATCACAGAATTCCCCCGAGCACCCGATAACGCAGAATTGACGGAAACGAATCGCCGCTTCTACGACCCGCTGTGGCGCGATGCCCGTCTGGTCGAGCCGCAGCGTTTCAATACCTGGCCCCTGGTCAGTTCGCTGGTCGCGAAAGCGCATTCCCGACTGGAGGTGGCGCCCGGCCTGCGCCCGCGGCTGCCCGTAGAGGGATCGCATTTCGTCGACCTGAGCGAACCCGCGGTCGCGAAACTGTGTGCGCGCGCCGCCAGCGCCTCGCTCGGTTCGATCACGGCGCTGCCATTCTCGGACGGAGCGTTCGATCTCGTGTGCGCGGTGGACATCGTCGAGCATGTCGACGATGAAGACGGTGCCTTGTCCGAATTGTCGCGCGTGTGCGCGGCCGGTGGCGCCCTGCTGATCGCCGTGCCGCTGCATCCGTCGCGTTGGACGCCGTTCGACGACTTCGTCGGCCATTGCCGCCGGTACGAACCGCAGCGCCTGCTGGAAAAACTGAGTGAATACGGTTTCACGGTCGAGAGCAGCGCGGTCTACGGCATGCAGCCGAAATCCTCGCGACTGCTGGATCTGGGCCTGTGGTGGCTGACGCATCATCGCCAACGCGCAATGTGGTGGTACAACCGCGTGATGATGCCGCTGGGCGTTCGCTTCCAGAAAAAACTCGACCTGCAACCCGGCATGCTCGACGCGTCAGACGTCGACGAGGTCTTGCTTGTTTGCCGTAAAGCCTGTCAGGCTTTACCAACAACCTTGCCGTAGGCGACTTCGATGTTCAGGCCGATGCGGTCGCGGTAGCGGCCGAGCGGATGTTTCGACATGCCTTGTTCATATTTGACGGCGAGGCGGTCGGGCAGCGTCTTCTTCATTTCGTCGAGGCTCGCGCCCTCGGCGTGGGCCGATTTGATGGCGGCGATCAGGTCCGCCATGTAGCCGCGGAAGAAAGCCAGGTGTTCCTTCGGCATTACCCCGCCGTGGCCGGGAATGATGTGCGTGAAATCGAATTTCTCCAGTGCATCCAGCGTGTGCACCCAGTCCTCGGGAAACCCGTCGTTCATGTAGGGCATCCAGTCGATCAGCGCGTCGCCGGTTGCCACGACTTTTTCTTTCGGCAGATGGATGAACACGTCGCCGTCGGTATGGCCGCGGCCAAGCAGCAGGATCTGGATCTCGCGGTCGCCGACTACCAGCGAAACTGTCTTGTCGAACGTTCGCGTCGGCAATGCGGGTTTGAAATTTGCCAGCTCCGCCATATAGGCCTGGGTCTGACGCATGTTGGATTCCAGGCGCATCTTCTGGGCCGGATCGGTCGCCGACGCCAGGTCGTTGCCGAGTTGCTCAATTTCCTTCGGCAGCATCCCGCGCTGGATATCCACGTTGGGAATGCCGCCGTTACCAGCACCCGGACGCGTCAGGTTTTCGAGCGTGCGCTGCGAGGCGATGATCTCAAGATCCGGGTAGGCTTCCTTGTAGGTTTGATTGCCTTGCCAGTGGTCCCAATGGAAATGCGTGTTGATGATGCGCTTGATCGGTTGCTTCGTAATCGACTGGACCTCGCGGTAGAGCGCGAGCGCGGCAGACGGCTTGGAATGCGAATCCACCACCACGACCCCATCGTTGGTCAAGATCACCGCGGCGTTGCAGTTGACCTTGTAGCGCGGAGCGGCGATCGCCGCATAGATGCCGTCCGCCACCGGTTTGAGCTCGAACAACTCGCTACCGGCCGTCGGCGCGTCGGCAGCCATCGCGCAGCAAGGGTGGAAATGATCCAGTGCCTGCACAGCAGCCAGCGCTGCACCGGAACCGATCAGAAAATCACGCCGCGTCCAGGACGAACTCATGCCCCTCCCCCGCTGTTCCTGTCGTATTGAAAAACAGCTTACATCAATGCGGCTATCATTGCCGGCACGTCAACCACTCCACCTCTCATGCAGAGGTCTCACCGCAAAGACGCAAAGAGCGCAAAGGAAAAGCTATGGGAAATTTGTTCAATGGCCTATGGGTTATTCTGCATTGTCCGGACTATGGGAAACGTACCAGTTCATTTATTCCCATTTTCGCTCGCTCTTGCCTTTCCTCCGCGTCCTTTGCGTCTTTGCGGTGAAAATTTTCTATATCTTGATGAAGTGAGAACTGAGAAACCATGAAAATTGATTCGCTCGATCATTTCGTTCTGACCGTGAAGGACATCGCAGCGACCTGCGATTTCTACAGCAACGTGCTGGGCATGCAGGTGGTCACGTTTGGCGAGGATCGAAAAGCACTGACGTTCGGCTCACAAAAAATCAACCTGCATGAGCAGGGAAAGGAGTTCGAGCCGAAGGCCCATTGTCCGATGCCGGGTTCGGGCGACTTCTGCCTGATTACATCCTTCGGCCTTCCGGAAGTCATCGCTCATCTGAATGCCTGCGGGGTTGAACTTCTGGACGGGCCGGTGAAACGCACCGGCGCGGTTGGAACGCTGTTGTCGGTTTATTTCCGCGACCCTGACCTGAACCTGATCGAGGTTTCCAACTACGTCCCGGGATGAGGCCGGCGTTCCCGCGCGGCACTGTCTTGCGCTGTCGCTAAGCAGTTGATTGCGTACGTTGATGCGCCGGCAGTGAGCGTCCGCCGGGTGCGATTACCGGTAAGGTTCGCTGCGCCCCCTGGAAAAACGACGTGCAAGCTCATTGACGGGGGCCGGCGGCTTTGGTCTGATGTGCGTCCCTGTCGTCATGGAGCATCACCAAACGTGTTTGCACGCATCAATTTCCTGCTTGGCCTGGGTTTGCTAATCCAGATTACGTTTTATTTCGCAGGCGTCTACCTGCTCGTCCTGCCGCTTTCGGCCATCGCGCCGGGCCTGGTCCAACCCGTCGCCGGTATCGCGATCCTGGCGGCTGTCGGCGTGACGGTTCAACTGCTTTCGATGGCGATGAGCAGCCTGCGCGGCATCGCACTGTATGCAAAGGACGAGCGTCCCAGGATCGCAACCTTCGTCAGCCAGGCAGCGATGCTAGTCGGCCATATCGGCACGATCTACGCAGCGAGCGGCCTGATCGTCGGCGGGGAGCCGATTTCCGAAACGAAATTGCTGCTCATTGCAGTCTTGTATGCGACCGGCGTGGCGATGGGCATTTACGAGTGGAAACAGCGCAAGTTCGCCCGCACCTGATCTGATCGTTGCGCCCGGGAATCTGGCGACGGCATTGCCGAAGCCTTATTCCGCGGGCCATTTGAACCCCAGCTTTTTTCTCATTGCCGCGGTAAGGGTCTGCGCCTTTCCAGGCAGCACCCAGGCATCCTTCTTCCCAGCCGCCAGCCTTCGAGGCAACGTTTCGATATTCCATTGAGCGGCGGGATCGAGACTGTCCAGTTCCTCCCATTTGAGCGGAACGGAGACCGGCAATCCCGGCCGCGCCCTCACCGAGTACGCCGCCACCGTGCTGGCACCTCGGCGATTGCGCAGGTAGTCGACGAAAACTTTCTTCACGCGATTCTTTTCCCCCATTTTTGCGCTGAAACGTTCGGGCAGCGTCGCCGCGAGATGCTGCGCCACGGCCTGCGAGAACGTCCTGACTTCATACCAGTCGTTGCGGCGCGCAAGCGGCACGACCACATGAAGACCCCTCCCGCCGCTGGACTTGACGAGCGCGCGCAAGTCCAGCTCCTCGAGGATCGATCTGGTCAGCCTTGCCGCTTCGACGACGGTATTCCATTTCAATACGGGATCCGGATCCAGGTCGAAAATCAGGCGATCCGGTTTCTCGATGGCCTTCGCGGTTGCATTCCAGGTGTGCAGCTCGATCGCGCCGAATTGCGTGGCCCCGACCAGCGCTTCGATTGAATCGATCACCATCAGCGCGGCATGCCCGGGATCGAGCCGGGGGTCGAGCTGGCGGATGCCGGGAATCTTCAGGTGCTCCGCGTGTTTCTGGAAAAACAAATCTCCCTGCGCGCCGTCCGGCCCCCGCACCAGCGCCACCGGCCGCTCGGCGAGATGCGGAAGAATCCAGGGTGCCACGTGTTCGTAGTAACGCGCCAGGTCGAGCTTGGTGTATCCGCTGCCCTTGTCGATGATCCGGTCGGGATGGGTGATGCGCACGCCGGCGACGAGGTCACCCGATTTCCCTGCACTGACCGGCGTCTTTTTTTGGGACGGCGGCGCAGGCCGGACTGGTGTTTCGACGCCGACATCTCGCGCCGGCTTGTCTTTGCGCAAACCGTGAAATACCGCATGCCTGATTAGGCCGTCTCCGGTCCATTCGGCAAAGGAGACCTCCGCGACCAGCGTCGGCTTGACCCAGTGCACATCGCGCACCGTTTGCCCGGGCGGCACCTCGCGCAATGGCGAGCGTACGGTTTCCAGTTTCTTCAACCGGCCGTAGACGGTTTGCAGGATCTTCCCGTCGAATCCAGTGCCGACCCGGCCCGCGTAACGCAATACGCCGCCTTTGTCGTGCACCGCCAGCAACAACGCGCCGAAGGAAGAGCGGCTGCCCCTGGGCTCGGTGAAGCCGGCGATCACGAACTCCTGGCGCCGGTTGCATTTCATTTTGATCCAGGTTTTCGTGCGGCGCGACTCGTAAGGCGAACCGGAACGCTTGCCAACGACGCCTTCCAGTGAAAGCTTGCATGCCGTGTCGAGAATATGGTCCGGGCTTTCGTTGAAATCCTCGCTGAAATGCAACGGTCCTTCCTTTCGCGCCGCAAGCAGACGCTGCAGCAACGCGCGGCGCTCCATGAGCGGCGCAGCGGTCAAATCGTAGCCGTCGAAAAAAGGCAGATCGAACAGAAAATACCGGATGCCGTCGGTGTTCTCGTTGTCGAACGCATTCTGCAGCGCCTGGAAGCTCGGCAGGTTGTTCTTGCCCATGACGACAATTTCGCCATCGAGCCAGCCCGACCGCAATCCGAGTTGTTTTATCGAACCGGCCAGCGCGGGCATTTTGGCGGTCCAGTCGTGTCCATTTCGTGTAAACAGGCGCACGGTCTTGCCGGATACCCGCGTCATCAGCCGGTAACCGTCGAACTTGATCTCATAGGACCAGTCGCCTTCGCGCGGAGCGGCGCCAACCAGAGTCGCCAGTTGCGGCTTCAACTTCAGGGGTAGCGCTGCCTTGCGCGCGCCCGTCAGCGATTGCGCATCCAGCACGGGCTTCTTGCGCTCTGCTTTCGCCGGCGGCACTTGCGTCTTCACGTCCGTTTTCTTCGACAACCACACGCGGGGTTTCGCACCGTTCGGCGCAATGACGCTATCCGGCATGGCCTCGGTAATGCTGTATTGCTTCGCGGACTGCGCGATCTCGTCGCGTTCCTTGATCAGCAACCATTGCTCCTTGTCGCCGGACCCCGGCAATCGCGTGCGCACCAGGGTCCAGCCGCCATGTAGTTTCTTGCCATCCAGTTTGAATTTCAGTTTTCCGCTTCGATAACCCACCGTGGCGTCGCCAACGGGGTGCCAGGTCCCGCGATCCCAGATCTGAACCTTGCCCGCGCCGTAATGCCCTTCGGGAATAGTGCCTTCGAATTTTCCGTATTCGAGCGGATGGTCCTCGACATGCACGGCCAATCTCTTGTCGGCGGGATCCAGACTCGGCCCCTTCGGCACCGCCCAGCTCTTCAGCGTGCCGTCAAGTTCAAGGCGGAAGTCGTAATGCAGGCTCCGAGCGGCGTGCTTCTGAATAACGAAGCTCAGCGAACGGTGGCGACCCGCAACCGAGCCCTTTGGCTCCGGGGTGTGCTTGAAATCGCGCTTGCGATGATAAGTAACGAGTTTGCCGGCCATGCGAACACCGTCAAGAAGCGCGCCGGCGTTTCTCCAATGGCGCAATCTTCGCTTTTGAAGGCGTCGCGCGCTTGCGCACCTTGGCTGCCGGACTCCGGCTCGCATTGCCCTTGCCGCCATGCAGGCTACGCTTGAGCAGTTCGGTGAGGTCGATGACATTGCTCGGCGCGGCCGCTTCCGGCGCTGCCTCGGGCGTGTCGACGAGTTGTGTTTTGCCGGCTTTGACTTTGCGCTTAACCAGCGCCAGGATGTCGTCGCGGAATGTGTCGCGGAATTTTTTCAAGTCGAGGCGTTCGGTCATGTCTCCGATCAATTGTTCGGCCATCGACAACTCCTTCTCCGTGATGCCGATGGCCTTGACCCCGTCCGCAGGCAGTTCGAGCTCGTTCGCGTCGCGCAATTCACCGCCCCAACGCAGGGTGTTCAAAACCAGCACGTTGCCCGCCGGAATCAGCGCGGCAAGGTGTTGCTTGGTGTGCATGACCACGTGCGCGATGCCGATCTTTCCGGTTTTCTTCAACGCTTCGCGCAGCAACGCATAGACTTTTTGTCCCTTCTTGTCCGGCGCCAGATAGTAAGGCGCCTCCAGGTACAGGAAGGAAACCTCCTTCAAGTCCGCGAAGCAGAGAATATCCACGCTCTGCGTCGCCTTGGCGTTGGCGCCGCGGATTTCCTCGTCGGACAGCACGACGTAGCGCCCTTGCTCGTACTGATATCCACGGACGATGAACTCCTTGTCCACTTCCTTGCCTGTTTCCTTGTTGAAACGGCGATAGCCGATTGGCGCCATCGAACGCTTGTCCAGCCAGTCGAAATCGATGTCATCGCTGGTGACCGCGGGAAACAGGGCCACGGGAATATGCACGAGGCCGAAACTGATTGATCCCTTCCAGATGGCTCTTGGCATGGTGAACGACTGGCGTTGTGGAGAATAAGCAGCAGGGACATCTACCCGCGGTTTTCTACCAACAGGCAAGCGCTATGCCATCGCTGATAATTCGCGCTGCGGGCGCACCACTGGCGCGACAACGCGCAAGACCGGGATAACCCGGTAATCCATACAAAACGAGGCGGAAAAATCTACATGTACGGATCCGATAGCGTTGCTGAGAGCTTCGGGACACGAGGTCATTCACATCGTAGATCGCACGCGCGACGAGACCGGCCCCCCTTCATGAAACCCGCGCGGCTTGTCGAACGCGTCTTGTCCTAGGCCGCACCAACACCACTGCAATCCCGCCTCGACCTGTAAGGCCGGGCTTTCCCCGCTAACATAGCCGGACCAACTTCATTGTCCCGCCATATTGTGCCGCCATGGAACCTGATCGCCGCAACTCCGCATCCCGCTGCCATTGGGCCGAGAACGGCAGCCCGCTCTACACCGCCTACCACGATGAGGAATGGGGCGTGCCGCAGCACAACGACCGCGTGCTGTTCGAATTCCTTATCCTGGAGGGAGCGCAAGCCGGCCTGTCGTGGTCGACCATCCTCAACAAGCGCGAAAATTATCGAAACGCGTTCAGCGGATTCGATGTTCGAACGGTGGCGAATTACGACAAGGCGAAAATCGGCAACCTCATGCGGGATGCGGGCATTGTTCGCAATCGGTTGAAGATCGCGGCAACCGTTGCCAACGCCCGCGCCTTCATCGAAGTACAGAGGGAATTCGGCAGCTTTGACGCCTACATCTGGCAGTTTGTCGGCGGCAAGCCGCGCCGCAATGACTGGACTTCGCACAAAGAGGTACCGGCCACCACGGTAGAATCCGATGCCATGAGCAAGGACCTCAAACGCCGTGGTTTCAAGTTTGTCGGCAGCACCATCATGTACGCCTTCATGCAGGCCACCGGCATGGTCAACGATCACACGACCGGCTGCTTTCGCTGGAAGCAACTGAAGGGACGGGGAAAAGCCAGAACTTGAAAACCGAAAAGAACTTCACGACTTCCGGACACCCCCGTCACGTTGGCATCACGGAGGCCTTGGCCCTGGTTGCCAGGATCCGTGAAGGCGTTACCTCGGCATTCGTATTCGAGCACGGCAACATGCAGGTTAAGATGTACCGTCCAACAGACTCGGACCCGCAGAAACCGCATACGCGCGACGAGGTTTACATCGTCGCGCGGGGTTCGGGGTGGTTCATCAATGGGGCGGACCGCCACGCGTTCCAGTCCGGCGACATGCTGTTCGTGCCTGCCGGCGTCGAACACCGCTTCGACCAATTCACGGCGGACTTTTGCACTTGGGTCATGTTTTATGGGCCGGAGGGCGGGGAAAGGCGGGATCGAGGTAAAAGGACTGAGGAGTGAGAAAAAGAACATGGAAACCACAAACCACCAGGCGCTGATCGTCGATCAGTTCAGCAAGCAGGCCATTGCGTTTTCGACCGCCAAAACCATTGCCGACGCAACGGCGCACCAGTTGCTGATCGATGCCGTCGGCGCCGGCCCGGACGATACGGTGCTCGACGTTGCTTGCGGCGGCGGGAATGTGGTTTGCGCATTTGCGGGGATCGTGCGCCACGCCACGGGCATCGACATGACACCGGCGATGCTCGATCACGCGCGCGCAATGGCGCGGGAAAGGAAACTCGACAACGTCAGTTGGGACCAGGGGCAGGCAACTGCCCTGCCCTACGCCGATGGCGCGTTCATCATCGTCGTCACGCGATTTAGTTTCCATCATTTCATCGATCCGCTCGCTGTCCTCAGGGAAATGGTGCGCGTGTGCGCGCCGGGCGGCCGCGTGCTCGTTGCCGACATGCACACATCGACCGATCCCGCCAAGGGCGCAGAGTTCAACCGCATGGAGGGTCTGCGCGATCCTTCCCATGTACGCGCACTCCCGGTCGCCGAACTCGAGGCATTATTCCCCGCCGCAGGATTACCTGAAGCAAAAATCAGGTTTTACGAATTGCGCGACGAACTGGAGAACCTGCTTGGCCGCTCGTTTCCGAATCCGGGCGACGGCGACAGGATCCGGGAAATATTCAGGTCCTCGGCCCGCGACGATCGCCTCGGCATTCCGGTCCGGCTCGAAGGCAGCCACGTCAATTACGTCTATCCGGTCGCCGTGCTCGCGGCGACCCGGCCCTGACAGCGCGAAACCCCGTTGGCACAGGACAGCTCGAAGCCCGCTTTCTGGGAAAGCCGCTACCGCGACAAGATCATTCCGTGGGATGCGGGCAAAGTGCCTGCCGCGCTGCGCGACTTCGAGCCCGTGATCGCGCGCGGGGCCCGCATTCTGATTCCCGGCTGCGGGTCAGGATACGAAGCGGCTTACCTCGCCGGCAGGGGATTCGACGTGCTGGCGATCGACTTCAGTCCGGCGGCCGTGGCGGCCGCACGAAAAAATCTCGGCGCGCTTGCAGATATCGTGCGCCTGGCCGATTTCTTCGATTTCGCTTCTGGACCACCCTTCGATGTGATCTACGAACGCGCCTTCCTCTGTGCGCTGCCCAGGAAAATGTGGGGAGGGTATAGCGATCGATGTGCGGAGTTGTTGAAACCGGAAGGCGTAATCGCAGGATTTTTCTTCTTTGCCGATTCGCTCAAAGGCCCGCCCTTCGGCACCAGCCCGGCCGAACTCGATGCGCTGTTCAAGCCGCAATTCGAACGCGTCGATGACCGGCCCGTTGCGGACTCCATCCAGGTTTTCACGGGCAAGGAACGCTGGCAGGTGTGGAGAAAGCCGCAAAAGCCGTGAATACGTGAATGTCGTGAATGTCGTAGAAGAATGTGAGGCACTAGGCCCGAAGTAGAACGACATTCACGACATTCACGATATTCACGGCATTTTCTCCACCTTCAAAAATACCTTCCTGTCTTCCGCCACGGTGCCGGTGCGACGCGATATGGTGCCGTTATCGCTCTGCGCCCGCCGCTGGTCCACGCCGCCGATTTCCATCCATTCACCGAGCCTGCCGGACACAACGGTATCGACTCGCTGCACGTTGAGCGTCTGCGAATTGGGATCGGCGACGGTATCGCGCCGCGAGTTGATTTCCAGCGTGACCCGGTCGCCGTTGACGCGCGGCCTGACGTGGAAACCGGTATCGGCATCGCGGTATTGCACTGACTGCGAGTTCTGCGGCCCCTGCGGCGTCTGAACGACGCTCTGGTTGAGGATGGGCACGGATTGTCCGACGCGTATCGTCGCCACGTTGCCTTCCAGTACTTGCACAGTTTGCACGCCGCGATCTGTCGAGGCGGACTGCGAACTGACTACGCGCCCCTTGACCACATTATCGCCTTTGCGAATGACCACGGTGCCGCCGTGCTGGCTGCGGCTTCCTGGAACGGTGGCGCGGACGTCCCCAGTGCCAATGCTGCCGGACACTTCGGCTTCGTTGTCGAGTCCGGTGGCCACCGCTTCCTGCCGCACGGAGATAAGCAGGCGCTTCGGCAGGGTGTCGACCGCATCGAGCACTTTTTTCAGTTCAACCATGTTTTGCGGCGTCGTACGCAGAATCACGCGGTTCTGCAGCGAACTGATCGTGCCGCCGGGCGCGAGCAGAGGCTTCAACATTGGCACGATCTGGTCGGCGCTGCGGTATTTCAGGTCGATGACTTCAAGAACTGTCTGCTGCGCCTGTGCAGCCAACGCGAATAACAAAACGATGATGAATCCCAACAGACGCGCTGCCTCGCCGCCGGTCCCTCGTCCCCCGTCCCTGATTCTCATTCCAACCTCCACTCGCGCGGTAATTCGCGGTTCGCCGGATCCTGCCGGTAGAACAGCGCGAGCTGTTCATAGACCTGCGGATAAACGGCCCGGACGATATCCGGAAGCTCGAAAAAAGCCTCGCTGACGACTGCGAAAAATTCTGCCGGTGATGCGGTCGCATACGGGTCAATTTCAGTATGTTCTCCGGCGCTCACTCGCCGGCAAAGATCCTGGTACGCGGCGGTGAAGGCTTGCGACCACTCGCGCCGGTCCATGCCGGCGTGCAGCGGAGGAAAACCATTGGCTTCGCCGTTCAGCATGTCGAGCTTGTGGGCAAATTCGTGGATGACCACGTTCATGCCGTCCATCTCGCCCGCGTGCTCGACGTCGGCCCAGGAAAGGATGACCGGGCCGCGCAACCAGGCCTGCCCTGCATAGGACATCTCATCAGTTTCGACCAGGCCGTGTTCGTTACGGATCTCATGGCGCGGCATGAACTCGTCCGGGTAGACAATGATTTCGACCCAGCCGTCGTAGTGCTCGATCCCCAGTTCGAGGATCAGGACGCAGGCCTGGACCGCGATGCCGAGCTTCATCTCCTGGTTGAGCTCCAGGCCGCCGGCCCCCGAGATCTGCTTGCCGTGCATGAACAGGATCGCCAGATCCCTGAGCCGTGAGCGCTCGTCGTCGTTGAGCCGCGCGACGAACGGAAAACACGCCGATACGCGCTGCCAGGCCGCATCGTCCACGTTGAACTTGCGCAGAATGCGGCGCCGACGCCATTGCGTAAAACCGAACATGCGATTCGCCCGCGAATCAGGTCCGCAGCTCTTCGCCGCCGGCCTCGTCAGCCGGTTCAACATCGAGCATCGACTGGTCGAGGCTGCGTATCTGGTCGGGCTGGTCCAGTTCGACGCGCTCGATCTGCGTAAAGCGCCGTGTGATCTTGTCGCTGGACACACGCACGTCTTCGGCGTCCTGGTGGGCAAGCCGGATGTGATCGGCAAGTTTCCTCATGCGCGCATCGAAACGCTGGAAATCCTTGCCGAGCTTGCCGAGTTCATCCTTGATGATGTGCACCTGCTCGCGCGTGGCTACGTCCTTCATTACGGCCCGCGCAGTATTCAGCACGGCCATCAGCGTGGTTGGCGACACGATCCAGACCCGGCGCTGCATGGCGTAATCCACCACCTCGGAATGATAGGCGTGGATTTCCGCGAACACTGCTTCCGCCGGCACGAACATGACGGCGCCGTCGGACGTCTCTCCGGCAATGATGTATTTGGCCGCGATGTCATCGACATGCTTCTTCACGTCCGCACGGAACTGGCGCTGCGCGGCGAGGCGCTCCGGCTCAGCCAGACCCGGTTCGAACATGCGGCGATAATTCTCCAGCGGAAATTTCGCATCGACCGCAACCATACCGGTGGGGGCCGGCAGTTTGAGCACGCAGTCCGCGCGCGCACCGTTTCCCTTGAACGTGTACTGGAACTCGTAGGCCATCTCGGGAAGGATGTTGCGCACCAGGTTTTCGAGTTGTACCTCCCCGAAGGCGCCGCGCGAGCGTTTGTCGCCGAGCAGCTCCTGCAGGCTCACCACGTTGCTGGTGAGCCCATCGATCTTCTTCTGCGCTTCGTCGATTGTAGCCAGGCGCTCCATCACACTGATGAAGGTCTCGTTGGTTTTCTTGAACCCTTCCTCGAGGCGCTCGCTGACTTTGCCGCTGATCTGCTCGAGCCTCGAATCCGTGGTCTTGGTCAGCAATTCCATCGAAGCCGCGAGCTGCGCGGACGCATTTCGCATGGTGGTCTGGATCAGCTCCTGCTCGGCACGATTCTGCTCCGCCAGTGTCTGCAGGATGCGGGTCAGTATTTCGCTGCGCAGCAGGTCGTGCTTCGCCTGCAGGTCCGCGCTCATTTCGGCCAGCTTGAGCGTGGTGGTCTCGCGCGTCGCCGACAGCTCCTCGACTTGCCTGACCTGCAGCGCGCCGACCGTGCTGCGCGTCTGCGTGAGTTCCTGCGTGATGGTCGTGCGCAGGCGATCGAACAATTCGCTTTGCGCACCGCCGAGGCGATCGCCCAGACTGTTCAGGCCGGCGTTGAGGTCCTTGATCATGCCCATGTGCTTTTCTTCCAGCGCACGCCCCAGCGTTTCCGGCAAATTGGACTGCCGCCGTGCGACAGCGACCACAACGAAGATCAGGATGATGACCGCGACTAGTGTGGCGGCGGTGATGATCAGGGCGAGGGAGAATTCGAGCATGAAGACGAGTATAAACCACCCACCACCTCATCCCGGCCTTCTCCCCACTCCCTGAGGGAGGCGGAGAAGGAGTAGTAGGTACCAAAAAAAACGAGCGACCAAGTCGCCCGTTTGCCTTTCGTTTCTACCTCTCCCTCTCCGCCCTTGGGGGGAGAGGGCGGGGGGTGAGGTGGAGTTACGCCGCGGCCGTCGTCGCATCACCGCGTGACGCACGCTTGCGATCGTGCTCTTTCAGATGACGCTTGCGCACACGGATGCATTTCGGCGTGATCTCGACGAGTTCGTCGTCGGCGATGAATTCCACGGCCTTCTCAAGGGTCAGTTCGATCGGCGGCACCAGGCGGACGGCTTCGTCGGTGCCGGACGCGCGCACGTTGGTGAGCTGCTTGCCCTTGATCGGGTTGACCACGAGGTCGTTGTCGCGCGAATGGATGCCGATGACCATGCCTTCGTAAAGCGCATCGCCCGGGGAGACGAACATGCGGCCGCGGTCCTGAAGCTTCCACAAGGCGTAGGCCACGGCTTCGCCGTCGTCCTGGGAAATCAGCACGCCGTTGCGCCGTTCGTCCATGTCGCCCTTCACCGGACCGTAGTCGTCGAAAATATGGCTGGCCAGTCCGGTGCCGCGCGTAATATTCAGGAACTCGCCTTGGAAACCGATCAGTCCGCGCGCGGGAATGCGATACTCGAGGCGCGTGCGGCCCTTGCCGTCGGCCTGCATGTCCTGCAGGTCGCCGCGGCGGCGGCCCAATTCTTCCATGACCCCGCCCTGATGGCCGTCTTCGACGTCGACCGTCAGCAATTCGTACGGCTCCTGCTTGACGCCGTTCACCATCCTCATCACCACACGCGGTCGGCCCACCGCCATTTCGTAGCCTTCGCGGCGCATGTTTTCCAGCAGGATGGTCAGGTGAAGTTCGCCGCGTCCGGATACGACGAACGTGTCGGAATCGGCGGTGAATTCGACTTTCAGTGCGACGTTGGATTGCAGTTCGCGCTCCAGGCGTTCGCGGATCTGGCGGCTGGTGACGTACTTGCCGTCACGGCCGGCCAGCGGCGAGGTGTTGACCAGGAAGTTCATGGTCAGCGTAGGTTCGTCCACTTTGAGGAGCGGGAAAGCTTTCGGGTTGGCCGGATCGCTGAGCGTCACGCCGATGCCGACTTCCTCGATGCCGTTGATCAGCACGATATCGCCCGCTTCGGCCTCTTCGACGACCGTGCGCTCGAGCCCCCTGAACACCAGGACCTGGTTGACCTTGGCCATCTTCGGCTCGCTGTCGGGACCTTGCATGACCGCGACCTGCTGGCCGGAACGAATTCGCCCATGCGCCACCCGGCCGATCCCGATGCGGCCGACGAAACTCGAATAATCGAGCGAGCAGATTTGCAATTGCAGGGGCGCGTCGGGATCGGCATCGCGTACCGGCACGTATTTCAGGATGGCTTCGAACAGCGGACGCAGGTTCGTGCTCGGCTCGTTCAGGTTCATCGTCGCATAGCCGTTGAGGGCAGAGGCATAGACGACGGGAAAATCGAGTTGGGCTTCGGTTGCACCGAGCTTGTCGAACAGGTCGAAAGTCTGGTTCACGACCCAGTCGGCACGCGCACCGGGGCGATCGACCTTGTTGACGACGACGATGGGCTTGAGTCCGAGGGCCAGCGCCTTGCGCGTGACAAAACGCGTCTGCGGCATCGGGCCTTCCACCGCATCGACCAGCAGCAGCACGCTGTCGACCATGGACAGTACGCGTTCGACTTCACCGCCGAAATCGGCGTGGCCGGGCGTGTCGACGATGTTGATGTGCGTGCCTTCGTATTCGACCGCGCAATTTTTCGCAAGAATCGTGATGCCGCGCTCTTTTTCCAGGTCATTCGAATCCATGACCCGTTCGGCGATATGTTGATGCGCGGCGAAAGTGCCCGATTGGCGCAGGAGTTTGTCCACCAGCGTGGTTTTGCCGTGGTCGACGTGGGCGATGATGGCGATATTGCGTACGTTGCGTGTCATGGAAAGCAGTGCGGCGAAAAAGGTCGCGCAGTGTACCACAGGGAAGGTTGCAATTCATTGAATATCCGCATAATGCTTTTGCCGGGCCGCGATGCACAAAAAACGGGCTGATCCGGGTGCTTTACCCGCAAAAATAAGAGTATCTGGAACCCAGGCCCAATGACTATGTCGACTCCCGGCGATACGCTGCCCTCGAAGGTAAGTCTGCAATCGATTAAGGACTTGCTGCAGTCCACAGCGACCGGGCCATCGGCAAATTCGCCGGATTGACCGTCCGCAGCCACTTTACAACCGATTTAGAAGGGTCGCACACAGTCGTAGGGTCGGTTATGTGGATAGACTTCTTGGAAGTCACCCCCGGGAGAAATGCAGGGGCTGTGCGGCGACGTCAGCTGGCGCGATAGAGGGCCGGTGATTGGTGATTGGTGATTGGTGATTGGCAGAAAGCGTAGTGGGCTTGTTACCAATTGCCAATCACAAATTACCAGTCACGGTATTCAGGTCGCCGACCTGAATACCTGCATCGGCGGCGTACGCAACACTTTCGCCGTCCCTAGCAATCCCGCCGCTGTGACGCCCGCGCTGCCCACCAGCAATCCTGCCAGCCAGACCGAGGGGCTGATCGCATAGGGCATATTCAAAACCTTATCGGCAAGCACATAGCCGATTGCGCTTGCGCCAATTGCGGCGAGCAGTCCCGCCAGCGCACCGATCAGGGCAAATTCGGCGGCCTGTACGGTGCGCAGCTGACGGCTCGACGCGCCGAGCGTGCGCATCACCGCGGCATCGAATTCGCGTTCGTCGTGCGTACTGCCGAGCGCGGCGAACAGCACCAGCAACCCGGCCGCGATGCTGAACAGGAAGACGAATTCGATGGCCTTGACCACCTGGTCCATCATGCGTTGCACCTGTGCCAGGATTGCGGCCACGTCGATCACGAGCAGGTTCGGAAATCGCTTGACGAGATCGTCCATCAGCGCGGAACGCGCTGCGGGCAGGTGCAGGCTGGTCACGTAACTGGCGGGGAATTTTTCCAGCACGCCGGGCGGGGCGACCACGAAGAAATTTACGCGGAAGGAATCCCAGTCCACCTTGCGCAGCGAAATGATTTTCGCCGTCAGCCGCGAGCCGGCAATATCGTAAGTCATCGTGTCGCCCAGTTTCACGCCGATCGTCTTCGCGATGCCCTCCTCGACCGACAGGACCGGCATTCCCGCATCCCTCTTGTCGAACCAGCGCCCCTCCACGACCGGTTTGTCGGGCTGCATCGACTGCACCCATGACAGATTGAATTCTCTATCGACCAGGCGGCGCGCGCGGTCTTCGGCATAGTCGTGCGATGACATCGGCTTGCCATTGATTTCCAGCAGGCGACCGCGCACCATCGGAAACAATTGCGGCGGCGCCACGCCATTGGCGGAGAAGAACTGCGTGACCTCCGTCACCTGGTCGGGCTGTACGTTCACCAGGAAACGGTTCGGCGCATCAACCGGCAGGCTGTTACGCCAGTTGTCGAGCAATTCGGCCCGCACCAGCGTCAGCAGGATCAACGCCATCATTCCGAGGCCGAGCGCGGTCACCTGCACAATGCTGCCGGCGCGATGGCGGCGCAGGTTGGCCAGGCCGAAACGCCAGTTCAAGCCGGCGCTGCGCCCGAGGGAGGACAAGAGATACAGCACTAGCAACGTGAACCCGGCACACGCCGTAGCAGTCCCCATGACCCCGCCCAGCACGTAAAGCCCCAGCTTGAGTTCCTGCGCCTGCCATAGCACGAGGCCGGCAACGGCCGCGACGCCAAGCAGATAAGCGGACAGGCCCGACGAATCGGGCGCGCCGAGGTCGCGGCGCAGCACCCGCAAAGTGGGCACTCTGCGCAATGCGATGAGCGGCGGCAGCGCAAACCCCAGCAGCATGACAAACCCGGCAACCATGCCCTGAACCAGCGGCCGCAACCCGGGCGCAGGCAAAGTCACCGAAACCACCGGGGCCAGCACCGTCGCCAGCACGAACTGGCAGACGAACCCGACGGCGCATCCGGCTGCGCCGGCAATCAGGCCGATCATCACGAACTGCAACACGTGCAACGCCAGGATCAGCCATTGTCCAGCGCCGAGGCAGCGCATGATGGCGCACGCGTCGAGATGGCGCTGCAGGTAACGTCGGGCGGCCAAGGCCACAGCGACACCGGCCAGGACGACCGTCATGAGCGCGGACAACCCAAGAAAGCGCTCGGCGCGTTCCAGGGCCGATTTGATTTCGGGGCGCGCATCGCGAATGTCTTCCACACGCTGTCCCGGACCGATCGCCTGCGCGGCGAATTCGCGGAATGATGCGATCGCCGGGGCATTGCCGGCCACAAACAACCGGTAGGAGACCCGGCTCCCGGGCTGGATCAGCCCGGTGGAGGGCAGATCCACCGCGTTCATCATGAGCCGCGGGCCAAGGTTGATGAAGCCAGCGCTGGATTCCGGTTCTTCGCTCACCATCGCGGCGACCGTGAATTCGCGCTCGCCCAACCCGAGACGGCTGCCGATTTTCAGGTCAAGACGGCGCAGCAGGCGATCGTCGACCCAGACTTCGCCCGGCGACGGGGCTTTGCCGGGCGCGAAATCCGCCCCGTTTTCGGCCATGCGAATGCGCAGCTTGCCGCGCAGCGGATAGCCCGGCGCGACCGCCTTGACCTCGGCCAACAGCGTGCGTCCGGCGAATTGCGCCATGCTCGGAAAACGTACAGCGGCCGTTGTCGACAATCCCAGGCGCTGCGCGGTCTGCGGGAAACGATCAGCCAGCGGTTTGTCGGAGACCACGACCAGGTCGGCGCCCAGAAGCTGGCTGGCCTCGCTTGTCAACGAGCGGCCGACCCGGTCCGCGAAGAATGCCACCGTCGTCACGCTGCCGACGGCGACAATGAGCGCCAGCGCAAGCAGGCGTTGCTCGCCGGCCCGCCAGTCGCGCGCGAGCATGCGCATGGCCAGCTTCAGTACCGCGACGGGGCCAAGATCAGCGCCGTTCATCGTTGGTGAGCCGGCCGGCGGCCAGTCCAATGCGGCGTGAACACCGCTGCGCCAGGTCTTCATCATGCGTGACCAGCAGCAGTGTCGTGCGCGCGACGCGATTCAACTCGAACATCAGCGAAATGATCTCTTCGCCCGTCGCGGAATCGAGGTTGCCGGTGGGCTCGTCGGCGAACAGCAACCGGGGATCGGCCGCGAACGCGCGTGCCACGGCGACACGCTGTTGCTCGCCGCCGGAAAGCTGCCGGGGATAATGCGTGAGCCGCGGCTCGAGGCCTACCCGAGCGAGCCAGTCCGCGGCACGAGCCCGGGCGTCGGGTTTTCCGGCAAGCTCGAGCGGCAGCATCACGTTTTCCAGCGCCGTCAGTGCGGGCAGCAGCTGGAAGGACTGGAAGACAAAGCCGACACGGTCACGCCGCAGGCGCGCGCGGCCGTCCTCGTCGAGCGCAAACAGATCGACGCCGTCGATGTGCACCGTTCCCGCGCTCGGCACGTCCAGGCCGGCCAGCAATGCCAGCAGCGTCGTCTTGCCCGAACCGGAGGCGCCGACGATGGCGACCGCCTCACCGCGACCGATTTCCAGGGAAACATCGTGGAGGATGGTCAGCGCGGCGGTGCCGGTAAAAACTTGCTTGGTCAAACCAGCCGCCCTCACAATGGGCGGCATGAACTCTTCAGCCATGCGGTCTGTTCTGCTCTTTCTGTTGTCGGTCATGGTACCGGTCCCGGCGGTCCACGCCGCCCAGGCCATTCTTGTCCTGGGCGACAGCATTTCCGCCGGCTATGGCCTGGCGCAAGGCGAAGGCTGGGTCGCGCTGCTGCAACAACGCATCGAGCGAGATAAGCTCGATTACCGGGTGGTCAACGCCAGCATCAGCGGGGAAACCACCCTGGGCGGGCTCAACCGCATTCCGGACGCGCTCAAGGAACACCAACCTGCCGTGGTCATCGTCGCCCTCGGCGGCAATGACGGCCTGCGTGGAAACCCTCTTGAAGAAACCCGCCGCAACCTGATTGCAATCGTCGCAGCCTGCCGCAAGGCGGGCGCAAAAGTCGTGATCGCAGGAATGCGCATTCCGCCGAACTACGGGCCGGTGTACACGCGCCGCTTCGAAGGTCTGTTTGCTGAAGTTGCCAGACAGCAGAATGTCTCGCTGGTTCCTTTCATGCTCCAGGGTTTCGCCGACGACCGCACCAACTTCCAGGCCGACGGCATTCACCCGGCCGCCGCGGCACAACCCCGCATCCTCGACAATATTTACCACCGGTTGCGTCCGCTCTTAATGCCGCGTCCGCGACGTTAACGTAGCACAGGCGCCCGGTTTCGACGAAATTGCAAACTCGACGGCGAATCCCCTTGCCTGCCGTTGCCGTCTATCCGCGAGCCTTTGTATTCCTGCGCGCGGCTGTGGCAAATTAACGTTCTCATGAAGATTGCGCTGAAAATTGATACGAACACCTTTCGCGGCACCCGCCAGGGCGTGCCGCGCCTGGTGGAGATGCTCAGGGCGCGCAGCGCCGGCGGTACATTCCTGTTTGCGCTCGGTCCCGACCATACCGGCCGGGCCGTTACCCGGGTAGTCCGCACCGGATTTGTCGGCAGGATGCGCCGCACCTCCGCGCTGCGCCACTACGGCTTCAAGACGCTGCTGTACGGAACACTGCTGCCTGCGCCCGACATCGGCCGCGAATGCACAGGTGTCATGCGTGAAGCGCGCGATGCCGGCTTCGAGGCCGGCATCCATGCCTGGGACCGCGTGTTGTGGCGGGACAAGGCGGCCGTTGCCGATGCGCAATGGACGCGCAGGCAGATGGATCTGGCCTGCGAACGCTTCGAGGAAATTTTTGGCGAACCGGCGCGCATCCACGGCGCGGCGGGCTGGCAGATGAATCGCCATGCCTATCGGCTCACACAACGGCTTGGCTTCAATTTCTGCTCGGACACGCGCGGCAGCGGCCCCTTCATTCCGATCTACCGCGGCGAAATCATCGCCTGCCCGCAACTGCCGACGACTTTGCCGACGCTCGACGAGATGATCGGGCTGGACGGCGTGAATACCGCCAACATCGTCGAGCGGCTGCTGGAACTCACGCGCCAGGAAGCGCCGTCGGGCCATGTGTTCACATTGCGTGCCGAACTGGAAGGCATGAAACTGGCCCCGCTCTTCGAGCAGCTCCTGGTCGGCTGGCAGAAACAGGGGCATGAACTGGTGTCGCTGGGCAGCTACCTAGAATCCCTCGCAATTAACGACCTGCCGCGGCACGAAGTCGCCACCGGCCCGATACCCGGCCGCAACGGCACGCTGGCGCTGCAGGGCCGCGAGTTCCTCGCCGCCTGATATCCTGCCCAGTTAACCTTTCACCGCAAAGACGCAAAGTAACGCGAAGAAAAGAGGATGTGATTGCCGGTAACGGCACGGCAAGTTCTCTGTTGTGACGCTGCCATCCATCATTTTTTGCAAGCCAATCCGAAACCCTTCGCAGTCTGTATACCCCGCGAGTGGGCTTCCTTTGCGTTACTTTGCGTCTTTGCGGTGAAGATCGAATTGGTGTTGCAATCGGCTTAGGTTTCGGTAAACATAGGGTCAGGAATGGAAACCTCGCTGGTTGGCCTCAAGGTTCCCGATTTCGAGATCGCCTCGACCGGGAACAAGACGTTCAAGCTCTCAGCCTCACTGGGACGCCCGCTGGTTCTCTACTTTTACCCGAAGGACAACACCCCCGGCTGCACCACTGAAGGCCAGCAATTCCGCGACCTGCACGCGCAATTCGCGAAACTCGGCTGCGCCGTTCATGGCATATCGCGCGACAGCATCAAATCCCATGAAAGCTTCAAGTCGAAGATGGAATTTCCCTTCGACCTGCTTTCCGACCCGGACGAAAAGCTTTGCAGCCTGTTCGGCGCCATTAAAATGAAAAATATGTATGGCAAACAGGTGCGCGGCATCGAGCGCAGCACTTTTGTCATCGACTCACACGGCAGCGTAGCCAGGCAATGGCGCGGGGTGAAAGTGCCCGGCCATGCCCAGGAGGTACTGGAATTCGTAAGTTCCCTTTAACCGGCAGACACAGGAGCGCGGATGATCCATCGACGGAGTAAATCCTCAATTCAATCTCGCATACACGTCATTGCCCGTCCTTCCGGGGCCGCTTTATGATCCAGCGCAAAGCCTCCGCCCCCACCCTGGTCACCACGATCCATCCCCGCAACAAGCTGTTCGTCCTCGATACCAACGTCCTGATGCACGACCCCACGAGCCTGTTCCGGTTCGAGGAGCATGACGTGTATCTGCCGATGGTCACCCTCGAGGAACTGGACTCCAACAAGAAAGGGATGTCCGAAGTTTCACGTAACGCGCGCCAGGCCAGCCGATTCCTCGACGAAATTGTTTCCAAGGCGATCGAAGACATCGCCGCCGGCATTCCGCTTGGGAATTCCGGCGCCAAGGAGGCGACCGGCCGGTTGTTCCTGCAGACCGAATCGATCAGCGGCGAGTTGCCGGCACGCCTTGCCGCCGGCAAGGCGGACAACCAGATCATCGGCGTCGTAAAACACCTGCACGAAACCCATGACAAGCGGCAGGTGATCCTAGTCAGCAAGGACATCAACATGCGCATCAAGGCGCGTGCGCTGGGTTTCGCCGCGGAGGACTATTTCAACGACAAGGTCCTCGAAGACACCGATCTGCTGTACACCGGCGTGCGCGAACTGCCGGCGGATTTCTGGGACCAGCACGGCAAGGAAATGGAATCCTGGCAGCAGGACGGCCGCACCTTTTATCGCGTGCGCGGCCCGCTGTGCGGCAGCTTCATGGTCAACGAATTCGTCTTCCTCGAGAGCGAAAAACCGTTCTATGCGCAGGTCAGGGAGCAGACCGGCAAGACCGCGATCCTGCAGACCATCCGCGAGTACACGCACCAGAAAAACAACATCTGGGGCATCGTGGCGCGCAACCGGGAACAGAACTTCGCGCTCAACCTGCTGATGAATCCGGACGTGGACTTCGTTACCCTGCTCGGCCAGGCCGGCACCGGCAAAACGCTGCTGACGCTGGCGGCCGGTCTGATGCAGACACTCGAGGACAAGGTTTATTCCGAGATCATCATGACCCGGGTCACGGTGCCGGTGGGCGAGGACATTGGCTTCCTGCCCGGCACCGAGGAGGAAAAAATGACCCCGTGGATGGGCGCGCTCGACGACAACCTGGACGTGCTCAACAAGACCGACGACGAGGCCGGCGAATGGGGCCGCGCCGCCACGCGCGACCTGATCCGCTCGCGCATCAAGGTGAAGTCGCTGAATTTCATGCGCGGGCGTACTTTCATCAACAAGTTCCTGATCATCGACGAAGCGCAGAACCTCACGCCCAAGCAGATGAAGACCCTGATCACCCGCGCCGGGCCCGGCACGAAGGTGGTCTGCCTGGGCAACATTTCTCAAATCGACACACCTTACCTGACCGAAGGCAGTTCGGGCCTGACTTACGTAGTCGACCGCTTCAAGGGCTGGGGGCACAGCGGCCACGTCACCCTGATGCGCGGCGAACGCTCGCGGCTGGCGGACCATGCCGCCGAAGTACTTTAGGTTCACTGCCCAGGATTCTTCGCACCCGAACCCGTTCCGGGCGTTGCACGCCCAGCGGGTTCGGGCTAGACTGCGCAACACTACATATGGTGCAGATGCACTGAAACCCTACAACATCTAGTCAAAAGCGAGTGCCCAGACCGATCCCTCCGCATGCGGCGTGGCAGGCGATTACGGCTTTCGCCGGGATTTTCACTCTCGTATCCGTTCTCGCCGCCCCGGTGGACCTTTGGCGTCTCACCGTGAAATCCCACCAGGGCGAGCCTTTCCTCGCCACGGCCACACTGGCCTCGCTGCCCGAAGAGCATATCTCCGACGCATGCTTGTCCATGGGCCCCGAAAGCGATGCGCCCGGTTCGGAAATGCCTTTCCTCGACAAGGCCAGGCTGAAGCTGAATGCCGGGCGCGGCGTGGTGGAAATCAGGACGGACGAGCCGATTGCCAGTCCTGCGGTGGAACTTGTCCTGCGGGTGCAGTGCGCGGGCGCCCCTCTCTACGCGCGCCACTTCTCCGCGCTCATTCCACCCGCGGCTGGACCGGCAATCATTGCGGCGCCGGCAGCGCCCCGCGACGACGCAAAGCGGGCGAAACGGCGTGGTTTCCATCTGAGCCTGCTGCGCGGCGACACCGTGGAAAGCATCGCGGCGGTGATATTCCCCGGACATCGCGGTATCCAGCAGGATCTGGTACAGCAGGTCATTGCCGGTAACCGGGGAACCTTTCCGAACGGCCGCATCCGGGACGTTCCCGCCGGCACGGTATTGTGGTTTCCCGATCTGCGCGAGTTGCGCAATGCATCCCGTTCAGCGCCCGCTGGGGCCGCAAAATCCGCGGCCGGCCATCATGCGCGCCGCGGCATTGCGGCGACATCTGCGGAACCGGTGATGCAAGCAGCGAATGAATTGCCGGCGCAAGCCGTCGAAGAAACCCCGGCAAAGCCCCGCAAACCGATCACGCTGCGTCGGGCGCTCGAGCTGGGCGACAAGCCTGGCCCACAGGAATGCCGGCAGCTGATGCGGCTGTGTGGCGCCGAAATGCCGGTTGCCGGTGGAGTACGGCCGCTGGATGACATGGCACTCGCCCTGGAATCCGGGGTCAGGCAATTGCACCTGAAACAGGAAGGGATTGAGCAGCAGCTGCAACGCCTCGAACTTTCCATTCAAAACCTGCAGAAGAACGTCAATTCCGCGCCGGTACAGGCTCCGGTCGTCGCGCAGCCAGCGCCGCCGCCGAAAGTGGAAATCCGCACGATCGTCAAATCCGAACCGGTTTCCTGGTATGTCTGGCTCGCCCTCGCGGGGCTGGTCGTCGCGGCGGCGATCGGTGGTTTCGTCTATGGCCGCCGCGGCTCGTTCACGCGTGGGCTCGCCGAAACCGACGATCAGCTCGATCGCATGCTGGCCACCGCCGCGACCGTAATGCGCGAACTTGAGTCCAGCCCGAAGCCCGGCGCCGCGCCGCGCGCCAACGTGCCGATGCCGCCGCCCTCATCACGCCTGCCGCCGACGCCGGTCCCTGCGGAATTCTCTGCCGACACGCCGCCGCCGGCCGCCGAATCCGGACGGGTACCCGACGCCGCGATCGATATCAGCGCCCTGCAGCAGACCACGGATGTGGACCTCAGGCTCGAAAGCGAACCGCCGGCGCCTGCAACGGTCTCCGGCCTGTCGAGCGACGTGTTGTTCGAAATGGACCAGGCCCTGGACAACACCCGTTCGATGTTCACGGACGTGGACCGCTTCATCGCGCTCGGGCGCACCCAGAACGCCCTCAGCCTGCTGCAATTCCAGGTACACAAGGATCCCAAGGATCGGGATTCATGGATCAAGCTGATGGCGATCTACCGGCAGGAGAAAATGGACACTGAACTTGCGAGAGCCGTGCTCGAATTCAGGAGTCATTTTCCGCACGAGAATCCGTCCGGCGGTTCGATGCTGCGGTAATGCCTGGCTAGAAGCGGCCGGGATCAGCGAAGTTGGCGAAGCGCGTGTACTCGCCCTGGAAGACCAGGGTAATGGTGCCGATGGGGCCATTGCGCTGCTTGCCGATAATGACTTCGGCCTTGCCCTTGTCCGGCGAATCCTGGTTGTAGACTTCATCGCGGTAGATGAACAGGATCAGGTCCGCATCCTGCTCGATGGCGCCGGACTCGCGCAAGTCCGACATGACCGGCCGCTTGTTCGGACGTTGCTCCAGGCTGCGGTTCAGCTGTGACAGCGCAACCACCGGCACGTTGAGCTCCTTCGCCAGTGCTTTGAGCCCGCGCGAGATTTCCGAGATTTCCGTGGCGCGGTTCTCGCCCTGCGAACTGGCCGACATGAGTTGCAGGTAGTCGACCACGATCAGGCCGAGCTTGCCGTATTGCCGGTGAAGGCGGCGCGCTCGCGCACGCAATTCGAGGGAATTCAGCGCGGCGGTTTCGTCAATGTGGATCGGCGCATCGTTGAGCCTGCCCACCGCATCGGTCAGCTTGCGCCAGTCTTCGTCGGCCAGGCGCCCGGTGCGCACCTTGTGCTGGTCGAGCTTGCCGACACTGCCGAGCATGCGCATGACCAGTTGCGAGGCCCCCATTTCCATGGAGAACACGCCGACCGGCAGGCCCGACTCAAGCGCCACGTGCTCCGCCATGTTCAACGCGAGCGAAGTCTTGCCCATCGACGGACGGCCGGCCACGATGACCAGGTCGCCTGGCTGCAGCCCGGACGTCATCTTGTCGAGATCGGTGAATCCGGTGGGCACACCGGTCACGTCGGAGGGATTGTCCCGGTTGTAGAGCATGTCGATGCGCTCGACAACTTGCGTCAGCAGCGGCTGCATGTCCATGAAGCCCTGTTTGCCACGCGCACCCTGTTCCGAAATCGCGAATACCTTCGATTCCGCTTCGTCGAGCAGCTGCCCGGCTTCCTTGCCCATCGGGTTGTAGGCGGTCTCGGCGATTTCAGTGCCGACTTCGGCGAGCTTGCGCATGACCGCCCGCTCGCGCACGATTTCCGCGTACCGGCGGATATTGGCAGCCGTGGGCGTGTTCTGCGCCAATGCGCCGAGATAGGCCAGGCCGCCGGCGCCGTCGAGCTCCTTGGTACTCTCCAGGCTTTCCGAAACCGTGATGACGTCAGCCGGCCGCGAATTGCCGACCAGCTTGGAGACGTGCCGATAAATGAGGCGGTGGTCGGCGCGGTAAAAATCCGATTCGCCGATCATATCGGCGATCTTGTCCCAGGCGGTGTTATCGAGCAGCAGCCCGCCAAGCACGGACTGCTCGGCCTCCACCGAGTGGGGCGGCAGCTTGATGAACTCGACCTGGGTGTCGGCGACGCCGACGCGCTGCGTTGCGAACTGCGCCATGGGATTTTAGGGTGTTGTCAGTGCGTAAAAGTGGCGCGAACGGACCTGTCGCCAGCTATTATTCGGAAGCTGCGGAGCGGCGCAAGAAGAAAAATAAAAAGGGCTGTTTTCACAGCCCTTTTTTTTGCCACTCCTGCTTGCCGCTTTAGTTCGACGTGTCGCCCAGGACCGACACGGTGATGGTCGTCGTAACGTCGGCGTTCAGATCGAGCGTAATCGGGTAATCTCCGACCTGCTTGAGCGGGCCTTGAGGCAGCCGCACCATCGCCTTCGTCACTTCATGCCCCTGGGCTTTCAGTGATTCGGCGATGTCATAGTTGGTGACTGATCCGAACAGTCGGCCGTCCACGCCCGCCTTCTGCGTGATCTGCACCATCAGACCTTCGAGCTTGCCTGCACGCTCCTGTGCCAGCAACAGCGCCTTGTTGTGCGCAGCTTCCAGGTCGGCACGGCGCGCCTTGAATTCCTCGATCGCCTTTTCCGTCGCCCGCTTGGCCTTGCCTTGCGGGATCAGAAAATTGCGCGCGAAACCGCCCTTGACTTTGACGACGTCGCCAAGCTGGCCGAGGTTGTGCACTTTTTCCATCAGGATGATTTGCATGTTCCTTCGCTCCTCAGTGCAGGTCGGTGTACGGCAGCAGCGCCAGGTAACGCGCGCGCTTGATCGCAACCGACAGCTGGCGCTGGAAGTGCGTCTTCGTACCGGTGATCCGGGCCGGAATAATGCGCCCGTTCTCGTTGATGAAATCCTTCAGGATTTCGACATCCTTGTAATCCACTTCCTTGATGCCTTCCGCGGTAAAGCGGCAGAACTTGCGGCGGCGGAACAACGGGCGGTTGCTGCGTTCCTTGCCTTTGTCCTTGCCTTTGCCTTTAGCGCCTCCGAAACGTGCCATTTGTCTATCCTTTATTCAATTCGAATCTGTTTACATGCAACACCGGTACTCTCGACTGTTTGCTTCTCAGCGCGAGGAAGCCTTCGAAACTGTATCGCCCATCCAGGGGCACCCGGCTCAGTTCCTCGGCCACATCACCCAGCGCCACCCCGTCTATCTCGAGGTTTACGTTTCTGGGCAACCCTGCTTCGACCTGCCCGGATGCGTGGCCAATCCTGAAACTCAGTGCCGGCATCCCGGCCGGCGTATGGCGTAGCTCTTCACGCGCAACCAGCATTCCATCCAGCATGACCGTGTTGCGGTTCACCCCGACCTAGGCGGCCTCGGCAGCGGCCGGCTTCTCGCCGCCCTCGGATTTCGCGCTTTCCGATTTGGCGCTTTCCGATTTGGCGCCTTCGCCGACCACGGTGCGCGACTTCTCTTCCTTCATCATCGGGGAAGGTTCGGTTACGGCACGCGTCATGTTCACGATCAGATGGCGCAGGACTGCGTCGTTGAATTTGTAGGCGTGCTCAAGCTCGTCCAGGGTGGACTGGTCGCACTCGATGTTCATGAGTACGTAGTGCGCCTTGTGGACCTTCTGGATGGGGAATACCAGCTGGCGCCGGCCCCAGTCTTCGAGGCGATGGATGAAGCCGCTGCGCGACGTCACCATCTGGCGGTAACGCTCAATCATCCCGGGGACCTGCTCGCTTTGGTCGGGATGGACGATGAAAACGATCTCGTAATGCCGCATTGATTTGTCTCCTTGTGGGTGGGCCCCTGCGGGAGAATCCCGGTCGGGGCGGAAAGCCTTCCGGGATGCGGACCCGGTAAGGCAAGGAAGGCCGGCATTATACCGATTTGACCTTGAAGATCAATCAGGTCCGCCGTATCGAAAGTTATCCGGTCCGGCAGCCCGGGGAAATTCCGCTCCCTTGCAAGTGGGAGGCTTCGCCCATGCGGCTGTCAGCTTCGCGGCGTTTCGATGCAGGCAACCGCACCAGGATTGGGGCTCATTTCCTTTCGCCGATGCGGTACAGGCGCTGGCTGTAGAGCTCGAATGCTTCCTGGAAAACGGCGATCGTATCCTTGCGTCCCTCCGGATCGATGGCCACCGGCGTCTGGCGGTGGGTCACCGGATCGTAGGCAAATTGCGCGGAAGTCTTGCGAAAGCCGATCTCGATCAGCTTGCTCCCGTCGAACAG